>JAJTEK010000129.1 GCA_021299695.1 Pirellula sp. | reverse complement strand
CCGGCAACGGAGCCTGCACCGGTAACTGAGCCTGCACCGGCAACTGAGCCTACAACCGAGCCCTCTGCCCCGAAGCCTTAAGGCAGCGATGATGGTCCTGTGAGAAAACGTTCCAAAAACCGATTGAATTCCCCCGAAGTCCCATCCGATGCTTCGGACGTACCTTCCCGAACTGCAGGAGGCTCGGGGGTAACATCTGGGAAATGGTTACCGCTCGATGAGCTTGTCGAACCCGATCTATCGGACGTCGATTTTGCAGATCCAGCCACAACCCCGAGCGAATTAGGCTCAAGTCCACTCTCGGTCGGGGAGTTGCCTGGAATGGCCGGAAACGTCGGCCTAGAGGGTCTAGCTGCGGATATTGGAACCAAAAAGGCATTTGAGCGGTTGGAGTTTACCGTCGAGCCAGAGCATGCGAACTTGCGCATCGATTTGTATTTGACGTTAAAGATCGATGGCTACAGTCGCGTTTTTTTGCGGCGGGTGGTCATGCAGGGGTTAGTGCGGGTCGATGGTCGGGAGGTCAAGCCTGCCTTTCATGTGGTTCCAGGCCAGCTTATCGAGGTCAACGATTTACCGCCGGCACCTCAAGACGGTCCGATCCCCGAAGCGATTGCTTTGGATATTTTGTATGAGGACGAATCGATCGTCGCGATCAACAAGTCCCCAGGGATGGTAGTCCATCCGGCCAAGGGGCATTGGTCCGGGACACTTACGGCGGCACTGGCCCATCATTTCAAGCAGTTGAGCGACGCGGGTGGTCCGACGCGACCGGGGATCGTCCATCGGCTGGACCGTGAGACCAGCGGGGTGATATTGATTGCCAAGACCAACGAGGTGCACTACAAGCTCTGTGCTCAGTTTGAGGCAAGGCAGGTACAGAAGACTTATGTCGCGATCATCGCTGGGACACTCGATCGGGACCGAGATCGGATCATCCAGCCCATAGGTCATCATCCTTATCAGCGCGAGAAGATGGCCATCCGCAGCGGTCATCCGAGCAGTCGTTACGCCGAGACGCAGTTTGAGGTCACCCAAAGGTTCCCTGGATATGCGTTGTTAAAAGTTTCGCCAAAGACAGGCAGGACCCATCAGATCCGATTGCATCTGGCGCATATCGGTTGCCCGGTCTTGTGCGATAGGCTTTATGCTGGGCATGCTGAAATCCGTCTTGGGCAATTGCTTCGACGCTCAGCCCGAGGATTGCCTGCGAGGCCCGAGGACGCGCAAGCGGTATTGACTCGCCATGCGCTCCATGCGTTGGAAATCCAAGTCGAGCATCCCAAGACTCAAAAGAAGCTGACGATCACCGCGCCGCTCCCGGCCGACATGCAGCGTGTATTGGACATTTTGCAACAAGGCGATGCGTACGATGCATCGGAGCTTTCGACGTCTTGACCGACTAGCAGTCTTTTGGGGGCACTGGGATTTTTGGTGTGAGAAAATCCATCAAATCACTGTTAATTCGGCACTGCAAGACTTTTGGTCTCTGAGAATTTCGCTGCTTGCCAAGCGGTTTCTTCGCCTGTGGCCTTGCCAAAGCCCGTCGAATGCGAAAGATACACAGCGTCCTGGCGACCCATTGTCTGAAAAGGAACCCATCCGTGAACGATTTGCCGAGTTTTCCTCCCATCCATAACGCGTCTGCTTATCAAGGCTACCAACGCCAGCGTCAGATGACCCTCGGGGATTTGCTGCTGGAGAACCGGATCGTCTTTTTGCAAGGCGAGATCTACGCTGGCAACGCCAACGAACTGGTCATGAAGTTGCTTTACCTGCAGAGCGAGAATCGCCGCAAGGACATCCATTTTTACATCAACTCGCCTGGAGGCGAGGTCCGAGCAACGCTTGCGATCTACGATACGATGCAGATGGTCTCGTGCCCGATTGCCACGTATTGTGTCGGCGAGGCCGCCAGTGGTGCGGCAGTCTTGCTCGCTGGAGGAACGGCTGGCAAGCGTTATTGTTTGCCCAACAGCACGGTCATGGTCCACCAGCCTCATGGTGGAGTGCGAGGTCAGGTTTCGGACATCGAGATTCAGGCCAAGGAGATTCTCAGGCTCCGATCGCAACTCAACGACATTCTAGCCAAGCATACCGGCAAGACCGCCGACCAAATCGCCAGAGACACCGACCGAGACTATTTCTTGACCGCCTTGGAAGCTAAGGCGTATGGAATTGTCGATGAAATCTTGATCAAGCAAGTTCAGGAAGAGAAGTAGTCCCCCCAAGGCATTCAGCCCAACGATAGGTAGTTTGAGGAAAACCCATGCCAATGATCCCTTATGTCGTCGAAAAGTCCGGTCGCGAAGAACGAGTGTACGATATCTACAGTCGGCTGCTCAAAGACCGCATCATCTTCTTGGGGACCGATGTCAACGATGAGATCGCCAACGCACTGGTCGCCCAGATGCTGTTCTTGCAGTCTGACGATCCCAAAGCAGATATCCACATGTACATCAACAGCCCTGGTGGAAGCGTCAGCGCCGGGATGGCCATCTACGACACGATGCAGTTTGTCTCCTGCGACGTGGCCACGTATTGCATCGGCCAAGCCGCATCGATGGGGGCTGTCTTGTTGACCGCTGGAGCTGAGGGTAAGCGTTTTTCGCTTCCCAATTCGAGGATCATGATCCACCAGCCTTTAGCCGGTATGCAAGGAACGGCCGAAGAGATCTCGATCCATCTACGAGAGTTCCAGCGGACCAAGCGTCGGCTCAACGAGATTCTCATCAAGCACTGCGGACAGAGCCTCGAGCAGATCGAAAAGGATACCGATCGCGATCGATTCATGGATCCCGAGGAAGCCTGCTCGTATGGTTTGATCGACAAGGTGATCAGTTCGATGCCCCGCATCGAGCCCACCGCATCGTAGTTATCCGTTGGGTCATCCTGCAGGTTGGCCAATCCATCCAAGCACCTCGGATCGCAAAGGACCCGGTGGGTCGACCAAAAGGCTCAAGCAAAAGGCTCAAGCAAAAGGCTCAAGGCACGCAACGCGCGCCTGGGCCTTTTGTCATTTAAGGGTTATTGGGCGTTCTCAGGGGGCTGCAGCCCAAAAGCGACCTGCTGAGGATTGCAAGCTAAGCTAAAGGTAATTGAATCCCCTTTAGGGTGGTCTTTAAGCGGTAGAAAAATCCAAAGAGTTCCCTTTTGTCTGCTTGAACTCCTTTTGCTCTGAGATTACCCTACTCTCCTTGAAAAACTTCGATGGCGGAAAAACCGCCATCGAAGTGGCTCCAAGGGTGCTTTTCCTTGCGAGCTTGTATCCGTTTCCTTGGCGTTCATTTAGGGTGGAACACTCATGTTTTTGATGAGCAAGTTTCTGAGCGGTGGCTCTGGCCGTTGGTTGTACGTGGCGTTGTTTTTCGCAGCGTTTTTTGCGACGGCATCGATACCCGATGGTGTTTTGCTGGCCGACGAAGCAGGCAAGATGCACGGCGAGGCGGACTTAGAACTGCCCGACCTCAACGGAGCGAAGTTCATGGGCTTACCGGGTCGAACATGGCTCCTGGGGGGCTTGGGCGTCTGCGTGGCTGGATTGATTTTTGGGTATTTGATCTACAAGCAGCTCAAGAACATGCCTGTCCATAGCAGCATGCTGGAAGTTTCGGAGTTGATTTACGAGACGTGCAAGACGTACTTGCTGACTCAGGGCAAATTCCTAGCCGGGCTTTGGGTGGTCATCGCCGTGGTGATGGTTTTGTATTTTGGGTTATTGCAGCAGCAACCGGTCCCGAAGGTCATGATCATCATTTTGTTTAGTATCATCGGGATACTTGGCAGTTACATGGTCGCTTGGTTCGGAATTCGAGTCAACACTTTTGCCAATTCTCGGACTGCCCATGCGAGTCTCATGGGGATGCCTTATCCGGTCTATGCGATTCCGTTGAAGGCCGGGATGAGCATCGGCATGATGCTCATTAGCGTCGAGCTCTTTTTGATGCTGTGCATCATGTTGTTTTTACCTCGCGATTATGCGGGGGCATGTTTTATCGGGTTTGCGATCGGTGAGAGTCTCGGGGCGGCGGCGCTGAGAATCGCCGGTGGTATTTTCACCAAGATCGCCGATATCGGTTCGGACTTGATGAAGATCGAGTTCAAGATCAAAGAGGACGATGCCCGGAATCCCGGTGTGATCGCCGACTGCACGGGGGACAATGCCGGTGATTCGGTCGGCCCGAGCGCCGATGGATTTGAGACCTATGGCGTGACAGGGGTAGCCTTGATCACCTTCATTTTGCTTGCGATCACCGAGAAATCGGCAGGGGCGAACTACGAGCAAATTCAGGTCAAGCTCTTGGTATGGCTCTTTGTGATGCGAGCGATGATGATCATCACGTCGGTCGCTGCGTACTACTTCAATGAGCTTTGGACGAAGGCACGTTATGCGGATTCCAAGAAGATGGATTTCGAGATGCCTCTGACCCGATTGGTATGGGTCACGAGTGTCCTTTCGGTGCTTACCACCTTTATTTTCTCCTACCTGTTGATTCCAGATTTGAATGGAAATCAGAATCTTTGGTGGCAGCTCTCATCGATTATTTCCTGCGGTACGCTTGCCGGTGCGATCATTCCGGAATTGGTCAAGGTCTTTACCTCGACCTCCTCGGCGCACGTCCATGAGGTGGTCACCAGCAGCCAAGAAGGTGGTCCGTCGTTGAACATTCTTTCGGGATTGGTCGCAGGTAACTTTTCATGCCTGTGGCTCGGTGCGAGCATCACCGGGCTGATGGCTGTCGCTTACTGGATTGCCACGATGGATGGAGCCAACGGGGGACTATCGGCATTGATGGTTGCTCCGGCAGTTTTTGCATTCGGATTGGTCGCCTTTGGATTTCTGGGGATGGGACCCGTGACGATCGCTGTCGATTCGTACGGTCCGGTGACCGACAATGCGCAGAGCGTTTATGAGCTTTCGTTGATCGAAACGATTCCGAATATCAAGTCGGAATTGAAGAAGGATTTTGGAATCGATGCGGATTTCGAGTCGGCCAAGCATTTGCTTGAGGAGAACGATGGTGCAGGCAACACGTTCAAAGCGACGGCCAAGCCGGTTCTCATCGGGACGGCCGTTGTAGGTGCAACGACGATGATTTTCTCGATCATCATGGGGTTGACCGACGGGCTTAACGACTCGGTGGCGATTGCCAAGCTTTCGCTTTTGCATGCTCCGTTTGTCTTGGGGCTGATCTCAGGGGGTGCGATCATCTACTGGTTCACAGGAGCATCGATCCAAGCGGTCACCACCGGCGCTTATCGGGCCGTTGAGTTCATCAAGCGGAACATCAAGCTCGACGGGGTGACCAAGGCGAGTATTGAGGATTCCAAGAAGGTCGTCGAGATCTGTACGGTTTTCGCTCAGAACGGGATGTTCAACATCTTCATGGCCGTGTTTTTTGTGACATTAGGCCTAGCGTTCATCGAACCGTTTTTCTTCATCGGATACCTGTTCTCGATAGCGATCTTCGGGTTGTACCAAGCAATTTTCATGGCCAATGCCGGGGGAGCTTGGGACAACGCCAAGAAGATTGTCGAGGTTGAGATGAAGATGAAGGGGACACCGCTCCACGACGCGACGGTCGTTGGGGATACGGTCGGGGATCCGTTTAAGGACACCTCGAGTGTGGCCCTCAATCCTGTGATCAAGTTCACGACACTATTTGGACTTTTGGCAGTGGCACTAGCCGTCGAGATGGAGAAGAAGCAAGGGGCCGGTTTGACTGCGGCTTGTGCCTGCCTATTCTGCGCGATTGCGGCTTATTTCCTCTGGAGATCATTCTACGGAATGCGGATTCGCAAATCGCTGGCCGACTGAGAGGGCCTCTGAGGGATCAGAAAAAGCGAGTCTACATAACTCTATAACTCTGTCTGCCGGGGGTGATCCTCTGGCAGGCAGAGGTTTCTTGCCGTTTTACTTGCGAATTGTCGGATATCCGGCACGGAAAAGCCTAAAAAACTTGTCCCTTGAAGGTTCATGATCTACGATAACGCAGGTCGAAAGATTTGGTTTTTGTATTCTAAGGGCCACTTGCATGTTCTTTTCCCGTCCTTGGCGTCGCTCGTATCGTGGAAATAGGCAATCTTTTCGCAAGCTTTTCCTCGAAGGGCTTGAAACTCGGGCATTGATGGCGGCGGATACCTACATGGATCCGTTTGGTAATCAGATCGGTTTTATTCCTGCGCCGCCGGCCATCGGGGGAGCTTCGGGGGGAAGTTCTTCTGGCGATGGAGGGGCAGGGGACGGCCCTCAAGGATTCGTGCCTTTGGATGATACATTCAAGCTCCACAGTCGCCCCACGGCTACCAAAACGATCTATCTGGACTTTGACGGCTTTACCGCCCGAGGGACACCTTGGAACGCCGGTCGGGGTCGCGATCCGATCATCTCGCCGGCTTACGATTTGGATGGCAATGGTCCGGCGTTTACCGACCGAGAGCTCCGAGCGGTCCAGACGATTTGGCAGCAGGTCTCAGCGGACTTTTCTTCGTTTGATATCAACGTGACGACCGAGGATCCCGGCGAGGCGGCTTTGGTCAATACGGGAGGAAACGACAACCGTTGGGGGATTCGTGTGGTGATGACTCCCGACGACTTTCCAGGTCCTGGTTCGGGCGGCGTCGCATACATCGGCAGTTTCCGTTGGGGCTACAACCAGGCCGGTGCGACCGACACCCCTTGCTACGTTTTCAATGTTGTGCCCGAGCAAGCTACCTTGGCAGTCAGCCACGAGGTTGGCCATTCGTTGGGGCTTTCGCATGATGGGACCAATGCCCAGAATCCGTTCCAGCAAAATGCTGAGTACTATGGAGGTCACGGCGGGGCAGGAGAGACCAGTTGGGGCCCGATCATGGGAGCACCTTACGATCGGAACATCACCTCCTGGGACAATGGCTTTTACTTGGGCAGCAACAACGGTGGGGCCAACGCGAACTACGGCTCTGGGCCCGACGATATCGCGGTGATCATCAGTCCGGCCAACGGCTTTGGAATCCTCCAAGATGACCATGGAAACCTGGAGACTTCGGCCACGGAGTTGACCGGTCCGATCGACGCGTCAGACCGAGTGGTTTTTCGTCAATTAGGTTTGATAGAACGCTCCAACGATTTGGATTACTTTCAGTTCCAAGCTGGATCCGGAACGCTCGATCTTTTGATCGACCCTTATATCACCCAAGCATGGACCAGAACGTCCGATGGTTCGTTTGTTCCATCGATTGAATCCGCGTTGTTCAATACCAACTACTGGCCTGCGACGCAAAGCACCAACCTGGATGTTGAAGCCAGGATCTATGATGCTTCGGGCACTTTGATTGCCACGTCGAATCCAGTTGGCATGCGCGCGGGTTTCTCGGGTCTACAGATCTCTGCTGGAATTTATTACTTGAGCATAGATGGCGTAGGGTTTGGCAGTCCGACCAACAATCCTCCTGATGGATACAGCGACTACGGTAGCATCGGCCAGTACTTGATCACCGGATCGATGCCGGTGGCCTTTGGGGTCGCCGTCTCGAACGCTTCGCTTACCTACGTCGAAAACGAGCCAGCCAAAGCGATAGCCAATTGGGCCAAGGTCATCGATTTGGCTCCTGGGGATTATTCCTCCGGTTCGCTTGTCGTGGAGATGAAGCCAACTGCGGGTGCGACGGATATTCTGACGTTCGACTACTCGTTGGTCGAAGGGCTTTCGCAAGTTGATTCGGTATTGGTCTACAACGGAAGTCAAATCGGATCGATCACGCGAGTGTCCGACACCTCGCTGGTAATCAACTTCACTTCGTTTGCGACCCAGTCGGCGATCGAGTCTCTCGTCGAGTGCATTCGGTTTGAAGCCAGGGGTGAATCTCCAGATACCTTCGACCGACGGATCGAGCTCGCTTTGACCAAAGGTAGTTTCCGGGGCACGACGGTTGTCCGGTTACGCGTCGAATCGGTCAACGATTCCCCCCAAGCGACCACTAGCTTTATGGACGACGTTCAGGAGGACGATCGGAGTCCCCGTGGAACTCCTGTCAGCCAGATCATCGAGCGAGGAGTGATCGATCCGGATTCGACCCAAGGTTCCGGGATCATCATCACCAGCGCTGGTTCTAGCAATGGCCTTTGGCAATTCGAAGCTGGATTCGGCTGGACCGATCTAGAGAACTTGTCGACATCGGCAGGTTTGGTGCTCGGCCCGACGGCCCGATTGAGATTCATTCCAGCACCCAACTACTTTGGTCCAGCTCCGGATTTGAAGTACTACGCGTTGGATCCGCTTTACCAAGGTGCCTTCAGCGGACCTGCGGGATTGGTCATGGTCGATATCCAATCGGTGGTCGCTCCGGACTCGATTTCCAAGGCGTCCGGAGAGATCAAGCAGATGATTCTCCCGGTCAACGATGCCCCTTTTTCGGTCCCACCGTTTCCATCGGCAGTCGGCCTGCAAGATTCCCCATTGCAGTATGCGATTCCCACCGGGTTGTTCAAGGACATCGACAATACGGTCTTGGCACTGAGTGCCTATACGGCACCCGGGGTCCCCCTTCCATCGTGGTTGCGGTTCAATCCAACGACCGGAGTATTCACCGGTACCCCCGGGAATTTGGACGTCGGGGAGCGACAGGTCTTTGTCCGAGCGACCGATGCATCGGGAGCGTTTGCCGAGGCACCCGTGCGAATCGACATCTTGAACATCAACGACGCACCGACGAATATCGATCTTGTCGGCCAACCCATCGCCGAGAACTTGAGCGGAGTCAGAGTCGGTCGATTGACTGCGGTCGATCCAGATCCCAACGACACGATCGCTTGGACGACCTCCGATCCTCGTTTTGTCATCCAAGGGGACGTGCTATTCCTAGCGCCGCTAGCGAGCTTTGACTTTGAGGCAGCCAGCACCGTTTCGATTCAGGTTCGCGCCACGGACAACGGAAATCCCCCGTTGTTTTTTGAGAAAGCCATAGGGATCAAGGTTGCCGATATCAACGAGTTTTCGCCAGCGCTCGAGCCGATCTCGATGAGCATTGCGGAGAACAATTCCAGCGGAGCGATCGTCGGTAGGGTAGTAGCCAGCGACGCAGACACGGCCAACCGAGTGCGGTACCGATTCTTTGGCGAAGCCCCTTCGCAGTTTTTGTTGAATTCCGAAACGGGGATTCTGACGGTCAAGCCAGGAGTCTCGCTCGATCACGAAACAGCCCTTTCGTACCGTTTCTTTGTCGAAGCATTCGATGACGGGACCCCGTCGCTCTCGACCTGGGTTTCTGCAGAGGTCCTCGTCAGCGACGTCAACGAATTTGCGCCGGTGATCACAACCGGAGTCCTGACAACCAGCGAATCGGTCTCCGTGGGGGTTCCATTCGGTCGCGTGGTTGCGACCGATGCGGATCGACAACCCACCGATCGTCCTGCGGTGGTTTATTCGTTGCTAGCCAACGAGAACCGATTCGCAATCGACCCGTTGACAGGTCAATTGAGCGTCGCTCGGGCTGGGGTGTTGGATTTTGAGCGAAGCCGAAGCGAATCGGTCTTGGTCATTGCCTCAGACACGGGGCTGCCGAGCCTCTCGAGCCAGCGGCTTGTGAGCATCCAAGTCCTCAACGCCAACGAGCCTCCAACGTCGATCGTAGTTGAAAATAATATCGTTCCTAGCAACATCACAGGTTTGGATCTAGGACGAATTCTTGTCGAGGATCCCGATGGACCCACAAGCTACACGTTCACTTCGTTGGACAGTCGATTCGACGTGGTTGCTGGCAAGTTGATCATGAAGCCCCAAGAGTATCTCAAAGATTCCGACCCGATCATGATGAGCATTCCGCTGCTGATCAATGACCTAGCCGGTGGCTTGTTTTCACGCATGAGCGTTGGAATTCAGCGGCTAGCCAATCAATCCCCTTGGCAAAACACGATTCTCCCCTGGGACGTAGACCAAAGCGGATCGGTCACCCCATTGGACGTTCTGACGCTGATCGATGCGGTCAATGCCAACCAAGGCGGAGATCTTCCTATGCCACGCTTGGGCAGTTCCCTAGGGATGCCTGATGTGGATGTCGACGGGGATGGCCGTGTGACGCCGCTCGATGTCCTCGCGGTGATCAATCGTTTGAATGGAACGAGTCTTTTGGGCGAGGGGGAAAGCCAAGAGCAGCGCGATCGCGAGAGTGACGGTCCGTATTTTGAGAGCCTCAGCGTCGATCATTTCTTTGCGGAGGTCGGATCGGAGTCCGATCCGCTTCGATTGCGAAACCGTCGAAGGTAGACTGTTTCCATGGCCCTTATGGGACGCTGTTCAGGGGCTAGCCTGATTGCTAGCTTTTCAATTGGGTAAGCTGCGCGGACTCTACAGGTCCGTTTGGAGTGATTGGATTCTTGGTAACGGTTCAGCCGATTCTCACAGATGCCATGAGAGATCCAACTAGGGTTGGATGGGGCGGAACAACACAAGGGTCACCAAATGAAACGCGGACTTTTTTCGATCGCACTGTTAGCCTTGTCCATCGTTGGCTCGACTGGATGCGTTGGCATACATCGCGGGCATGGCTGTGGAAATCATAGTGCCTGCAGTACTTGCAATTCTCCGATTGGCTGCCGTCCATGCCGCATGGGTTGGCAGCGTGGTGGGACCGACTATGGGTGGCGGCTTGCATGGCGGCGGCGGTTTGCTTCATGGCGGATTGCATGGCGGTGGCTTGCATGGAGCGGGGCTCCATGGGGCTGGCAATGGCGGGATGAGTCATGCTCAATACCGCGCCGACGACCAAGTCGGCTCAGGAGTTCCTGGTCCGACGGTCGCTTACCCATACTACACCACTCGGGGACCTCGGGACTTTTTGCTCGACAATCCGCCGAGCATTGGTCGCTAGAGCGGTTTAGCGAACGACGAGTTTCTTGAACTCGACCATGAGTTGTTTGGTTGTCGGCCCTACTTTCCCATCGCCGATCGGCCGGCTATCGATGGAGACCACTGGGATGACTTCCGCGGCACTGCCTGTGAGGAAGCATTCGTCGGCCACGAGTAGATCGTGTCGGGTCAAGGTCGTTTCTCGGGCTGGGATCTTGAGGGTATTGGCCAGTTCTAGGATGGCGTTGCGGGTAATTCCTTCGAGGATTCCCGAGTCGGCCGACGGGGTGAGCAAATGGCCTTTCTTTACGATGAAGATGTTATCGCCGGTGCATTCGGCGACTTCTCCTTTGTGGTTGAGCATGATCGCTTCCATGCACCCGGCTTGTAGGCCTTCGAGTTTGGCCATGATGTTGTTGAGGTAGTTGAGCGATTTGATGCGTGGGCTCAGGGCTGCCGGGTGGTTTCGGATGGTCGAGGCGGTGATGATTTTGAGCCCTTCGTCGTAGTACTTGCGATCGTACAGAGCGATCAGGTCGACGATAATGATGACTTGGGGATCGGAGGTTCGGTTTGGATCGAGTCCGAGGGATCCGCTTCCGCGGGTGACGACCAACCGGATGTACGAGTCGCTCAGGCCGCTGAGTTCGACAGTTTTCTTGACCGCATCGATCATTTCCTGTTTGGACATGGGGATCGTCAGCAGGATGGCGCGGGCTGATTCGTAGAGTCGGTCGATGTGTTCGTCCAACCGAAAAACCTTGTTTGAGTAAGTCCGCATGCCTTCGAAGACTCCGTCGCCATAGAGGAGTCCGTGGTCGTAGACGCTGATTTTGGCGTCCTCTTTGCTGAAGTATTTCCCGTTGATGTAGATCGGTGGCGACATATTCCTGGGGTCCTTTGGGTTCCGCGACACGGGGGTCGAAATCAAACGATTAGACTAGCCGGAAACCTGCAAATCCGAAAGGGTAAGGGACTCGTTGCAATCTGAAATTCCGGCTATGATACCGGAACGTTTCAGGGCCGCCCGACGGTCCTTAGCCTTCCCTTGGAAAACTCTGTTTGCACGCCGATTGGACTTCATGAGCGACAACGATTCTGCCGGTGCCTTTTCTCCTCGTTACCACCGTGTGATTTTGAAGCTCAGTGGCGAGAGCTTGGCCCACGCCGGGGAGCGTGGCATCAGCATGGACGAGGTCACGGCAATCGCCAATCAGATCAAGTCGGCTCATGCTTTGGGTTGTCAAATCGCCGTGGTCGTCGGGGGTGGCAACATTTTGCGCGGTGCGCAGTTCAAGGGTTCCAGTGGCGAGAAGATCCAGGAGGCCACGGCCCATTACATGGGGATGCTCGCGACGGTCATCAATGCCCTGGCCCTCCAAGACGCCCTTGAGTCCATTGGGATCGCCACGCGTGTGATGTCGGCGATCAAGATGGATGGTGTTGCCGAACCTTTCATCCGCAGGCGAGCGATCCGACATTTGGAAAAAGGGAGGATTGTGATCCTAGCGGCCGGCACCGGCGCTCCGTTTGTCACGACCGATACTTGTGCTGCGAACCGAGGGCTCGAACTCGATGCAGACATTGTGCTCAAGGCCACCCGGGTCGACGGAGTCTACAGCGACGATCCGGAAAAGAACCCGCATGCGATTCTCTATCGCGAGCTCGACTACGATACGGTGATCGAAAAGAATCTTAAAATCATGGATTCGACGGCCATCGCTCAGTGCCGGACCCACAAACTCCCCATTCTTGTTTTCAATTTCAAAAAGGAGGGGAACATTGTCCGAGCCGTCAGTGGGCAGAAAGTCGGCACGCGTATTTCACCCCGGATCCATCCAGGAGAGCAGATCCTGGTCAACGCCCAATAGGGGCTTGTGCAATACTACCCAAGCTTACCCTTTATCCTTCCACCACTCATAACATCACATCATTCTGGAGAATCCTTGCTATGTCAGTCGAAGACATCCTCATGGACGCCGAAGAGCGTATGGACAAGGCCCTTTCGCACCTGAAGCAAAATCTTGCCGGGATCCGAACTGGACGTGCCGCACCGGGCTTGCTCGATTCGGTCAAGGTCAACGCCTATGGTTCGATCACACCGCTGAAACAACTCGCGAGCGTTGCGGCCCCTGAGCCTCAGCAATTGGTCATCCGCCCTTTCGACACCTCGATCATCAAAGACATCGAAAAAGGGATCGTCGCGAGCGAACTGGGACTTAATCCTCAAAGCGATGGGCGAATCATTCGGATCAACATCCCACCCTTGAGCACCGACACCCGCAAGAAGCTCGTCGCTCGCATCAAAGAGCTTTCTGAAGAAGCGAAGATTTCGATTCGCAACGTCAGACGGGATGCGAACAAGGCGATCGAAACGGCTGAAAAGGACAAGACCATTTCCGAGGATCAGCGGGATACCTCCAAAGAAGAGGTGCAGGAGCTAACAAAAAAATACGAGGAAGAAGTCACCGAGTTGGCCAAGTCACGAGAATCGGATGTGATGGAACAATAGCCCTTAATGACTGGGCTTGATCCTCAAGGTTGCCAAGCGTTTGATCGTGCTTCAGGTCAGATTTCCTCGTACTCGTACTCAGTGAAACGGTACTCGTACTCGTACTCGAGAGGGCGCAGATGACCGAACCATTTTTTGACCACGAACGACTCGATGTCTATCGACTTGCGATCGAATACGTTGCTTCGTCTTATCGAATCGCGAAATCATTAAACGGTGCGGAACGCCATGCTCGGGATCAGTGGCTGCGAGCTGCACAATCCATTCCGCTCAACATCGCCGAGGGCAACGGGAAACAAAGTCTCAAGGACAAGAATCGATTTTTCGAGATCGCACGCGGCTCAGCTTTGGAATGCGCTGCGATTCACGATATACTCGTATCATTCGATGCGATCGATCTTGAACTAAATCGGGATGGCAAGACCAACCTGAAACGGATCGTGTCGATGTTGACTCGACTCATCCAGCGAACTGATTCGGTATCGGAGGGATCGATCGAGTACGAGTACCGCGATGCTGAGTACGAGTACGAGAAAACGCACGAACAAAGCGTTGGACCGAAGTGCTCGATCGACGCGCTCTGAAATGGTGACTTTTTCTCCTCGTACTCGGTCATTGAGTTTGATCGTCGCAGACACGTAAGTTTTTTTTGCTTTCCAGGGGTTCAAAAAATGCAACTGACCATGACAAAACGACTGTTCGTCGCCTTGGTTTGTCTCTTGGGTTTCTCTACTTGCATCAAGCGAGCCCAAGCTCAACTCGATGGGGCTTCGGCTCTCGATCCGATCGTGGCGCTTGGGTCCTGGAACGATTGTGCGACCAAACGTAGCTTGATCGCTTATGTTCAGCGCGTTTGCGACCCGAAGTCCTCGGATTTTGTGCCTCCGGCCGAGAGGATTGCAGTATTCGACAACGATGGGACGCTCTGGCCGGAGAACCCTGTCCCATTCCAATTGGCCTATGCTTTCGACGTGGTAGAAAAGAAAGCTGCCAAGGATTCGCAATTCGCTGAGCACCCGATGGTCCAAGCCGTCCTCAGCCGAGACATCCCAACCCTCTTGGCCGGCGAGCGGCATGAGGGACTCTTGCAAGTCGTTGCGATGACCCATGCCGGCATGAGCGTTGAGGAGTTCAACAAGAGCGTATCGGAGTGGATCAGCAGCGCGGTGCATCCGAAATTCTCCAAGAGGTACGATGAGCTGACCTATCAGCCCATGCAAGAAGTCCTTGCGTTCCTGCGATCCCACGGATTCAAAAACTACATCGTCTCTGGTGGTGGAGCCGACTTCATGAGGGTCTGGTCCGAAAGGGTTTATGGGATTCCGCCCGAACAAGTCGTCGGCTCATCGGCCCGAACCAAGTTGGAACTCCGGGACGGGGTACCTACCTTGATCAAGACCCTCGATCAAATTTTCATCGACGACAAGGCTGGAAAGCCCGTCGGGATCCACCAATCGATTGGCCGTCGGCCGATCGTTTGCTTTGGCAACAGTGATGGGGACCTAGCGATGCTCCAATACACCACGATCGGTAATCCTCGTTTGAGTTTTGGGGCGATCGTGCACCATACCGACCAAGCCCGTGAGTATGCTTACGATTCGGCCCCGAAGAGCTCGGGTAAACTCATCGATGCCTTGGCCGAGGCCCCGAAACGGGGCTGGCATGTCATCGATATGAAAGAGGATTGGTCCAAGGTCTTCGCCGAGTGATGTTCGATTGGATCGGGTTATTCCCGAACCCAAAAAGAGGAATACAAGGTTTCCCTCTTTTCCCCTCTTTTCCCCTCTTTTTCTCTCTGTGCCCTCTGTGCCTCTGTGTTTCAACCTCTTAGTTCCAATCTCTTAGCTCCAATCTCTTTACGATGGCAAACTAGTCGGATCCCAACGGCAAACCACACATGTCGATCGTCAACGTAGCTGCATATCGATTCCATCCCCTCGAAGACCTCCAAGAGCGACGCGACACGCTCCGGCGGTTGTGCTTTGAGCTCGACCTCAAGGGGACAATTCTGCTCAGCGGCGAAGGGATCAACATGTTCATCGCCGGGCCTAAACAAGCTGTCGACCGCGTCCTGGCAAGCGTCCGATCGATTCCAGGTTTTGAGGAGTTACCCGTCAAACAGAGCGTTACGGATTACCAGCCCTTCAATCGGATGCTTGTGAAAATCAAGCAGGAGATCATTCCGGTAGGTTGTCCGGACATTGTGCCACTTGAGGAGGCTTCTCCGAAAATCGCACCACGGGAATTGAAGCGTTGGCTTGACGAGAAGCAAGAGGTTTCCTTGCTCGATACCCGCAATGACTACGAGGTCTCGCTCGGGACCTTCAAGGGCGCGATCGACTTGAACCTCAAGACATTCCGCGAATTCCCTGCTGCGGCTGCGGCTTTGCCCGAGGAGATCAAGAAGCGACCGGTAGTGATGTTTTGCACCGGGGGTATTCGATGCGAGAAGATCGGGCCCTACATGAAGGGACTTGGATTCGAGAAGATCTATCAGCTCGAAGGAGGCATCCTGAAGTACTTCGAGGAGTGCGAGCAGGAGCATTACGAGGGGACCTGTTTTGTGTTCGATCAACGCGTGGCGGTCGATCCCTCGTTGGCTCCAACGGATCTTTACGAGTGCTTTGCCTGCAAGCATGTGCTTTCGCCGGAGGATTGCAGTTCTCCGATGTATCGCGAGGGGACCAGTTGCCCCCATTGTTACGTGAGCCCAACAGAGCTTGTGGAGTTTGCGCGTCAGCGGCAAGAGGAACGGATTCGCAAGATCGCCGAGTCTCAACCCGGAACGAATCCCTATGAGAATCGGCGTTGGGTTTCGATCCCCAAGCGTTGCCATCAGATGCGTCTGATCGATGCATTGCAGGAGATTTATCCACCCTACCAATCAGAGCAATGGCTCGATGCGATCGGCAAGGGCCAGATCACTCGTCCCGCATCGACCAAGGGTCAGTGGAAGACTCTTGAGGTCGATCCGGAACAATTGGTCCAAGAGGGGCAGCGTTTTTTGCACAGCATTCCCAATTACGTTGAGCCTCCGATCGATCCGAACGTTTCTTTGGTCTATCAGGACGAGGCGATCGTCGTGATCGACAAGAGTGCACCTTTGCCCTTGCATCCCTCGGGTCGGTATCAGAAGAATACTCTCGAATCGTTTCTGCATGAGGCTTATTTTCCCGAGAAGCTCCGACCTGCCCATCGCATCGATGCGATGACTACAGGTTTGGTGGTATTCACCCGCAAATACGTTTATGCCAAGAAGGTCCAAACGCAGTTCGCGCAAGGGTTGGTGCAAAAAACGTATTTAGCGTGGGTTCATGGGGTTCCAACATGGCAAGAAACTCGATGTGATTTGGCGATTGGCGACGAGGTACTTGCCAACGGAGGCCGCCGGTTAGATCCAGGCGGTCAGGCTTGCGAGACGGAGTTTCGAGTTGTGCGTACGGAATCGAATGGTCGACTGATTGAGGGCAGGCAGGAGTTGTTTAGTCTCATTGAGGCCAAACCGGTTACAGGCAGGACCCATCAGATCCGAATCCACTTAGCCGCCATGGGGCATCCCATCGTGGGTGATCCCCTTTATTTGCCGGGTGGATCGAGCAGAGAGACTGGGGGTGAGTATTCGGAGACCGAAGATGCACATTCGGACCGCCCCCGAATGTTATTGCACGCTTGGAAACTGGAGTTTGAGCATCCGCTTAGTTCGCAGCGCGTGGGGTTTACGTCGGATCGCATCGAGGGTTTTGAACAATCGCTAAGCGATAGAATTTCACGTTGAAGATACATTTTAAATGGACCTAAGGGTGTCGCCCTGCCGGGGTAAAACCAAACAGTCAAATACCCCGTGTTCGATCAAGTAGTTGTCAGGCAATTCCCCCGGGCTCGATGGTGTTTTGCGAGGCAAAGCCCGCGTCCCACATTGCAGGCGACCCAAGTTGCGGTGGGTTATTCGGGATGGCGTTTGCCCGATGGTTTTATGCCCCAACGGGGCGCAAGGTGATAGCCCAGGGCAAAGCGAAGCGCCGCCCTGGGATTCGGTGCGCAACAATTTTCGCTAGCCCTGAAAGGGCGGAACCGGCGGTGCGTCAATCGATGCGCACATGTTCCGCCCTTTCAGGGCTTTTGCGAATTGGGGCGGCGGCGCACCCAGCGCGATGGCGTACGACCCAGGGTGGCGGCGCACCCAGGGTGGCGCTTCGCTCTACCCTGGGCTATCTCATTATGCCCCGTTGGGGCGAACGATCCGGTTATGGATCGGTGTTGAATGAGCATTGCAGGCGACCCAAGTTGCGGTGGGTTATTCGGGATGGCGTTTGCCCGATTGTCTTATGCCCCAACGGGGCGGCGGGATCGATGGTTCATTGAACGAAACCCGATGGTTTTATGCCCCAACGGGGCGCAAGGGGATAGCCCAGGGCAAAGCGAAGCGCCGCCCTGGGTTTCGGTAAGCAACAATTTTCGCTAGCCCTGAAAGGGCGGAAGAATGGTCAATCCCATACATAGCGTTCATCAAATTGTATTTCGTATTTTTCTAACAATCGGCGGTATTCTTCTTGAAAGGTGACCACCCTGTGATGCTCCGCCTGGGTTGCT
>JAJTEK010000128.1 GCA_021299695.1 Pirellula sp. | reverse complement strand
TAGCATATGCATATGATCTGGCATCAAACAGAAGATAGGACACGCAAAGGCATAACGAAAAGCAGCATGGGTAAGTATCTCACGAAACTTGTAGTAAAAGATCGGAACAAGCCAGCCCGTCTTGCGATCCTGAATGGTCATCACCCAATGAACGTAGGCTTGCCCACGATAAAATCCTGGTTCAAGCCATGGCAGTGAGTTTTGTGGCTCGTCTCTCATAATCAGGACTCGCAGTAGGGTTGTGTTCCGTTCGTTGGAAAGAAATGGATAAGCCGACCGTTCGGCGAAAGTCACCGATATTATATCCTTCGTCGCGAGGTCTGTAGCTATTGTTGCTAGATGGTAGCGCATCTGTAGCCACCTGTCGCCAGACGGTGGGAGGCGTAACTCGCGCCGCTGTCCACCGCTTGGGAGCGGGTGGCTACGGGGATCCGTCGCCACCTGCCGCCCGTAGCCACCTGTCGCCAGACGGTGGGAGGCGTAACTCGCGCCGCCGTCCACCGCTTGGGAGCGGGTGGCTACGGGGAGCCGTCGCCACCGTTCGCCTGTAGCCACCTGTCGCCAGACGGTGGGAGGCGTAACTCGCGCCGCTGTCCACCGCTTGGGAGCGGATGGCTACGAAGATCCGTAGCCACCTGTCGCCAGACGGTGGAGGCGTAACTCGCGCCGCTGTCCACCGCTTGGGAGCGGGTGGCTACGACGAGCCGAACGGCTATACTCTGTCGATCACCCTTTCATTTTCACGATCAACGAGAACGGCAATGTTTGGTTCCTTTTTGAATTCGGCTACTTTTGTCTTCGTGCTGATGTCCGTCAGTGCTAACGCGATCGGACAAGATACTGGCGCGATCGGTAAGTCCAAGGAAGAGGTGAAACGAGCTGACAATCTCCCCTCGGGAATCAACGACAGTTTTCTCGATCCAAATATGAAGGTGGAGGATTTCATCAAGCGATTCGAGGTTGAAAGTCGAGAGGTTTTCGCTTGCCGCGAGCAGATCTTGGCAGCCCTAGAGCTAAAGCCTGGGATGTTTGTCGCCGATGTAGGATCTGGTACAGGACTCTATCTGCGACCGCTTTCTCGGAGTGTTCAGAACGAGGGGAAGGTTTATGCGATCGACATCTCCCCAAAGTTTTTCAAGCATCTGCGCGATCGGGCACAGGAGGAGAAGTTGGGGAATGTCGAGGTCTTGCTTTGTTCGGATCGTGATGTCAATTTGAAGGCGGATACGATTGACCGCGCTTTTCTTTGTGACGTCTACCACCATTTCGAGTTTCCCGAGAGCTCACTGAAATCGATTTACCGTGCGATGCGTACTGGTGGTAAGTTGGTCTTGGTCGACTTTTACCGGGAGCCGGATGTGAGCCGCGAACGCAAGCAGTGGCTGCAAGGCCATATCCGAGCACCGCTCGAAACATTCAAGCAAGAGATCATCGACGCAGGTTTCAAATTCGAAGGACAAATCGCGATAGACGGATTCACCGAGAACTATCTTCTTCGTTTCAGCAAATAGAAACGTGTTCGTTTCGCCCGACTTTGATTGTTTCGCCCGACTTTGATTGTTTCTCGGGGGGCCACCGCAACTAGTAAAACGAAACAGCCGAACAGCCGTAAGACGCCGACGCTGGCGCGTCGGGTAGAGCCATTGGGGACAATGGCTCTACCATGTTGGTTAACTCCCTCGCCGGTTTGGTGCAAGTTAACTGAACCTAGCAATGCTTCCATCCGAAGCCATTCGTTGTGCGATGCGCGCGGTGATCTGCGATTGAAAATTGCTCAGACTGTGGAACTCGACGAATGCCCTCGAACGATCGCTTATGCGGTAGGATTGAGTGCCGTCGGTGATGTCTCGGATTCGTTGAGCGAATTCGATGGGGTTTCTGGTGTCGCACACCCAGCCTAATCCAAACCGATCCGTGGCATCTTGCATCCATCCGATCGCGTTGGCCAACACGGGAACTCCAACCGATGCGGCCCGGATGAGAATGCTCGCTGAATATTGGTGCTTTGGATAAGGTGTTGTGACGACATCCGAGGCGATGCATGCAGCCCATAGCTCGGTTTGGCTCAAATGGCGATCCAGCACAACTAGCCGGTGGCTCGACAATAAATCACTATATTCGTCAGCAAGCAAATCACGAGCCTCCTGGGAGTTTTTGCCCGCTAGAAGTATCTTGACCCGTGGATCGCAATGCGGTCCGAGTTTCCTGGCAGCCGCGAGCAGATCATGCACCCCTTTGCGTCGATCGATCAGGCCGATGAGCGAGATGTAATTTGCGCTCGTTTCGAGGCCAAGCATGTCTTTGGCTTGCGACTTGGTCATCGATGGGGCTGGATCGACCGGATCGGCTAGCAGGTGGGCGATTCCCCGGAGCCGAGCGCTGTGCCGGTGCATCACCTCGAGGGCATGGGGCACAATGTGGTGAATACGGACCCAAGGTCCGTTTGCTAGCAATTTCAGTGCTAGCTGTTCTTTGGCTTTTGAGCTCAGGTCCGTATGGTTGTAAGCGTACTTGCCAAAGAGCAAGACGATTTCCGATTCGATTCCTTGCTGGCGGAGCAATCGGGAGACGGGATTTGGGATCCCTAGGGCGTGTGCAAGGGGATTGCCGAAGGGTAGATAAAAGTGATCAGGTCGGTTTGTTTTGAGTTCCCCGAGCAAAGAGCGCATGGACGCAAAGAGGCCACCGGGTCCGTTGACCCTTACGCTGTTGCCCTTGGAGGAATTTGAGAAAAGGTCCGATGCGGTGACCGAGAAATCCTCGGCGATCCCTCCGAGATGTTTGACGTATTCCTCGGATTCGATCGCTTGGCGACTCGTCAGCAAGTGAACGTCAACTCCCAGGCCCAAGAGGGCTTGGGCAATATGGCGTACGTACACCAGATTGTGGCCAGCGAACTGGGGTTCGAAGATCAAGGCTCGCATGCGATGAGCGTTCCGAGGATGTTTTTTGGGTACTTTCCGAGTTGCATAGATTGGCAAAAAGTCGCTTCTGAATCCATAGCAATTCGCGATTCACTTGGTCAGGAAACTGGGGGTGGTCGGGAATCTGCCCACGCCAGGGCTCCGATGCGGGATCTGCGTGGCATTAGTCGCGTAGCCATCATCGAATGGAATTCGTATATTTTTATCGGCCACACCGCTGTAGGATAAGAGAGATTGCTCGGACGGGCTGCTCCGACGGTTCTCGATTTCAGATAGAGAGATTTCTTTGATGAAGCGTTTCGGAGCGAAGGCAAATAGGGGTTTGGGATTCGAAGTGCTTGAATCGAGAGCATTGATGACTGCAGAGGGTCAGGCGTTTGCGTTGGATCAAACGCTGGACGTATCCGACATGTTCGGGGCCATCTCAGGGACGATCGCTTGGGGGGATGGGACTGCCAATGCGGCAACTCTGCAGAGTCCGCCAGTGTCCGGCCCGATCCGGTTTCGTTTGGACTATTCGCTTGATACATCAGGGTTCTTTAACGATGCATCGCGTCGGGCGTTGTTGCAGACGGCCGCCGACATGGTTTCCTCGAAGTTTAGCGATTCTCTAGGGGCGATTCAGCCATTGGCGGGCGATAGCTGGGAGGCTCGATTTCTGCACCCGATTACCGGAGTACGAGTGTCCAAGACAAATCTTACGATTCCGGCGAATGAGATACTGGTGTTCATCGGCGCCAGGGACTTGGGAGCGTCCGAGGGTGGGTTGGCAGATCGGGGTGGCTTTTCGGCGCAATCGCCGAGGCCTGCGTTTCTCGATGCGGTGAGGTCTCGGGGGCAAGCAGGGGCTTTGGCGAGTCCTGCGACCGACGTTGGGCCTTGGGGTGGATCGATCGCCTTTGATACAACTCAGAATTGGTACTTCGGAGCAAACGCATTAGGTTTGCAGAGCAATCAGCTAGATTTCGTCTCCGTGGCAACCCATGAGCTCATGCATGTGATGGGATTTGGGACAACCTCTGTATGGGACAGCAAGATCGTCAACAGCACGTTTGTGGGTGCGAATGCTGTGGCGGTCTTTGGATCGGCCGTGCCGATGGCCGACAGCGATCATTTTTCAAACAGTTTGATGATCGACTCGCGACGTCCGACGATGGTCCAGATCTTCAATTCGGGAGAGAGGTTGTTGCCGAGTCGATTGGATTTGGCGGGACTTAAGGACATCGGTTGGCAGTTGATCCCCCAGACGGTTCGGGTTACTGGAAGCCATACTTATGGAGACAATGCGGACCTGAGTCTACGAATAACCCTTGCAGGTTCAACTCTCGGGAGCAAATCCACTACCCGCGCCGTGTCAATCACCAATGCGGCACCAGTCCTGGCATCGATCAGCAATAAAACTGCGCAAGCGGGTACCCCATTGGTGCTACCGGCGTTGGGTCAATTCACCGACGCTGGTTTTGGAATGCCACTAGCGACACCTTCACGATCTGAAACCTTTACATACCGCATCCAATGGGGGGATGGTAGTCCGGACCAAATCGGTCCTGCGAATATTTCAAATGTAGGGAGTCCGGGGCAAGCGACTGTCGGGCTCTTTGACGCGACGCATACTTATCCTAGTGCCGGGACTTTTACTGCGACGGTCCGGGTCATCGACGATGACGGGGGGTTCGCTGAGCGATCCTTTCAGGTGACGGTAGCACCGACGGGCAGGGTTACTCTGAGTTTGGACAAATCCACGATTGCCGAGAACTCGGGTGCCGGTGCTGCGGTTTTGACTGTGACACGTACTGGAACGAGCCTTGCAAATGCTCTTGTGGTCAACTTGGTCAGCAGCGACACGAGCGAAGTGACATTGCCCGCAAGTGTGACGATTCCGGCAAATCAGTCTAGTACAACCGTATCGATCAGTGCTGTTGACGATGCGCTGTTCGACGGAACACAGAGGGTAACATTGAACCCTTCGGCACAGGGCTTTGAATCGGTAGGAGTTTCTCTGGATGTGACGGATTTTCAACCGCTGGTTCTTACGGCGGATCGAACTGAATTGCATGAGGGTATCGATGGTCAGTCCTCGACGGTCGCGAGGATTAGTCTTCGATCGCCCGCCCCCTCGGGTGGGGTCGTGGTCAGTCTGGTTGCCAGTCCATCGGGGGTTCTTGTATTCCCATCGAGCGTATTGATCCCGGCCGGTAGTACTCAGGCCACTTGGACCGTATCGGCATTCAATGACAATCGGCCGTCGAATCCCCGGACGGTCGTTGTCAGTGGCAGCGGACCTGGGATTCTTTCAGGTGCCCTTGAATTCACGATCCGAGACGATGATCCAGCGCGCTGGACGAATTCGAACAGCCCTTTCGACATCAATCAGTCAGGTGCTCTTAACCCTTTGGATGTATTGGTTCTGATCGATGAGATCAATCGGGTTGGATCGAGGGTATTGGATCCTGTTCTAGACGCGGGATTGCTCTTTGTGGATCCGAATCGCGATGGGGCTCTGGATCCTTTGGACGTGCTTTTTGTGATCGACGAGATCAATCGTCGTTAGGTGTTTTGAGATACCTATCGAGCCACTGCACCATTTCGTGTTGCACGTGCATGACCGACTGTCTTGCTCGGTAGCCGTGTCCTTCGTAGGGGAGCATTACGAGTTTTGCGAGTCCACCGTTGCCTTGGATCGCTTGAAACATCCGCTGGGATTGCAGGGGGAATGTGCCTGGATTATTGTCCATTTCGCCGTGGATCAGAAGCACTGGGGTTTTGATTTGGTCTGCATGCATCAGAGGTGAAATTTCGACATAGACAGACTTGGCCTCCCAAAGTGGTCGTCTTTCGGATTGGAAGCCAAAGGGGGTGAGTGTTCGGTTGTACGCTCCGCTGCGGGCGATGCCAGCTTTGAACCGGTCGCTGTGGGCCAATACGTTGGCGGTCATGAATGCTCCATAGCTATGACCACCGATTGCTACCCGGTCGGGATCTGCGACCCCTAGTGCGACGGCATGATCGATCGCAGCGTGTGCGGACTGGACGATTTGCTCGATGAAAGTATCGTTCATCGTTTCTGGATCACCGATCACGGGCATGGCTGCTTCATCCATAATCGCGTAGCCTTGCAAGAGCAGTGCTAGGTGGCTGCTACCGGCGATACGAAGGAACGAATTGGGGTTCCCGGAGACTTGGCCTGCCGTATCGGGATCATTGAACTCCATGGGATAGGCCCACAGGACCAAGGGTAATCGGGTTCCTGGTTGGTAATTGGCGGGCAGATACAACGTGGCCGAAAGGGGGACACCGTCGGGACGTTGGTATCGGACAATCTGCTTGGTGATCCCTCGAATCTCTGGGTTTTGATCGACAAAATCGGTCAGAGGTTCGGTGCTATGGGAGTCGAGTGAACGCAGGAAATAATTCGGGGGTTCGCTGGAGGATTCGCTGCGTGTCAGAAGAGTGAGGTTCGAGTCGGAGTTCAGGACCGTCACCACGTTTTCGGATCGATCGTGCGAGCACCTCCAGAGTCTTTTGGTTTCTAGATCGGCAAGGCACTTAAGGTCTAGAAAGGGTCGGTTTCCTTCGGGGCTTGCGCCGATTCCTGCAAGGAGAACTTTGTTTCTAATCTGCTTAGCGACTGAGAAACCGGCCGCGTCGGGTTCGAGTAGTATGCGTCCTGGGTCCCCGTAGCGATCGCGAATGCTTCGGTCGAAAAAAACTTGGGATTCGAGTTGGGGATGGTTGGGGGATTCGCCGTCAGAGACGAGGCGATGGATTGTCGAGGTTGTCCAGCGACGGTCGCGGTCGTATTGTGTGGTCATCCATTGTTTCGGGTCGCGAAAGAAGGTCGTTCCTGAGTATCGGCCTTTCAATTGAAGAAGAGGTGTCGCTGCTTGGTTAAATGGTGCGTCTTGGTAGTAGAGTTGCTCGCGCACATCGGCTTTGCGATTCGGGTCTCCGCCATCGAGCGCTTCGGTCCAGAGGAGTCTTGCTGGGTAGCCTGGCCACCATCGGACGGCGCGCGGGCCGGTCCGGACGCCTTCGATTGGGATGTTATCGCAAAGCGGTACATCGGCCAGTTTCATCAGGACCGACCCATCGGATCGGAGCACCTCGATTTTCCTTGGAAAGAAGTCCAGCGGAAGTGCTAGTGAAAAGGGCTTGTGCAATCGAACGGTCAGCAAGGAGTCGCCATCGGGAGAGACAGAAACGAGACTGAACAGGTCTGGGGGACCGACGTACTGAGGAGGGCAACCGGGCCGAAGGATGGTGATTCGAGAGGTCGCATAGTATTCGAAGAGGGCTTCATCGTCGGAGTTTTTGAGAAGATCTTGGTAGGTCCGAGCGGGGGATTTACGACCTTCGGCCAATTGAATATTTGGGCCAGCAGGGAGGGAGGATGGGAGCGGGGGGTCGGGGCGATCGTTGGGGATTGTTCCGCAGATTATCCCTGAACCGTCGGGCATCCAATCGATTCCCATGAGGACCGTATGAAGTCGGTCGGTCAGTCGCACGGGGCGATTCGGTTCTTCGCATCGGACGTACCACAGTTCGGTTCCGGTCAGGGTATGCCTTGAAAAAACGAACGCGTCGCTGCGATGCGACCAGGAGACGAAACCGATACGACTGGATCGCTCCTGGTGGGGATTAGGAATTCGGATGGTAACGAGTTGTTTCCCGTATCGATCGCGCAGTTTCAACTCGGAATAGAAATCGATTTGGAATCGGACCGCCGGATCTGGATTGGTTTCCAGGACCCGGGCAACATTTTCAGGGGGTAATCGGTAGGACACTCATCAAACCTGGTTGGGTTCGGGGTGTACCCAAGGAGCTCTGTAGGGTCGACGCAGCATCGCGGTGGCTTGTTCGTCCCCGACGACCACGTGTTGGCTTGGATCGAATGTCAGGGTTCGCCCGAGTTTCATCGAAAGGTTCGCCAGGATGCAAGAGGCCGTCGAGATGTGCCCTTGTTCGATATCCGCAACGGGCTTGCCGCGTTCAGCAATGGCCTTTAGGAAATCGAGCATGTGGACTCGGATTGCCGGAGCGACATGCCGTTCAAGGTCTTTTTCGACTTTGTCCTCGGGGTACTCGTCGAGTTCGAGTTTCACGTCGCGGTGGATGGGTTTGGCATCGCCACCACGAGGAATGAAGTCGTAGCTTTGTACGCTTAGTTTGAGTGTACCTTTATCGCCGTATAGGGTTGCGCCCCATGGATAGGCAGGATCTGGTGGATCTCCCCAGCTGCGGTGAGTCCAGAGTACATTCAATTCAGGAAATTCAAAGACTGCCGATTGGGTATCTGGGATGTTGGCTTTCGAGGCTTTGTCGACGAAGATACCACCTTGGCTCGAGACCCGCGTGGGCCAGCCGAGTCCGAGCATCCAACGGACCGTGTCGAGCATGTGGATGCACATATCGCCGACGATACCGTTGCCGTATTCGTTGAACGCTCTCCAAGATCGAGGGTGAACGAGTTTGTTGTAGGGGAGCAATGGGGCCGGACCGGTCCACATCTCGAAGTCGAGGTTTGCTGGTGGTGGAGAATCGGGTGGATTTTCGCGAGCCCGCATGTGGTAATAGCAATAGACCTCCGCGTGGGAAATCTTCCCGAGTAGCCCGGTATCGATGATTTGATTTTTGGCTTCGATCAAATGCGGAGTGCTGCGTCGTTGAGTTCCGACTTGGACGACTCGGTTGTACTTGCGGGCTGCGGCCAGCATTGCTTGGCCTTCGACGACATCGACGCTTATCGGTTTTTGAACGTAAACATCTGCACCGTTTTTGACCGCTTCGATCATCGGCAGAGCGTGCCAGTGGTCGGGGGTTGCAATCAAGACGATATCGAGATCTCTCTCGGCGAGGAGTTTTCGATAATCCGAGTAGATTCGGGGCCTTTGTCGTGATTTTTGTCGTTCCTTGACCATGTCGGCAGCATCGTTGAGCATGGTGCTATCGACATCGCACAGCGAGACGACCTCCACGGGAGCGACTTGTAGAAGCCTAAATAGGTCGGCTTTTCCGTACCATCCGGTACCGATCAGGCCGACCCGTTTTTTTGGGGAGTCCTGCATCGCAGCGATCGTTTCGCGATAAGGGAGTAGGAAACTGCTGGTAGCCGCAAGTCCGGCCCCCAAGATCTGTCGTCTGGCAAATGGTGTGCTCATCGAATCTCTATCTCTGAATGTCTATCTCGGGTTGTTGGAAAACCTTCCCGAAGTATAACCGATGGGGTTCGTTTCGGGACCTCGAGGATCAAAAATGCAAGCCGACGATTACTTAACAAAACTTCAGAAGCAGCGCTGGGATGCGATCATCGTCGGCGGTGGTGCCGCTGGATTGTGGGCGGCGGGGACGGCGGCCCAGCGCGGCAAAAAAGTGCTTGTTTTGGAAAAGAACAACAAGGCCGGGGTGAAGATTCTCATGTCCGGTGGGACACGATGCAATATCACGCACCATGCCGATAGCCGCAAAATCGCAGAGGCATTCGGCAAGCAAGGACGAGTCTTGCTCTCGGTCCTCAAGAGGCTATCGCCCGAGGATGTGGTACGGGAGTTTGAATCCGAGGGTGTTCAGACCAAGGTTGAGGAAACCGGAAAAGTGTTTCCAGTGAGCGATAGAGCGATCGATGTCCGCGATGCGGTGGTACGTCGACTAGCCCGTTATGGCGCCGAATTGCTTTGTGGATGCGCCGTCGACTCGGTCGGCCCGGATGCGACAGGAGATGGGTTTCAGATCCAGGCGACGGTCCAAGGCAGGCAGCTACAAGTCCATTCCAAGACCGTATTGATCACTACCGGTGGGCTCAGTTATAGCGGATGCGGAACGACCGGTGACGGGTATGCTTGGCTCAAGAGCATGGGGCACTCGATTACCCCACTGCGACCTGCACTGACTCCACTGACCTCACCGGAAACCCGTGTCCACGAGTTGAGCGGACTGACGTTAGAGGATGTGTTAGTCCGAGCCCAGATCCATGCGCATTCAGGGGATACCAAGCCGCTGAAGCTTGAACGAAGAGAGTCGCGAGGGGGGTTCCTCTGGACGCACAAAGGATGCAGCGGTCCGACGAGCCTTGAGCTTATTGTCGACCTATTGCCCGACTCCTCGGTCGAGCAACTCGAAGAGTGGATTGCCCAAGAGACACGCCAGAGCAATCGAGCCTTATCGACGGTTCTTTCGCATCGAATCCCGAAACGACTAGCCACCTCGATCTTAGAGAGTATCGGGGCCGATTACGATCCGCACATGGCTGAACTTCCTAGGGCGATTCGCATCAAGATGATTGAAAGTTTGAAGCAGTATCGAATCGAAATATCCGGGACGCTCGGATACCCCAAGGCCGAGGTTACGGCCGGTGGAGTCGAGCTTGGCGAGGTGAACTTTCAGGATATGCAGAGCCGACGACAAGCCGGACTGTATCTGGCCGGCGAAATTCTTGATCTCGACGGCCCGATCGGTGGCTATAACTTCCAGGCAGCCTGGAGCACCGGGCATACCGCTGGCCTGCATCTGGGCTAAAAAACTGGCGTTTTAGAGGGATTTTTGATTGGAAACGGGATCTTCGAAGCCGTCTACAAAAGAACGGCAAAAAGGGTACAACATTAGGGACGTGAAAAGGGTAGTTTCGAACCGTTGAGACGAAGCGAAAAGCGACGACATGAAGATTGTATGCAACCGTGAAAAATTCCTGAGCGGATTTCTGATCGTCTCGGGTTTGGTACCGACTCGCAGCCCCAAGGACATTCTAAGCAATATCAAACTCGAAGCCATCGACGGTAAGGTTGTGCTCATGGCGACGGACCAGGAAGCTGGGATTCGCTTGGAGATTCCTGACGTGGAAATCCAAACGCCAGGCAAGGCGCTTCTGAACGTCCAGCGGATCGGAAATATCCTGCGCGAGGCGAGCGACGATACCCTCACCTTTGAAACCACAGCCAATTCCCTAGATATTCATGGGGTAAACTCCGAGTTCCATCTCCAATTGGCGAACCCGGATGAATACCCCTCGGTAGGGAAATTCCTGGAAGATTCGTATTTTGAGATGCCCGCGATCGCATTTCGCGAGATGGTTCGTCGCACGATTTTCGCGACCGACACCGAGAGCACACGCTACCAGCTCGGTGGGGTGCTATTTGAGATGGAAGGTGAAAACATCACAACGGTGGCCACCGATGGACGACGCTTGGCTTGCATGCAGGGGCGGGGAACCTCGGTCAACGGTTTTAAAAACGTCGGAGCCTCGACCATTGTTCCCACCAAAACCCTTCAGACCATCGAGCGATCGATCGCTGATTCCGATTCGAATGTGAAGATTGCGGCACGGACCAACGATATTCTTTTCAAGACGGATCGTTGCATGTTGTTCTCCCGGTTGGTCGAAGGCCGCTATCCGAACTGGAAATCTGTGATTCCTAGCGAGGAGGGACGTACGCGTATCTCCGGTTTGGTCGGTCCTTTTTTTGCCTCGGTGCGACAGGCTTCCATCGTTGCCGACCCCGAAAGCCGTGGGATCGAGTTTCAGTTCGGCAACGGATCCATGATCGTTGGAGCGAAAACGGCCGATGTCGGTCAATCGCGTGTTGAGATTCCGATCGATTTCCACGAAGCCCCTTTGGCTTTGACCATGGACTATCGTTTCGTTCTCGATTTCTTCAAAGTGCTGCCCCCAGAAAGCACGTTCAACCTGTTGGTGAAGTCCAATACCGAACCGGCCTTGTACAACACAGATGACGGATACACCTATGTCGTCATGCCGATGTCTCGCCACTAAAAGTGACCGAAAAGAGAACTTTGGATTCCGGGACAAACCCTGGAGGTTTGCATTCGGATTCGCAATCTTGATCCTTGCAAGAGGCCGATCACTTGCTGTCGAACCGCCCGTGGTCGATGGGAACCAGACCCTCTCGATCGAGTGCGACGGGTCTTCCTTGAGCATCACCACGACATCGCGGTTGGCGGGTGCTGTCGATTCGATTCGATGGAGGAATCATGAGTTCATCGACAGCGCCGACCATGGCCGTCAATTGCAGTCGGCTTGTAGTTTTGACGCGATGTCCGACGAACCTTTTTGGGCAGAGCGGTTCAACCCCACCGAAGCCGGTTCGCGTCTCGACGGTGCTGGCGAGCGATCGGCGAGCAGACTACTTGCCATCCAACGAGACGATCGCCAATTGCGCACCTCCACACAAATGGCATTTTGGCTTGCGCCGGGAGAAAAGTCGCAGGGGCGATCCGCACTCAACACTCGCGTCCTATCGGATTACGTACTCCATAAACGAATCCGTTTAGGAGCATACGACGATCCCCATGTGATACAAATCGATAATACCTTCGAAATCGATCCAAACGCCAGGAATCGATATGCCCAGTTCGAGGTGTTGACGGGTTACATGCCGAGAGAATTTTCCGAGTTCTGGAGGGTTACGACGGCAAGCAAAGAACTCCGACGACTTGACGACGGACCCGGAGAGCAGCCCGATCCAGTGATTCTCTCGACGAGGGATGGGCAGTTTGCCATGGGTGCAATTTCAGCAGGCTGTCCCGATTGGATCGAACCTTCCGCAGGCTATGGTCGATTCCGTTTTCCAACCGAGAAGGTCGTCAAATGGAATGTGGTCTATCGTTACCGTGAAGTTCCTGCCATCACCAAGTCCAAGGCAAGTTTTCGGGTTTTGGTAGCCGTCGGAACCCTTGAGCAAGTCCACGCCGTGATACGCAGGGCGATCGATGGGGAGCTTGTGCCGCTTGCTAGCGAAGCTCCTTGATCGCAAACCCGTTCGGTGTGCTGTGGTCCGCCCGATGAAGAATCGATCCAAGGCCACTGGTCATCAACCGACAGTCATACTTACGGTTTGGAATTTGGGCCAATAGATAGGTAGATCGGCACAAATCCTGAGGCGTTCCTTGGAGGTTGGGTGTTCAAATTCCAAGCGTTGGCAGTGCAACGCGATGCCTTGAGGGAAAGGCTCCTGGGAACCATACAGGCGATCGCCTAGGATGGGACAATCGATAGCTGCCAATTGGCAGCGGATTTGATGTTTGCGTCCTGTGATCAATCGAATACTCAAAAGAGAGTGGTTCGCTGCGCAGGCCAGGACTCGGTACTCAAGGATCGCTGCTTGTCCATCGGGATGATCGGCAGCGACGATGCGAGTGAATATGTCCTGAGGGCGACGCACTAGGGTTTGCTCGAGGCGCGCTTCGATGGCAGTAGGGCATCCAGAGACGATTGCACAATATTCCTTGTCGACTCGATGTTCGCGAAATTGCTCGCTGAGTCGCGCGGCGCACTTGCTCGTGCGAGCAAAAGGAACAGCACCTGTGACGGGTGCATCGAGCCGGCTGACGACCCCGAGATACACGTTGCCTGGTTTGTGATACTTGTGCTTCAAATACAATCGGGCAGACTCTAGCAAACTTCGATCGTCCGTCGATGCGCCTTGGACGATCCAATCGGCTGGCTTATTGAGCACGAGTAAGTGGTTGTCTTCGTAGAGGATTTGGGAGGCGTGCACGGTGGAACTCTCGAGCCTTTACAAATTGGTCAGGGTAGAGGATGGATTTATTCGAGCCCAAAGTTTTTCCAAACGAACGCTAGCGTGTCAGCAGCCGTTTCGATCAGTTTGGAGACTGGGGTTCCAGCACCGTGCCCGGCGCTGGTTTCGATGCGAATGAGGGTTGGCCGCGTCCCGCTTTGGCAGCTTTGCAAGCGCGCTGCGAATTTGTAGGAATGGCCAGGTACGACCCGATCATCATGGTCGCCGGTTGTGATCAAGGTAGCTGGATAACGGGTCGCAGGCTTGAGCCGATGCAACGGCGAATACTTCATCAAATTCGCGAACTGGGTTGGGTCCTCGGAGCTTCCGAATTCGCTGACCCAAGCCCAACCAATCGTGAAGCGATGGAAGCGAAGCATATCCATCACTCCAACGGCTGGGAGTGCGACGGCGAATAGATCCGGTCTTTGCGTCATCGCTGCACCGACAAGCAATCCACCGTTGCTTCGCCCCGAAATAGCCAGCTTGGTGCTGTCGGTATATCCCTCAGAAATGAGATACTCTGCTGCTGCGATAAAGTCATCGAAGACCCGCTGCTTGTTTTCCAGCATTCCTGACTCGTGCCAAAGCCGACCGTACTCGCCACCACCTCGCAGGTTTGCAACCGCGTACATTCCACCTTGTTCCATCCAAGCCAAATTGGCTGGTGAGAAATTGGGTGTGATCGAAATGTTGAACCCACCGTAGCCGTAGAGGATCGTGGGCAATTGACCGTCTTTCTCGACCCCTTTTTTTCGCGAGAGGAGCATTGGAATGCGTACCCCATCCTTGCTTAAGAAAAAAACTCGCTCGGTTAGATAATCCGCAGGATTGAAATCTAACTTGGGGGATTTCCAAACCTCCGATTCCAAGCTGTCCAAATCGAGACGGAGCACCGTCGGAGGGGTGATGTAATTGGTAAAAGAGAAGAAAGTTTCGTTGGTGGTTCGTTTTCCCTCGAATCCTGTTACCGTTCCGAGATCAGGGATAAGAATCTCCTTGCCCGGTTTACCTTCTGTTGAGTATTCCTGGACGACGCTAGTCGCATCGCGTAGGTAGTGCACGAGCAAGTGGTTTCCGAGCAAGCTAGCGCTTTCGATCGATTCATCGGTTTCTGGAACGATCGTTTTCCATTCAGCTTTGGCTGGTTCATCGATATCGATAGCCACAATTCGGTGCTTGGGAGACCCGTCATCGGTTTCGAAGTAGAAGCGTTTTCCGTCGTTGCCCAGAAATTGCCAATCGGCAGTAAAGTCTGGGATCAATTCAACCACATCGGATTTCTGGGGGATCGTTCCGTTGGCGATGGGAGCATAAAAAACCAGATTCTTCTTTTCCGTGCCGCGCCACACCGAGACCAGCAAGTATTTGCCATCGTCGGAGACCGAAGCACCGAAGCCCCATTCTTTTTCGTCTGGACGTTCGTAGACCAACAAATCGGATTGCTGATCGGTTCCAACGCGATGGTAATAGAGCTTTTGAAAGTAGTTTACTCCTGTGAATTCATTCTCCTTAGGAGCATCGTAGCGGCTGTAGAAGAAGCCCAGATGGTCGGCCGTCCAGGCGACCGAACTGAATTTGACCCAACGGATGGAATCGGCTAGGTCATTACCGGTTTGCACATCTCGGATTCGCCATTCGTTCCAATCGCTTCCGGACTGAGCGACACCATAAGCCAGATAGCGTCCGTCGTCGCTAGGAACATAGCCGCTCAGCGCGACGGTACCGTCTTGGCTCAGTAGATTTGGATCTAGCAGAAGTTTCTGCTTCAAGAGGCCTTGGACGTCGATCGAGTCGGCGATGTAAACAACGTTCTGGTTTTGCAGCCCGTTGTTGTAGGTGTAGAAATACGTGTTCCCGTGCTTGCGTGGAAGACCATAGCGTTCGAAGTTCCAGAGCTTGGTCAAGCGCTCTTTGAATCGTTCTCGGGCCGGAATGGAGGCTAGATAATCGAAGGTCAAGCGATTCTGTTCCGAGACCCAAGTCTTGGTGTCCTGGGCATCGACGTCCTCGAGCCATCGGAATGGGTCATCCACTTTCGTTCCATGGTAGTCATCGACTTGCGATACAACCTTGGAGGTCGGGTAAGACAGCGTCAGGTTTGGGTCTTGGGAGAAGCTGGCAGATGCGAGCCAAAACAAGATCGCGAACGAAAAAATTGGTAGGTACGAAGGGAGCATAGAAAGGATCGCGGAGGACAAAAAAGAATTACTACACTGGTGCGACGATTGATTGTAATCGATCATGAGACCAGTTTTCTTGGATCTGATAAGATACCCACCAGTACTTGGCCCAAAGACCGATTGTCCTCCCCTGCCCTTTGCTTACTGTAGCTCCGTATCATGTCCATCGATCCGATCCGAATCCTATCTGACTTGGTCCGTATCAACAGTGTCAATGCGTTTTATCAGGATGGTCCTGGCGAGGGTGCGTTGGCTCATTTTATCGAAGCGTTTTGGGAATTGCATGGAATCCAATGCTGGCGACAACCGGTCTTGCCTGGTCGAGACAACGTCATCGCAAGGCTCCCGGGGCGTGGAAACCAAGGACAGCCGACGGATCGTCGGCTGTTGCTCGAAGCTCACATGGATACTGTTTCTGTATCGGGGATGACGATCGAGCCTTTTGAGCCTAGAATTGTCGAGGGCCGCATGTATGGACGTGGGTCCTGTGACACCAAAGCTGGATTGGCTTGCATGATGGCCGCAATGGTGCAGACCAAGCTTGATGGTTTGGTCCCCAGGGGTGATGTTTGGATGGCAAGTGTGGTCGACGAGGAATTCTCCTGCTTAGGGGTCCTCAAATTGTGTGAATCCTTGGCAGCAACAGCAGCGATCGTCGCCGAGCCGACGGAACTCAAGACCGTTATCGCGAGCAAAGGAGTACTGCGCTGGCGGATTGTCGCAATCGGCAAGCAAGCACACAGTTCGAAGGTTCATTTGGGGGTCAACGCCATCCATCACATGGCCAAGTTGGTATCGGCAATCGAAGTCTACCACGGATCCCTTGGCTCCAGGGTGCATCCTCTGCTCGGCCCCGCAACTGGGAATATCGGACTGATCGAAGGGGGCGTTCAAGTCAACTTTGTGCCGGACCGTTGCTCGATCCAAATCGATCGGCGTTTGCTTCCCTTTGAAGACGTCCAAGAGGTCCTCGCAGGTTACCAAGAAGTGATCGATGCGGTCGCAGACGCGGTTCCTGGATCCCGATTCGAGATGGAACCACCCTTACTCTACGATCGGGGTTTAGAGACGGCCGCCGAGGCACCTATCGCCCGACTATCCTGCGATATCCTCAGAAAAATGGGGTATAGTGATACCGTCGAGGGGGTCGCTTACGGATCCGATGGAACGCATATTCGAGAATTGGGCATCGATACGATCATCTTTGGGCCTGGAAGTATCGACCAAGCTCATACCGAGAACGAGTACATCGCGATTGACCAGGTCCGAGCAGCCTTTGAATATTACCGAGAGATCATCAAGGAGTTTTGAGCATGAACGACCCCAAGCAGAAAACCAATCTTTGGACTAGACGGAGTTTACTTGTCGCCAGCAGCGGGATGGCCATCGGGGCATCGGCCAAATCGTTGGCCAGGGCGACCTCGGCATTCGAACCGGGTGCCCTCGAACCAAGCTTCCTCGAGGGCGGTTTTATCGACTCACACGTCCATGTTTGGCCCAAACCGTCCGATGATTATCCGTTGGATTCAAAGTACACGGTAGCCGACGTCGTACCGGAATCGTTTACCCCCGATGCGATCCTCAAGCTCGCTGGAACCGAAAACGTCCGCCGAGTGGTTCTGATCCAGATGAGCTTTTTCGGATTCGACAACAAGTACATGCTCGATTGCATTCGAAAACAGCCTAAGCAATTCAAAGGAGTCGCGATTATCGATCACAACGCGCCGGACGTTGAAGGAACCATGAACCGGATGCAGGAACAAGGGGTCCGAGGATTTCGGTTGTACGCCAACGCCCAGAATGTTGCCCAGTGGGATCAGAATCCAGGGATTGATGCGATGTTCAAAACGGCGGCGAAGACCAAGCAGGCCATCTGCTTGCTATCGGATCCTGAAGTTCTCCCAGCGATTGAAGCGATGGCAACCAAATATCCACGAACAAAGATCGTCATCGACCATTTTTCCAGGATCGGGATGAAAGGACAGATCGATCAAGCGGACCTGAACAAACTCTGCGGGTTGTCGAGATTTAAAAAAGTGTTCGTTAAAACCTCAGCGTTCTACGCATTGGGAGCCAAACAAGCTCCCTACACCGATCTTCTGCCCATGATCAAGCAACTGCGGGATGCGTTCACAGCCAATCGCTTAATGTGGGGTAGCGATTGCCCTTATCAGGTCCAAGTCCCCCACAACTACAAAGGTTCCATTTCGCTGATTGGAACACAGTCCCCATTTCTCAACGAGATCGAGATCAAGGCGATTCTCGGTCGAACGGCCGACGAGGTTTTTTTCCAAGACTGACCGGCGGGATTTGTGCGGACTTACTGTACGTCTGTGGCTGGGGCTTTAGTTGCTAATCCCCCTCGATTCGTTCGATGATGCTCGTCCAGTTTCCGTTCTCGACACGGGTTTCGGTGCGCAGTCCTACGTGGACTTGTTCGACTCGCGAGAGAATGGTTCCGTGCTGTGGATCCATCGTCAGCGAGTAGCCACGCGCGAGGGTTTTCAGGGGGCTGATCGCTTCGAGTCGACTTGCCATTTTCTCGAACTCGAATTCTCGCTTTTCAATTTGCCGATCGAGCGATTCGGTTAGTCGGTAGTCGACTTCATCCAATCGTTGGACCGAGGAGTCAAGCATTCGCTCGGGTTGTTCGATGACCGGTCGCCTTGTGAGTCCCAGGAATCGTGACTCAAGTTCGCGGACTTTGCTGGCGACGATCGAAGCGAGCCGAGCTTTGCAGGATTGGAGTGTTTCGAGGATTTCATCGCGATTCGGCGCGATCCTTTCGGCGGCTTCCGAGGGAGTCAAGGCGCGGACATCGGCTGCTAAATCGCACAGCGTGACATCGATTTCGTGTCCGACCGCCGATACGACAGGGATGCTAGAAGCCACCACTGCGCGAACAACAACTTCTTCGTTAAAGGCCCAGAGGTCCTCGATCGAGCCCCCACCTCGTCCAACGACCAGGAGATCTAGAGGTGGCTCGATTCGGTTGGCCATTGCGATCCCGTTTGCGATATCTTCGGCCGCTCCAGGGCCTTGGACTTTAGCGGGAACGACCAGCACGTTCATCTGAGGCCATCGACGTCGGAGTACCTCCAGGAAATCGTGAATCGCTGCCCCGTGTGGGCTGGTGACGAACCCAATGCGTTTTGGGAACCGCGGCAAGGCTCGCTTGCGTTCCGGTAGAAACATTCCTTCGGCGGCCAATTGCGCATGGAGCTTTCGGAAGGCGATTTGTAGGGGACCGAGCCCTTGAGGCTCAAGTTTTTGCAATACGACTTGGTAGGTCCCTCTTGGTCCATACACGTCGAGTTTTCCCATCCCAAGGACGGCCATTCCTTCTTTGATATCGAATTTGCAGCGCTCCCAGCTCGAGCGCCAGATCACCGCTCCGATTTGACTCGAGGCGTCTTTGATGGTCAGGTACACATGCCCAGAACCGGCCTTAGTGACGTTGCTGACCTCTCCTGCAATCCAGAAGCTTGAGACATTTTGATCGAGGGTGCGTTTGATCCAAGCGGTCAATTGCGTGACCGACAAAGGGCTTTCATCGGACATTCCCGGGACGACGCTTTTGGCGATCTCGGAATTCCTTGTTTTGCGATTTTCTGCTGGTTTCCCTTCGGAACCTTTCGAAAAGAACTCGTCGGCTTCGTCCCCGAATAAAAATCCTGTCATGGTGCCTTTTCCGAATCGAAACTATTTATCGCTCTGGCTTAACCGCATATTGCAATAGCCAGTGACCCAAGAAAACTCTCCGCCACCGCATTGTCGTAACAACAACCCACTCGACAGCGCACTGGCCGACGCTAGCTCGCGAAGCCCTGAAAAATCCCGTCTTTACTCACTGCCATCCTAAAGTCCTCGAAATCCATGTTCGCGATCGACAAATTGTTTTCGATGGACTGAATGGACGATCTCTGCAATCTACTCTTTGGTAAAACCTGGAGCGCGAACTGAGGTGGTTTCGTAAACTTCGATAAAGTTTAGCATGCGACGAAAAGGGGATGGTAGAGCGATTGGAAATCAAGAGGCAAAATGCCTTGCGAGTTTCTTCAGACGCTCAACGCCAATAGGTTCTTGTGCCTGCAACGGAACGACCGCCCAACGCTTGGCATGTTGTTTCGTCACCGCGTCGATCTGGGCAAGTTCATTTGATGCGCGTTGGCGCATCAATGGCGAAGTGGGATTTGCGATCGCCAAACTGTTGTTGATGATCCAGGCCCAAGGCTCGATGTCGGCACGACGCAAGTCGCTTTGTAGACCGGCCGCCTCAAGCACCGGTGTGTTTTCCGCCAAGGTTACGATCAAAATTTTGGTTTTCTTGGAATCCTGCAACTGCATCATCGGCGTGGTGAAACTGATGCCGCTTGGACCCATTTGACGCGCCGTCTCGCGATGATAAGCTCCCGTAGCATCGAGCAAAAGCAAGGTATGGCCCGTCGGTGCAGTATCGAAGATGACGTGGTCGAAATCTCTTTGGATAACCTCATCGGTCAACAGCGCCGTGAATTCATAAAAAGCGGCAATCTCCGTCGTGCAAGCACCCGAAAGTTGCTCCTCAATCCCCTTGACCACGCTCTCTGGCAGCACGCCGCGAACGGGTCCAACGATCTTATCGCGGTAGAGCTGCGCAGCAGCTTGGGGATCGATTTCCAAGCCAGACAAGCGTGGTACCGAGTCGAATGGGGTAATCTTGTTTCCTATGGTCATTCCGAATACCTGCCCAACGTTCGAGGCAGGATCCGTGCTGACCAGCAGCACTCTTTTCCCTGAATCTGCAAGTTGCACGGCCGTAGCACATGCCAGCGAAGTTTTGCCCACTCCACCTTTCCCGGTGAAGAACAGAAAGTGCGGGAGTTGTACGAGAAACTTCATCATGCCTTGCTCCTATTAAAAAATGGATTCAGCAGCAAGGCTCGCTTTGATTCCCTGGCTCTTCAACCAATCGACATCCACACCACAAATGCCTGAGCTGCAGCAAAGTGCAGGATCATAAACTTGAATCTTGGTCATGTTGGTCCCCTTTGGTCCTTGGTTCATTCGTGGCTTTCTCGACGGGAACTAATGCTAACGTCATCCCCACCGAAGGCAACGTCTCGATTCCGTCGCTACTGTCCTGTAGCCACCTGTCGCCAGACGGTGGAGGCCTTCCTCGCGCCGCTACCACCGCTTGGCAGCGGATGGCTACGAGGAGCCGTAGCCACCTGTCGCCCGTAGCCACCTGTCGCCAGACGGTGGAGGCCTTCCTCGCGCCGCTACCACCGCTTGGCAGCGGATGGCTAGTGCGCCTGTGAAGGCGATTGAATAATTGGGTGGAAGTCCCAATCAGGGGAATCGTTACCACCCTGTAACCAAGAGTAACTGCGTTGCCG
>JAJTEK010000127.1 GCA_021299695.1 Pirellula sp. | reverse complement strand
GTTTCGGACAATCCCATCAGGGACACTACTGACCGGAGAGCCGTATGCGGGAAAACCGCCCGTACGGTTCGGAGGGAGGGGAGTCCGGCTCAACCGGACTTCCCTACCCCTATCGAGGAGCCGTAGCCACCTGTCGCCCGTAGCCACCTGTCGCCAGAAGGTGGAGGTTGTTATCGCGCCGCTACCACCGCTTGGCAGCGGATGGCTACGAGGAGCCGTAGCCACCTGTCGCCAGACGGTGGAGGCCTTCCTCGCGCCGCTACCACCGCTTGGCAGCGTATGGCTACGATTCGTCAGCCGACCGCTTTGGCGAGTTCACCAGAGCGGGGCGATGTTGGAGGCATTCCAAGCGTCCCAGTCGGCTTGGAGTTCCCGTACGATATCGGGCTTTTGCTCGCTAAGGTCGTGGTCCTCGTGGATATCCTTCGAGAGATCGTAGAGTTTGGCCTCAGAGACTCGAGCGCGAGGTCCCCCACCTGTGGATTCTCCGTCGGCAGCTTTGTCGTAACGAACCAATTTCCAATCCCCTTTTCGGATCGCCATCTGCGGTCCGAAACGCCAGAAGAGCGCGTCATGAGGGGCAGTTTGTTTAGTCCCCGTGATGTACGGGATCAGATCGACACCATCGAGCTTCCACTCCGCTTGAATGGGGACTTGGCAAGCCGCCAGCGTGGTGGCGAACAGGTCGATTTGGATCACGGGTTTTCGATATTCGCCGGGTTGGATCACACCGGGAAGGGAAAGAAGGAACGGGACTCGCACACCCCCTTCAAGCGTGGTTCGCTTGCTGCCTCGCAGCGGGGCGTTATTCGAACCGTTGATCGTAACGCCTTGCATCGTAGGGCCGCCGTTATCGCTGATAAAGGCTATGAGCGTTCGCTGATCCTGTCCGGTCGCTTTTAATGCTGTTTGGACCGAACCGATCGCATCGTCCATCGCAGACATCATCGCGGCGTATTTGCGGCGTTGGGGATCCTCGATCGAAGCGAACTTGCGCAAGCGATCCTCGGTCGCATGCATCGGTGTGTGCACCGCATTGAAGGCGAGGTAGAGGAACCAAGGTTCTTCGCGATGGGTTTGTATAAAGGAGACCGCCTCTTTAGCAAACGCATCGGTTGCATAGTCGATCGGTTCGGCGGGTCGATCGCCCCGAAAAATCCCCTCGGCTTCGAAATAGCTGTGAGCGCCACCTAGGAACCCAAAGAACTCATCGAAACCTCGGCGCAGCGGGTGTCGATTCGGAGTGTTCCCCAAATGCCATTTACCGACTAGGCCGGTTTTGTACCCAGCGGATTGAAGGTGTTCGGCGAGGGTCTTCTCTGCGGTGGGCATCCCTTGCGCGTTGCCGCCGGGGTTGAACTCGTGGCCGAAGCGTTGTTGGTATCGGCCAGTAAGCAGTGCGGCTCGAGTCGGAGAGCAATACGGTCCGCTGACATATCCATCGGTGAAACGCATGCCGTCCCGACGATCCACAGAACGTTCGGTCGGTCTGCACAGGAGTACTCCGCGATGCCGAAAACGGCGAAAGATAGTGTCAAATAGAAGACGCCCAAAGAGCGTCGGCTCAGCGATGGAGTCATAGCGCCGGGATCCTTGTTTTCCGTAAATTTGGGGACTTTCGGAGATGAAACATCACCTCAATGGTGACGCAACCTACTGAGTACCAATAGAAACAGGATATACCATTTCTAGCTGAAGTGATTGCCGATGAATCGAAAAAAAAGCGAGGCATGGATCAACCATGCCTCGCTTTAGGTTTTAGCAGCTCTCCGGGCGTTGGAAACGAGCTATGTTCGGTGTGAGGGTTAAGAGACCGTGTAGGCAGTCTCGGCATGATCGCTTAGATCCAAGCCGATTTTCTCACCATCCTCGGAGGTACGAAGCCCGATTGTCCAATCGATCACTTTGAGGATCAGCGCCGTAAGGATCGCCGAGTAAATGATGGTGACAACAGCAGCCTTTCCTTGCAACATCAGTTGCTCGATGCTCCCACCTGCGCGATTGACTCCAACGCCTGGTAGGGCCAAAAGTCCCGTTGCAAGAGAGCCGAAAATTCCGGCCATCCCGTGGACGCCGAAAACGTCGAGCGAGTCATCGTACTTCATGGCTGGCTTGACGAACGCCACGAAGAAGTAGCTGACAATGGTTGCACCGAATCCGATGATCAAAGCACCTTTGACATCGACAAAGCCGGCCGCGGGGGTGATCCCGACAAGACCTGCGACCACTCCCGTAATCATTCCGAGCACCGTGGGTTTGCCGTTGCGAACCATCTCGATGATCGCCCAGGTTAGACCGGCGGTTGCGGCTGCTACTTGGGTTGTGACAAACGCCTGAACCGCTTGTGGGGTTGCTCCGAAGGCGCTACCGCCGTTGAATCCGAACCATCCGAACCACAACAAGCCGGCCCCTAGGACCGCAAAAGGTAGGTTGTGGGGAGGATTGATCTGCTTGGGGAAGCCGCGGCGAGGGCCGATGATCAAGCAAGCGACCAGGGCGGCGATACCAGCGTTGATGTGAACGACCGTTCCACCGGCGAAATCGAGGGCGCCTTCAGGCACCGCGTCTTTCGCGTTGAAGCTCCCGAGTCCGAAGATCAGGTTGGTCGGACCGTACCAAACCCAGTGCGCTACTGGGCAGTAAACCAATAGAGACCACAGAGCGATGAAGAGCGTAAACGCGGTGAATTTCATTCGCTCCGCGAACGCTCCGACGATCAGTGCTGGAGTAATGATCGCGAACATCATTTGAAAGACCATGAACATTTGCTGGCTGAGTCCAAGCTTCACTCCGGTGACCGGTTCAAAGGAAGCATCGGTAGCAACCCCGTTCAGCAAAAAGTGGGTCATCGGATTTCCGCAAAAGCCACCGGCTATTTCCGTTCCGGAGAATGCGATGCTATAACCGACCACCACCCAGAGCACCGTCACGACCGACATACTCATGAAGCATTGCATCAGTATACTGAGGATGTTTTTCCTCCCGACCAAGCCGCCGTAGAAGAAGGCCAATCCTGGGGTCATCAGCAATACAAACGCGGCGCAAGCAAGCATCCAAGCTTGGTCACCCGAGTTGAGCGTCGATACCGCGGGAGCAGCTACTTCGGCCACCGCAGTCGGCTGGACGGGTTCCGGCACTACAGCGGCCGCATCTTGTGCAACCTCGGCAACGGCCGCGGGTACGGCCTCCTGCGCGTAGACCAAACTACCGCAGATCAATTGGAACGCTACGAAACTTTTCATCCAACGAATCATCGCAAACACCGCCTTTTTCATTTCTCTCCGTAACTGAGACGTCAGCGTACCTTTGCCGAGAGAATGCGCAGGTCCGCCGCCTGGAATCACAGATAGCAAATGCAGGGCCAAATGGGTTCAGGAATTCTAATGTTTCCATTTCCAGTTGAGTTTCCTATGGGGAATAAATCGATGCGATTTTCGATCTAGGGAAACGAAGGTTCGGGGGAGGATCGATTGCCTAGTTGCAACGCAATCGAGCCAAAACCGCATGATTTGTTGGCAATCCTATGACAAGGACCGCAAGTAGTGCCCTTAAGTGGTCCGAAGGCCGCAATCGTGAACCTTGCGATTTTGGAATCGATAAGGATTGGAATCCGGATACACTACTGCCCATGAAGGTGGCTTCCAAAGCCATGCTACGACCGACCGCATTCCTTGGATTAGGATTGAATCTATGAGCCATTTAGAGGAATCACTGGACGTCATTGCCGTGGGTGCCCACCCAGACGACGTGGAAATCGCTTGCGGAGGCACATTGGCCTCCTTGGTCCAGCAAGGCTACCGGGTTGGCATCATCGACCTTACCGATGGGGAGCCTACCCCGCTTTCACCGGGCCCTCATGTGCGGCTAGCTGAAGCTGCTGCGGCGGCCGAGGTGCTTGGCGTGCAGGTTCGAAAAACCCTGAGTTTTACCAACCGGAATTTGATGGACGGATTCGATGAACGCGTGGCGTTGGCCATTGAGTTTCGCAGGTATCGGCCGAAAATTGTTTTGGGTTTTGGGAGCAAGACCCCGATGGCTTCACCGGACCATTACCAAGCGATGCAAATCACCGATGCAGCGGTTTTTTATTCCCGGCTGACCAAGTGGGAGGATACGTTTCAAGGTCTTCCTCCGCATGGAATCGATCGTCAACTTTATTTCCGATTGTCGTTTGAGCCAGCTCCACCTTCGGGGATTGAGAACTCGATCACGATGGATATCACCGATACGCTGGAGCAGAAACTCGAGTCGATTCGGTGTTACAAAACCCAATTCCCCCCTTCGAAGGAATACGTTTTTGATCGGGTCCGGGGCTTGGCGATCGCTGCTGGAGCTGCTGCCAACTGTTATGCCGGAGAGACGTTCATATCGACCCGAGCCCTTCGCACGAGGGATTTGCTTCGGTCACTTTTAGGCTAAAGGGCTTCGGTTTGTTTCGCGGTTTCTATCGAAGTGTCTATGAATAGCCTTCCATTCCATTCAACGGTCCCTGGTTGTGTCCTTACGATCGGCAACTTCGATGGCGTCCATTTAGGACATCGAGCGTTGATCGAGAAGCTCGTTAGCATGAGCCATCGACTTAAGGTTCCGTCGGTTGTCTTTAGTTTTGACCCTCCCCCGTTGAAACTCCTTCGACCCGAGATGGTTCCTAAGCCATTGACTTGGAACGACCGTCGCCGGGAGCTACTGACGAGGCTTCGGATCGACCGCGTCGATTTCTTTCCGACCACCCACGAGCTTCTTGAGCAAACGCCACGCGAGTTTTTTGAGAGGATACTTATCGGACAGCTCGGTGTAAGAGGGATCGTCGAGGGGCCTAATTTCCGATTCGGAAAAGGTCGAGTTGGGGACGTGCAGGCCTTGAGGGTGCTTTGCGATCAGCACCGAGTGGAGCTTGAAATCGCCGATCCCCAAACTCTCGATCAACGACTGGTTTCCAGCACACAAATCCGCGAGTGGATTGAACTCGGCGAAGTCCAAGCTGCCAACGAATTGCTCGTCGAGCCTTATCGAATCGCCGGCCATGTAGCGCACGGAGCAGCACGAGGCCGGACCTTAGGCTTTCCCACCGCCAACCTCGAAGGGGTCGAAGTGTTGATTCCCAAGCATGGCGTTTATGCGGCTCGTGTAGTGGCTCCAAGCGAACTTGCTGGTCACTCCGTGGCGTTGCATATCGGACCGAACCCGACCTTCGGAGAAGATCTGAGCAAAGTGGAAGCTCATTTGATCGGGTTCCAGGGTGATCTTTACGGTAAGCGATTGGAGCTGGAGATTCTCGATTGCATACGAGGCGTCAGGAAATTCGGCTCCAAAGAGGAGCTCCTGAGCCAACTTCAACTCGACATTGCCCGAGCCCTCGAAATCGCAACGCGGTAGGCTGCGGGCTGTGTAATCGGCAGGATCTGCAAAGGTGCACCTGCCGTTTTTTTCCTCATGCAGCTTCCAAAGGTTCCATCGACCGTCGATGGTATTTCGGTCGATCCATTGGGAGTATGGGATGGATCAATAAAACAAATCTGTTGCTGGCTGGAGTACTAGGTGGTGGACTGTATGTCGCCTCCCAGCATTATACCCTCAGCGGTTGGGATCAAATTCGGTTAGAGCCCCGAGATCCAACCGCGCCGGCTAGGGATTGGACCGATCCACGAACTTGGTTGCCGGTCCATCACAATGGTCCGTCCTCGAATGCTCCTGCAAGCGATCTTAAATCGGTTCTTCCGTCAAACACGAGCGGGATGGAGTTGATGCCATCGAAGCCTGTGACACCCACGGTGCGGATCGCGAGTTTTGACTTGAGCGACTTTGACGATCGAAAATTTCAAAGCGCCGCGGTCTCAGAGATCCTAGTCAGGCTGCTTCGAAATTTCGATGTCGTAGCGCTCCAGGGGATCACGTCAAAACAGCGCGATACCCTCCCAAAACTGGTCGATCGAATCAACGAGCAGAAGCTTGCTTATGATTACATGATTGGACCGCGTGTCGGGCCGGTTCACGAGTCGATGCATTTGGCATTTCTCTACAACACGCAGCGAATCGAGACCGATCGCTATCAACTTTACACCGTCGAGGACCCGGGTGGATTGCTTGATTTTGAGCCGTTGGTCGGATGGTTCCGGTCCAAGACAGTCGCACCGGACAGGGCATTGACGTTCTCGTTGGTGAATCTCTTTCTTTCCCCGACTCGTATCGATCAAGAGATCGCTCTGCTACCATCCTTGACCGAGAGCATTCAGCGCGATGGTCGAGGCGAGGACGATATCCTATTGGCGGGTGGTTTTTCGTGTTCGGACAAACAGCTAATTGCACTTCGAGAGCGCGGTTGGGGATTTGCGATCGAGAATCTTCCAACGACGGTCGCTGGTGACGAGATGCTCGATCAGATCGTGTTCTCTCCGCAGACGGCAGATGAGTTTACTGGTAGGTCGGGAGTGATAGATTTCTTGCGAAAGTTCAATTTGACGTTGGAGCAAGCCAACCAGGTCAGCCGTCACGTTCCTGTTTGGAGCGAATTTTTTGCCGAAGAGGGTGGCTATCCAGCTTACCAGCCAAACAATTCGCCGAGAGGACCTCAGAGCACGGAACAGGGTGTATCGCCCTAGGGAATCGCGATACAGACAATTGAGAATCTGGATTGAAAGTGCGGTCGAGAGGGCTCGAACCTCCAAGGTATTTCTACCACTAGCCCCTCAAGCTAGCGCGTCTGCCAGTTTCGCCACGACCGCATGAATCCAGGAGAAGCCGCAGGGGAGATGTCCGAGAGGCTTCTAAGGATTTGAAAGTGTATGAATTCGCGGTCTTGCGTCAAGGGGATTTGCAGGATCGCAGAGGGCTAATTCGCTGAGAAATCGACTCCGATGAAGAATTCCATCAGCGGACCAGTTCGGGCAGATACTTTACAGGGATTGTCCCGCATTTGAGGACTTGTTCGTGGAATTCCTGCAGATTGAAGTTATCGGCCCTGGCTCGCTGAACATTTTGCCTGAGCCGGTAGAACGCGGTACGACCGACAAAGTAGGTTGAGAGTTGGCAGGAGCTTTGCTTGGCTCGCTGGACTTTTCCGAATGCCTCTGCTTCGGTTTGATAGCCTCGCCCGACGAGCAATTCCATCGCTTGTTCGTCGGTCATCTCGGTGCAATGCATGGAGTGATCGAGGATCGCGTTGAGGACTGCGCGCAGGTAGAACTTCAATTGGTGCAACCGTAGCGCTAGATCGCCACGTCCATATCCTTGGTCGAGCATCATTTGCTCTGTGTAGACGGCCCAACCTTCGGCGAACACCCCTGAGGATAGGATTTTGCGGATGGGCGATTGGACACGGTTGGAGTAGTCGAGTTGGACGTAGTGTCCGGGATAGGCTTCGTGGATCGTTAGGATTTGAAGCATGTACTTGTTGTACTCTTGGAAGAAGGCTTCTTGCCGCTCGGCGGGCCAGTCTGAGGGTGGAGGCGCGATTGCATAGAGGCTTTTGGCATTCGGATCGAGTGCTGGGGCTGGATTTAGATAGGCAGCCGAGAAGCCTCGCTGAAACTCTGGCATCTCGATGATGTCGCATTGGTCAGGATCCGGCAGCGTCAGGATCTTTTCGCGTCGAATCATCTCCTTGATCGACGCGACGGTATCTTGTGCGTCTTTGACCAACCCATCGGGTTTTCCATGTTGCTTGCCGAGTTCGGCTAAGACACGTCGGATGGTATCCCGGCGCCCTTGTTGATCGTCGGGTGGGAGGTTTGTTTGGTTGAATAGGGAGTGCCAAAGCTGTTTGGCCACATAGTACATTTCTTGTTCGACACGATCGGCCTCGGCGTTCGCTGCTTGGATGACCTCGGAGGCTGTCAAACCTGCATCGAGTTCGAGTTCGAGTTTCTTTGCGAACTTGTCTTTGCCGATGCGCCAGTCGCCTTCGGAGCGTGGCAGGACCTGCTCTTGTAGGAACTTCTTGTAGTCTTTGAGGCTTGCTGCTGCATTGCGGCTGGGAGTCTGTAATGGACTCAATTGCGGCGATTCTTCGGCGAGTTTGAAAATCTCACTTTCATAAAACGCGATCGCCCCATCGGTACGTTTGATCGCGATTTCCGTTAGGATTCGAGGTGGTTTTCCGATCGACTCTTTGGCGGCTTGGACGATACTGGGAATCCGTTCGATTCGTTTGGCTGCGTTCTGAATGTTGCGGTGCTTGGGCAGTGTCGATTGCGTCAGCAGCGTGAAGACACTATCGGAGGCATACGTCAAATAGACCCTCGGGTCATTGGCAAAATCGTTGCTTTGGGTTGCTTGCCATACCCGATACTCCAAGAAGTGCTGCCAGATTTCCAGATCGATCTGTGCGTTCCGAGACAGTCGTTTTAGGTCGATTTGTTGCTGGAGCTCTGCAAGGACTGTTTTATCGTTCTCTAGGTCCAACGCTCGGGCTCGGGGTGACAGATCGTCGAGATCGTGATCGTAGTCGTGGTTGCCCAAGTAGGTAGCAAACATCGGATGCCGCTTGCATTGGTCATCGAGCCAGCTTTGGAATTTCGATGCAAGTCTTGCATCCTCTTGGGCCGAGTCTTGAGCAACCGCGTAGGGCGTGCTAGGTAGAGCCAGGACTCCTGCGGCCGCTGAACCTATCGAAAGAGATAGCAGTAAAGCCCGAGATAGCCGAATCATTTAGAGAACTCCTTTGGAGCTAGGGATCCCGTTTTGCCGTGGATCGATTTCGATGGCCATGCGGATTGCCCGAGCGGTTGCTTTGAAAATCGCTTCGGCGATGTGATGCGTGTTTCGTCCATAGTGGAGCAGGATATGCAGATTGCACTGAGCGTTGTTGGCGAAGGCTTGCCAAAAATCCTCGACAAGTTCGCTATCGAAATCACCCAGTTTCGGCGAGGGCATGGGTGCATTGAAGACCAAGTAACTGCGTCCACTGAAATCGACTGCAGAGGTGACGAGGGTTTCCTCCATGGGCAGGACCAAGTGCCCGTAGCGACGAATCCCTGATTTATCTCCCAGAGCGTCTCGGAACGTATGTCCCAAGCAGATACCGATATCTTCGGTGGTGTGGTGCGCATCGACCTGCAAATCCCCTTGGGCTTGCACCTCAAGATCGATCAGGGCGTGTTTTGCAAAAAGGACCAGCATGTGGTCGAGAAAACCAACTCCGGTATCGATCGAGTGCTTGCCGGTGCCATCGAGGTTGATTTTCAGAGCGATTTGCGTTTCGGCCGTTTTGCGTTCAAGCTGGCTGGTGCGATGGGGTGTCATCTTAGGTTCTCCGCAACGAATTTTGGGCGATGGGTCAATTATGCTCGAAAACGCTCCAATCACCAACAGCTCCCGCCGGATCGATCCGAACGGTCTATGATTTTGTGCTATACTAGAGGTCCTTCCTTCGGGACGTCCCGTCTCGCATCCCAATACTTTTTCGAGTGATGTGTCCATGAACTCAGCAAGTTCCGCTCGTTTTATTCAACACTTTGCGATTCCGTTTTTCCTTTTCGCTTTGATCCTTGTCGGGAGTGCACAAGCCGCACCACCGTTACAACTGCGCAAAGGGGACCACATCGCCTATATCGGAAACGCAACGGCCGATCGGATGCAGCATTCGGCTTGGCTGGAGACCTACATCCATGGGATGTTTCCAGAATACGACCTGACGGTCCGAAATCTCGGATACCCAGGCGATGAGCTTAAGATTCGGAACCGTGAAGACAACTTTGGCAGTCCCGACGAATGGTTGACGAAAGTCAAAGCCAGTGTTGTGTTCTGTTTCTTTGGACACAACGAAGCGCTCAAAGGTCCGGGGGCTCTGGAAGGCTTCAAAAAGGACCTTGCCGAGACCATCGACAGCATGCTCGCTCAGAAGTACGACGGTCAAACCCAACCACGACTGGTTTTCTTCTCACCTATCGCCCATGAGAATCTCAACGATCCGAATTTGCCCGATGGCCAAGCGAACAACGCGAACTTCGCTATCTACACCCGAGCCATGAAAGAGGTTTGCGAATCGAAGAATGTTCTGTTCGTCGATATATTCGCTCCTTCGAAAGAGCTTTACGCGAAAGCTCCAAAGCCCCTGACGATGAACGGAATCCACCTGGCCGACGAGGGTGACCAAGCGGTCTCGCAGGTGATCGCAAAAACCTTGTTCCCGAACGAAAAGCTTCGACTCGATCCTGAGGGGCTTGGGAAACTGAGAGCCGCTGTCTTGGACAAAAACGACTATTGGTTCAACCGATACCGTGTGGTAGACGGCTACAACGTTTTCGGTGGACGCTCGAAATTGGCTTGGTTCGGTCAATCCAATGCAGATGTCATGATGCGGGAGATGGAGATTTTCGATGTGAAAACCGCCAACCGCGACGGGCGTGTATGGGCCGTAGCCAAAGGCTCGGATCTTGAGGTCAAAGATGACAATTTACCTGAGGTCCTCACGGTGAAAACCAATATCCCAGGTGTTCTGCCCGACGGTAAACACAAATACCTCGGAGGCCAAGAGGCGATCAGCAAGATGAAGCTAGCCAAGGGAATGCAAATCAATCTCTTTGCAAGCGAAGAGATGTTCCCAGAGCTAATCAATCCGGTGCAAATGGCCGTCGATCCCGATGGTCGCCTTTTTGCATCGGTATGGCCTTCTTATCCTCACTGGAATCCAACTCAGCCCAGGAGGGACAAGATTATCTGCTTGCCCGATGACAACGGCGATGGTGTTGCAGATCGATGTGTTACGTTTGCCGACGAACTCAACAGTGTCACGGGCTTTGAATTTTGGAACGGTGGCATGCTCGTCGCTGCGCTTCCTGAGATATGGTTTCTTAAGGATACCGACGGTGACGAGAAGGCAGACCTTAAGATCCGGATGCTCCAAGGTGTCTGCAGCGCCGACTCGCACCACTCGGCCAACGCGATGCTTCTGGGGCCAGACGGATGGCTTTATTGGTCGCGAGGTATTTTCAACATCGCTGCGATGGAGACCCCGACCAAGACCGTACGATCGGGTGAGAGTGGCGTACACCGTTTCAATCCGCGGACTTTCGAAATGGAGTTTCACTTCCCGATCGGACCGAACCCGCACGGGGATGTTTTCGACCAATGGGGTTATCAGTTCGCCAACGACGGCACCAGCGGCACGGGTTCCTATGTCAATATCGGCAAAGGGATCGGAAACAAACAGTGGTTTAAAATGCGGGTACGCCCTGTGGCAGCCACGGGAATCCTCTCGAGCAGTTTATTCCCCGAGGAGAATCAGGGGAATTTCTTGATCTGCAATTGCATCGGTTTTTTAGGGGTTTTACAGCACAAGGTCAAGTACAACGGCGCCGACATCACCTGTGAGGAAGTCGAGCCCATCGTCGTTTCGAGCGACCCGAATTTCCGCCCTAGCGATGTCGAAGTCGGAGGCGATGGTGCCCTTTATGTCGCCGATTGGCAAAACGCCATCATCGGGCATATGCAGCACAACATGCGAGACCCCAACCGAGATGACCAACATGGTCGGATCTATCGCGTAACGGCCGAAGGTAAAGACGCGCTCGCTCCGGCAAAGTTACGAGGCAAACCGATCCCGGAAGTCCTTGCCGCGTTTACGTCCAAGGAAAACGGGACCCGCTACCGTGCCCGAATCGAACTCAGTGGTCGCAAGGCCGACGAGGTCGTCGCATCCCTAAACGCTTGGTCGAAAACCCTCGACCCAGCAAATGCAATGCATGCCCAAGCTCTCCTCGAGGGGCTATGGGTTCTTGAGGAACATCGCAGGCCTGATTTGGCATGGATCGCTAAGACCTTTCTAGCCAATGAGCCGCGGGTTCGTGCTGCTGCAATCCGTACGCTCGGGCACTGGTCGGGCCGTGTTGATGATTGGGGTGCGCTCCTTTTGGCAGCTGCAAAAGACGAGTCGCCTTTGGTCAGAGCCGAAGCGGTCAAAGCTGCCGTCGAATTCGACGGCTATGACGCCATCGAAGCTATTTTCGAAGCTTCGGTACGTCCTACCGATCCAGAGCTCGATACGGTCATTCGCTACGCCAAGCAACGAGCCAAGATCGACCAAGGGTTGCAGGATGCTATCGCCTCGAAGAAGCAACTCTCCGAAGCGGCCATGGAATACGCCCTTAAAAATGCTAGCCCAGAATCCTTGTTGAAATTGCCCCAGTCCGAAAAGGTCTTTCTAGCGATTCTCGATCGATCCAACGCCTCGACCGGTGCTTTGCGCCAAGCCTTGCAAGGTCTCTCGCAGATGCGAAAAGAAAGCTCGGTACCGGTGGTGCTCAAATTGGTCAATGATCGCGATCAAGCAGGGCAAACCGAAGCCCTCAAGGGTTTGCGGGAATTGCTCTTGGAGCAACCCTTGAGTGAGATCCGTAAGTACCGAGGCGCTCTTCAGAACCTGGCGACCAAGGCCAAGCAGTCCGATACGCGTCAACTCGGCTTCGCCGCTTGGGCTACCGCTGAGGGTAACGGGGATGCTCCATTTGCAACCGCATCGGCCAGCAAGCAGGGGCTCGGAGATCTTCTCAAGGCGATTCCAGAAATCGCAGACCAGGAGGTCAAAAAGAACCTCTTCCAA
>JAJTEK010000017.1 GCA_021299695.1 Pirellula sp. | reverse complement strand
GCCGATCGAATCTTGAGGCCCAGGTTGAGCGATTTGAGCGTTATTTGGATTCATCGCCGACGCAAGGTCCTGCGTGGAAGAGCTTTTTGCGTTGGGACACACTGCGTCAGGAGTTGGCACAAGCCGAGCCGAATCCTGAGACACTCAACGACTTGGAGAAGCGTTTTCGGCAGAATTATTCCGGGTTGGAGTACTCCCCGTTCGTGGGGCTTAGGGAGGCCCTCTCGCAGTATGTCCAGCAGTCTCGGGTCTCGCGTGATCCGGACACGACGATGCAGATCCTCAAGAACCGTTTGAGCAAGCTTTCCGAGCGCATGCAATTGCCTGATATGCGGCGTGATCCCAAGGCGATGCATGACCTAGGGCAGGTTGTCACTTACATGAAGCAAGCCAACCAGTCCCCAGCGCTTGTATCGAGTGTTTTGAGCAAGTTCTCACAGCCGAATATTCGCGCGATCGTATCGGACGATTTTCTGCGCAAGTCCTTTTCTAGGCCGGTCGATCAAGCCAACCCGGTCAATGAGTTGATTTTAGGAACAACGATTCTTGGGCAGAGTGTACTGTGCGGTCGAGTTTCCCCGGTCTTGATAGAGAATCCGAATCAAGCGACGATCAAGTTGCTTATGAATGCGGACTTTGCTAGTCAGAACAAGGGCTACAATCGGGGAGTCGTTCTCAACACGACCGGTAGGGCCGACGTGGTGGCTTGCGAAACATTGACGCTCGCAGATGCAGGTTTGATGTCCTTAGGGGACACCGGCGTGGATGCTCAATTGTCCACCTCGATCCAGAGCATCGAGCACAAGTTAAAGATTGTCAGAAAGATTGCAGCCAAGCAGGCTTCGAAGAAAAAGCCACAGGCCGATGCGATCGGAGAGGCACGCATGGAGCACCGAATTCGCACGGAGTTTCACCAGCAGCTTACCGATCAGCTTGCTGAAGCCAACAGCAAGCTTCGTCAGGCCATGGAATCGCCAGTTTTAGGGCGACTCGGGGTACCCAAGCCGCAGCGGGGGTCCTGGAGCTATCCAGACCAGCTCGGCTTGCACTGGAAAGTCCAGTCCGGGACCCAGTTGGCCTCCGATACCCCCTGCCCTTTTCCTGCCGACGAATGCGGGTTGACTCTCCAGGTCCACGAGTCGGTGGTTGGCAATTTGCTCGATCCGGTCTTGGCAGGACGAATCCTTCGAAGCGAGGAGATCGACGGCTATGTGGCACAATTCGGCGAGATGGCCAAAGGGATTCCTCGCAAGGAGGAAGATGGTCCATGGGCAATTACGCTCAACAGTTTCCGCCCAGTTGAAACGGTCTTTGATGACAACTTGATCAAGTTTCGAGTGAGCACTTCGAGACTCGAGCGCGAGGACCAGGCCTTGCCCAACACCGCAACGGTCGAGGCTGCTTACAGGCTCGTTCAGACCGACGGGACGGTTCAGTTGGTCCGTCAGGGTGAGCTCAATGTCGAATTTGCCGGTAAAGTGCAACAGGGGGCCCGAGGCGTTGTACTCCGGACATTCCTCAAAAGCAAATTTGAGCAATTGTTTCGTCAGGAGTTGTTCGATACGCCTGTGCGATGGTCCGATCGGCTTCCGGAGCAGTTCAAAGACTTGCAATTGTGTGCCGTTGGGATCGACGATGGTTGGTTGCAATTGCAAATCCGATAAAGGGCACATCGCCGTATGTTTAAGAACTTAGGGAACATCGCCAACCTGGTCAAATCGATCGGTCAATTGCCCGATCGGATGTCCAGGCTCAAGCAGCAGATGGAATCGAAGCGGATTTGCGGGCGAGCCTGTGAGGGTGACCATCAAGTCCGAGTCGAGGTCAGTGGTCTGGGGTTGGTCCATGAGGTCGATATTTCCAGTACGCTCTTGGCCCCCGAGCACAAGTCGCTTGTTCAGAGGCTGACGCTCGGAAATTAGATCGAATAACCCAGTAGAGCAAACCCAGAACTTAGAAATTTTATCGGTGGAGACCAGTCCTATGCCCATGGAGAATTTCTCCCGTTATCAGCAGTCGGTGATCAAGAACTTCTACAAGAACCGCGATGCGGTTTCGCTACAAAGAGCTCAGGAGTTGCTTACCGAGTTGTACTTAGCCGAAGGCAAGAAGCTTGAGAAGGCGTGGGATTCGATGTTTACGAATCTTGAGCGGATGGGAGTACCGGCAGACCAGCTAGAGCATTTGCGCAAAGAGCGCAATCCGGAGTTGATAGCCAAGTTGATCGAGAAGATGCTTTAGGGTTCCGAACGCCCAACGCATGGATCAAATGGGCCGGGGGCATTTCACCAGTGAGCCAACGAGCGCCAGCCGTTGGGCGATTTGAATCGGCCCGGCAGGACGCTGAGTTTGGGCCCTCGGTTCTCAGCCGGCTTTGCCTCGGTAGATTCGCAAGGCTGGGGTTGGTAGGGCTGGGCTTGGGCAAGGGATTGCGTGGCTGGGTTCTTCGCTGACAAATTCGCGAAGCAGTTCGGTCGCCACGTCCAGATCGCATCGGCTTTCTTTGTTGCTGAGATTGGTCCAGTGGTCGGCCCCCCAGCCAGCAAGGAGGACTGCATCCCCTCGACGGCTTGATCGAATGGCAAGTTCGATCGCGGCGCGACGGTTTGGGACGATTTGGATAGCTGCTGGTCGTTCGCAGCCATCGAGGACTTGCCAGATGGCTTTTTGTCCGAATCGTAGGCTTCTGCGGCTTTGGGTTAGGATCACGAACGAGGCGGAGCGTTCTAGGACTCTGCCGTAGGCGGCGAGTTGTTCTGGCGTGGCAGCATCGGGGACTTCGGCAACGCAGGTCACAGGCGTGCCGTCTTTGGAGATTGAGTGCAGCGCTACGGCGAGTCGATCGGGTTGGTCGGCTGCATCGACGTAGACGGTCAAGTCGGATTCGACGGGGACGCGTTGCATCCGCCCGGGGATGCGTTGGAGTCGTTCGACACCGCAGACGGTTTCGTAGAGTTCTAGGCCGAGCGAATAGCCGACGGCGATTGCGCAGAGCATGTGCCTTGCGTTATGGTCGCCGACGATGGTGCTCGTCAGTGGAGCGATGGAGTTTCCGGCCGAGAGGATCATGGTTTGTTCACCGTCTAGGGATTTCAATCGACGTCCTTGGACATCCGCATCGGCATCAAGACCGTATCGGATCGCCTCGGGGCAAGATCGCATTGCCCAACGATTCAATCGAGCGTCGTCTGCATTGCAAACCACGACGCCATGTTCTTTGAGTTGGCCGAGCAGATGTCCCATCGCGTTTTCGATTCCACGGGCTTGGAGGGCATCGCAGCGTTGGGTTCGACGCAGGTTGGTAAAAACCAGGACGTCGAATTCGATTCCGGCAGCGGCATGGGACTGAAGCATTTCGTTGGTGATTTCGAGGATAGCCGCAGGAGCTTTTTCGCGAACGCTTTGTTTGAGCCATTCGCTCAGGCATAGCGCATCGGCGGAGGCTTCGGCCATCAAGCCGGTTTGCAAGCCGGTCGAACCACCGAGGCTCGTGTGGTAGGCGACGGACTTTCCGATTTTTTTGAGCATCGAGGCAATCAGGAGGCAAGCGGAGGTTTTTCCGTGGGTCCCTACAACGCCGATGGTGAGGATTTTTTTGCAGGGGGCACCTGCAAGTTCCATGGCGAGTTTAGCCAGGGCGTCTTGAACGTTCGGGACGATGCACTGAGGCAGCGAGGTCGGCATGTACTGTTCGGTGAGGATACCGATAGCGCCGTTGGCTTGGGCTTGGAGGATTTCTTTTTCGGGGGCGGCCCATGGGTTTAGGCCTGCGGCGAAGACCCAATTTTGGAGTGCGGCATCGGGATGTTGATCGCAGCCCGAGCAGAGGATGTCGTCGGCTCCGAGGATTTTCGCGTTTGGAAAAAGGGACTTTAGGCTGATCGATGGGTAGGAAGAGAAGTCCACTTGGCAAGGCCTCCGTGCCTGAGCGAGTCGAGTTCGAGGAGTTCTGGATTAGTCGCGGGTCGAGGGCTAGCCTATCCGTGGCTTGGCCGATTCGGCGCTACGAGTGCGATGCGTTGAGCACCCTATCAACTTGTCCCAACCGGGGCCCATTCGTCAAGTCGAATGTTGGAGTAGATTGCGAGAGTTTTTCAAAAGAGCCGGCTTTATTTTAATGCTAGCAAATTGTAGTGGGGTTAGTGGTTGATTGTGCAGGCGGGGAAATTTTCGCAGTGCAATAAAATTCGCTTAACATCGCTTTGCCTGCTAGTGCTCGTTCGAATCGGGTTTAACGATCCGACTTGCCCGTCGGTTCGATCGCTTGGCCGTCTTGGTCAACGGGATACAACGATCGTTGTTCGATGAGTTTTTCACGCATGCGGATCAGTAAATTGTCGCGCTCTTTGGTCCGAGTCTCAGCCAAATCGGATTGCTCGTAAGGATCTTTGCTCAGATCAAAAAGCTGCATCTGAGGCGAGGATTTTTCTGGTAAGTAGTGGTAGATGAGTTTCCAATCCCCTTGTCGAAAGACGGTGAAATAATTGCTGCGGTGGGGGGCGTGCGGGAAGTGCATTAAGAATTCTCGGTCTAACAAGACAGGTTCGCTGCTGGCGAAAATGGTTTTTAGAGAACTTCCGTCTACGATGTGACCCGACGGGATATCGAGCTGGATTAGCTCAGCGATCGTCGGAAAGAGATCGTAGATTGCGCCCCAGCCTTTGCGGATCTGCCCCTGGGGGATCGGCAGGCGTTCCTGCCAAGGGTTCTGTTTGGAGGATTGAGCCCAGGCGGCGATAAACGGCACTCTCATGCCTCCTTCGTAGTGCGATCCTTTCTTACCTCGCAGGGGGGCAGAACTAGCCACCGCGTGGGGTTCCCCCAACGGTGCATCCGAACCGTTGTCACCTAGGAAAAACACAAGGGTGTTTTCAGCAATCCCCAACTCGTTAAAGCAATCGAGCATTTTGCCGAGCGAATCGTCCATGCCCTGGATTAACGATGCAAACGCTAAGGCTTGTTTGGAAAACTTGCCTGTGGGATCCTCGGTAGGAAACCTAGCATCGGCTTGGAAGGGAGCATGGACGGCATAGTGAGCGAAGTTCAAAAAGAAGGGTTTTCCCTCACGCACGCTCTCTTGGACGTGCTTTATGGCTTGGCGCGTGAGAGCCTCGGTGAGGAAAATTTCTTGGCCATGATACTCATCCAAACCTGGGACCGCATGGGTTGGCTTGGGTACTTCGGCCCCGAAACTCTTGGCGCCGAAGTAACTGCCTGGTTGGCCGATCGATGAACCACCGACATTGATGTCAAAGCCCAGGTTGCGAGGATCGCTGCCGATGCTGTCGCGGGGGCCAAAGTGTCCTTTGCCCACGTGGATCGTGCGGTAGCCGGCTTGTTGCATCATCCGGGCCAGGGTAACGCTCGATGCATCGAGCCCCTTCCAGTTCCAGTCCGGCGGGCCCGATGGGCCACGGTTGTTTGAGTCTGGGTTGATCCACGTCGTGGTCCGATGCCGGGCGCTGTTCTGACCGCTCATGAGGGAAATCCGCGACGGAGAGCAGACGCTCATGGCATAGAACTCGCTGAGCCGAACCCCGCGTTTTGCCAATCGTTCCATGTTCGGCGTGCGGTACCATCGATTCAAAGGATGCTCGACCGCAGAGCCATCCTTGTCGATCAAAAACGGAACCGAGGTATCCATCAGTCCCATGTCGTCGACGAGGACAATCATGACATTGGGGTTCGAGTCCCCTTTCGAGCCCCATTGGCCTGCCGCGTTTTCGGCATTGCTATCGGCCCTGCTATGAGCCCTGCTAAGCATCGCCGCAATCGCAATCGCAATCAGCAGCACGGCGCAGATCCGTGCAATTCTCAGGGGGTCTTGTAAGGTTTTCATGAGAACTTGTATTTCGAGTTGTTCAAAGATTTTTCCACGAGCTGTCTTTTGCCGATCCCAAGCTTCTGTGCTATAAGATATAAATACCGACAAATCGGGACATTGGTGAAGTTGCATTTCCTGGTAATCGGCGAATGATAGCGGAGCAGCGCAAGCTGCCCGGTGAATCTAAGTATCCAGTGGTTTCCTTAGTGTTCGAGCGTGGAACACGACACTTGACCCTTCACCGGAGGGCTTGCGCCCAATACCGTTTACGTAGTGATAACTATTGACTGCTTAAAGGTTTGCGTGGGTTTCGGCAGGTGATAATGGTGTTTCTTTTTGCTTTTCCACTTCGATCGGCTTTGCCGTAGGACGCGTGGGTTAGTTCGGTTGCGACGTAATTCGATGATCTCCCTGGCCACCTCGGCAATGAGCTGATTGTACCAAGTGGAGGGAGGTGTGTGGGTAAGTTCAGGCAAGCGGCAGCGGATGATACGTATTGCGCCACTGAAGGATACTCGATCGACATCGGTTGAAACTGTTCGTGCTGCTTCGACCATCACTTTGCGAACCAAGAAGTGTGCAATTGACAGCGCGTACAACTCTTGTACGACTCCCGCAGGACTTTGGCTGCGGAGATGCGTGGGCTTGTGTGGGCGACGGGGATCCTGATGTGTTTTCTGTTCGTCGAACATGAGTTCTTGCTCCCATCGCTCGTGATAGAGCGCGACAAGTTCGCTTGCTGGATGTTCCGTGGCATCGAGCAACGACGTGATCAATCGTCTTGGCTCTTGATATCCCGTACCCGATGGGTCGTTAAGCCTGTAGTTAATGACGCGAACGACCATTCCATTTTTATCAAGTCTACGATGATTATTGTGCGAATAGATCTTGGCCAAGTACGAACCATCGGCAAGTTTTCTGATCGGTTCAAGCGTTCTCATTTGCGATCGTGCCAAGAACTCAGCGTTCTGTGTTTTCGTTTGTTTTGCCATGCGATAACAGAAAATCCCCGCGTCCATCAACAGCATGTCGCCTGGTTGCAAGTGCTTTGTCATGCGGTAGGCAACCGTTTGTTCACCTTGCCAATTCGCACGCAGGTGAATGGCTAACTCGATGTGCGTTCCTAGCTCGACGAGGCTCATTTTGCCCACTTGCGGGTAAGCTCCCTGGCTATCTTTAGTATGGCCACCGCGTGGACGACCAAAGGCACGTTCGTTCGCTGGTGTATCAGGCGTGTTGAACAGGCATCCATCGATACCAACGAGTCGATGGTTCTTATAAAAGCTGCCGTCTGACTCGGACTTCCCCAACCGCTGGACGACCTCCGCATGCAACTGACGCAAAGGCTCCGCTCCTAATCGCTTGCGAGCTCTACACAGGGCAGACCTGCCGGGCAGGCGCATCGATGGCTTTGTGCACGTAAAGCGACATACATCGCGAATTGGTAAGTCGGTAAAGATACCCATTGCTAGAACGATCCAGAGTGTCGTCTCAAAATCCAGATTAGCTCTTCTGGTTTGGTTCTTCTTGCAAGCCGATAGCACTTGAGCTACCAGTTCCGGCTTGATAATCTGGGTAAGCCGAAGAAGGGATTCTTGCGCACCTACCAGTTGTCCACCGACACTTCCTTGTGTCATCATCTTCCATGATCCTTTGTTGGAGTTGTTTGAGTTTGCACCCATAACTTCAACAAAGGACATGGTTTATGTCTATATCAACGGTATTGGGCTTGCGCCCAACCGCTTTCAAAAATCCCTCGGCATGCGCCGAAATCCATCTACAGAGCGATTATTTCGCAAGTTCGATTCTGTGGAGCTCGGTACCTTCGATCCATCGGTAACGGCAGTCGACTTGGAGGTTTTCGACCGTTTGCGTTTGACCGTTTGGCCAAGTGATCTCGAGGCGATCGAGCCGATCGGCTTGGCCGAGTCCGATGTGGAGCAATCGCTCGTTGGTTCCATAGAATCCGTCTCCAACGCTCGATGCGCAGATCCATTGCTCTTGGCCTCTTTGGGCGCGGAGGATTCCTCCGGTGGCATTCCGTTCGGAGCGAGTACCGACGAGTTCGATTTGCACGAAATGGTTCGTGCTTTTGGTGGAGTTTGCAAGCAAAGCGGTGGGGCGATCCAAGTGGGTCACTGCAAAGTCGATCCGGCCATCTCGATTGAAATCCAAGGCACTGAGGGATCGTCCGACGTTGTCGATGTCGAAGTAGTTGCCTGGGCTCGGGGAGCGTAGCCACTGGAATTTTCCTTGGGTGTTTTTGAGCACTTGTGGGGGCATTTGCCAGGGGTCCAGGTAGTCGATGTGTCCATTGACCGCAAGGAAATCTAGCCATCCATCGTTGTCCAGATCGGTCAATTGGCATCCGAAACTGAGCCACTCGAGGGTCGGTTCGCCGAGCTTGGCGAGTCGAGTCGCATCGGTGAACAAGCCCGGTTGGGTCTGACGGTAAAGGGTGCTGACCTCGTATCGAAAATTGGTGACGATCAGATCGAGCAGGCCATCACGGTTTTGGTCACCGCAGGCGATACCCATCGAAGCCTGAGCGCGGCCGAGCAGATCGACTGCGACCCCCGATCGGATCGCGCATTCTTGTAGTTCTTGCGTTTGGTCCGATTGAGGGGTACTCAATAGCAGATGGTTCGGCGACACATCGTTGGCCAAGAAGACATCGTTACCGGCTTTTTGGTCGAGGTTGGTGATCAGAGCCCCGAGGGCATAACCATCGACGAGAGACTCGAGCAGTTCGGAGTCGGCAAGTCTCCAGTTTCCATCCCCTTGATTCCAAAGGATACGAGTTTTACCGGGGGTGAATCGTTTGGGATGGCAAAAAACCGATTCGGGGCTCGAAGGGGTCGGGCATGTTCGGGTCAGGAAGTCCCGTCCGTCGATGTAGGCGCACTGGACGATATCGGGAAGCGAATCGCCGTTGAGATCGGCGGCTTGGATGGCGCTGTTCCAAATCGCCGTGCCGGTCGCTTGGGGCAAGTCCATGCGTTGGAAAGTTCCGTCCCCTTGGTTGCGAAACCACTTGATTTCACCGATGTCGGCTGTGAGCAGATCGTCGAATCCGTCTTGGTCGAGGTCTGCTACGGCGGTTCCTTGGCCGTAGCCAAGATCCCCGACGCATGCTTGTTGTTCTACTGGGATGAAGCGATCGCTTTGGATCGAGCGGAAGAGTTGTTTGGGCAGGTACCTTGGGGGTTGGCTCAAGGGTGAATCGCCGGCTTGGGAATAGAACAGATCAGGCCATCCATCCTTGTCATAATCGACTTTGGCGCCGTTGTCGTAATACGCGTCGAGTCCGAGGGACATCGCGACATCCTCGAGTCGTATGCTTGGGGATGCCTCAAGGGTCGTAGGGTTCGATGGTTCGGGTGCATCGGTCGATGCGATTTGTTGATTCTCTGGCAAAGGCCAAGACTCCAGGGGGAGTTTCCCGAGGATTGCCGAGGTGTAGCTTTTGCCACTTTGAAGTTCCTTCTGGAGAGCGATCAATCGTTCGGGGAACGGTTGATTGGATTCCACAAGCGCGATGGCTTCCCATCCGAAGGCCAAGACAGGGTCGCCGAGATCTTCGTAGAGCTTGGCGATCTCGAATAAGGCTTGGTCCTTGACGAGTCCGCGTTGGATTTGGTTGGTAAGGTCCTTGATACGAACCAGTTTTCCGGATTGATCACGGAGTTCCAAAGCCAATTCGGGGCGTTGCAAGTCCATCAAGCATTCCGAGAGGGACTGCATGGCGCCTAGGTGTCGACGATCTAGTGCGATCGCCTCGCTGAAGCATCGAGCGGCCGCCTCGGCGCGTTCTTGGAGCATCCAGAAGCGGCCGGCGATGTACCAGTATTCAGGATGGCGAGAGTGTCCCTCGGGTGGGTTTTGCATCCATTTGCCGAGGGATTGGATTTCCCCGGTCTCCAAGAGGGATTCGCCGTACCATATCCAGGGTTCGAGGAGTTGCGGATGGGATTTGTTCCATTGCTCCAAGCGATCGATGCAGTCTTTCCATCGGTCAGCAAAGAGCAGGAGTCGGACCTGCCCGAGTTGGCTCATTGGGTCATCGGGTGCGAATTGTTCGAAGGCCGTCCGAAGTGGTTCTTGATCCTTGGGGTCTCGAAGGTCGACAAGGCTCATGAGATCTGGGGTTTTGAAGTCTCCGAGGCGAACGATACGCTCGAGGACTTTTCCTGCATCCCAGCGTCGGCCTTGTGCGTGCAGTAGATCGACCAAGAGTCGCAGAGCCGGAATGGCTTTGGGGTATTCTTTGAGCAGACTACGAAGTTTGGCCTCAGCCCGGGGAAGATCTCCGGATTGTGCGAGCCACTCGGAGAGTTGACCTGTGGCGGCCGGACCGGCTTGTGGATCGCTTGGATCTATTTGAGAGATTAGCTCGATTGCCCCCGAGAGGTTTTTGCGGGCGGCCATGATTTGCGAGGCGAGGAAAAGAGCTGGAGCGGATTTAGGCTGCTCGATGAGGAGTCCTTTGGAGATCGCCCAGGCCTCTTCGAATTTTTTTTGTCCCAGGAGTGATTCCGCGTTTTTCAGTCGGATATCGAACGGTTCGCTTGGCGATTTTTTTGATTCGGTGGGTTTAGCGGGATTCGCATCAGGGGGGGTGCAGCCTGTCGCTAGGAGGAGCGATAGGAGGCTCAGAGTTGGTAAATGGATCGAGCGCGTTGTTAAGGGGCACTTGCTCATAATCATCCGGCGTTGCGTTGCTTATGCTTCCAGACGTCTTGAATGATTTCGGTCAGCAGATAGCGAGGAGTGTATTCGATCGCTTTTTTGAGCCGAGCAAGGTCAGGCACGCGTCGTCGGATATCTTCAAAGTCTTCGTCGTAGGCATCGGTATAGGATTGGAATTCGATGGAAGTTTTCGGATTGACGATCGCGATGACTTGCTTGGCGACATCGAGGATCGAGACCGGAGAGTCCGATCCGATATTGTAGATTTGGCCGTAGCATTGGGGGCGCTGCATCAGCTCGGTGACTGCATAGACGACATCGTTGACGTGGGCAAAGCAGCGGGTTTGTTGGCCGTCGTCATGGACCATCAGGGGCTTGCCCTGCATAGCTGCTTCGACGAACCTGGGCAGGACCATGCCATAGGCACCCGACTGTCGGGGCCCGACGACGTTGAAGAAACGTCCTATGACGATTTTCATTTGGTGTTCACGAACGCAAGCCATGCATAGGAATTCGTCGATGGCTTTGCTTGCCCCGTAACTCCACCGGGGTTTGGTCGTCGGTCCAAAGACCAGATCGTCCGATTCGCTCCAAATCGCCTTGGGGTTTTTCCCGTAGACTTCGCTGGTGCTGGCTAGGAACAGCGGGATGGGTTTGCCTGCTAGATGATGTCGGCGAAGCTCGTCGAGGAGGAGTTGTGTGGGGTAGATGTTTCGGTGGATGGTCTGTGTCGGTTGCTTGGCGATCAGAGCCACGCCGACGGCTGCAGCAAGGTGGTAGACCGCATCGACATCGTGGCAGGCTTCTTGCACGCAGGCGGTTTTGCCGAGGTCGGAGTTGATGACGCGGAGGTTGGGATTGGATTCGAGGTGTTCGAGGTTCCGGCGGTTGCCGGTGCTGAAATCGTCGACCACGACGACGTGATCGCCTCGCCGAAGAAAATGCTCGGTAAGGTGCGAGCCGATGAAGCCGCCACCGCCGGTAACTAAGATGCGCATCGAGAGAGATTCCGAAGCCTGATGAAAAAAGGCAATTGAGCCGACGTAGCTCTTTCGTTGTATTGTAACGTCAGTCCCCTGTTTGCAACGGGAAAAGTCCCCTTATCGCCCTTGGCTGTTAATCTGTGAGGGATTTGCTGCCTGTGCCGTCAAGGAGTGCGTCCTGAGGGGATTGGATTCAGGTCGTAGGCTCGGGCGTACCGAAGAACTAGGGGGTTTCTCGAACCACCATCGATTCTGTAAATTAATTCTGTACATTATGCCGGGGGTGATACCAGGGGTATTGCCGTCTGGGTCGAAACGCGGGCAGACCAACGCTTGGACCAACAAGGGAATGCTGGGTATGGTAAATCATCCTGATAGGAACGTTTTGAGCATTTTGAGCATAGGGGTTGGCGGGCGTCCTGCCCGCCGGATGGTCGCGGCTGTTTTGGCCTCGTTGAGCGTTTTCGCATCGGTATCGAACTTTGCCGAATTGGCTTTAGCGCAAAACCGTCAACCGCCCCCCCGGCAGACTCCTAACGCGGGGCAGCCTGGCAAGTCCAGTCCACAGCCTAGCAAGCCTGGTTTTCAGCCACCTGGGGCTCCAAAGCCTGCGGCTCCGGTTCGCAAAATGAGCGAAGAGGAGAAGCGTAAAGAGCGGGTCCGAGCTTTGTTTGCCGACGCTGCCAACGCCCAAAACAATGGCGCTTATACCTTGGCCCTCGAGCAATGGCAAAAGCTCATCAAGGAGTTTCCCGGCGACCCATTGGCATCCAGTGCGCGATATTATTTGGGGCTTTGCTATCAGGAGCAGTCGCCACCGGATTATCCCAATGCGGTCGGATCGTTTCGCAAATCGCTCGAGGACAAGGATCTCAAGGAGCAGGAAGAGGCATTGGTCAACCTCGGCTGGTGCTTGGTCCAATTGGGGAGCGATCCTCAAAATGAGTCCAAAGCTGTGTTGGCAGAAGCCTCGAAGGTATTCGCATCTTTCCTGGAAAAGTACCCTGATAGTCCATCGGTCGATCGAGCGATATTTTATGCTGGGGAAGCCGAGTCGCGACTCGGCAATACCGAAAGGGCTGTCGGATTTTACAATCAGTTGGCACAGAACAAAAAGCTGACCAAATCGCCGTTGGTTCCCGAAGCTCTATTTGCATTGGGATTTTCTTATGAGGAGCTCAAACAACCGAAGCTTGCAAGTGAAAACTACGAAGCGTTGCTGAGCGGCCATAGCAAGCATCCGTTGGTTCGAGATGCGAATGTTCGGTTGGGAGAAATTGCTTTGCAGTTGGACAAGCCCGATCAAGCTGCTGCTAGGTACGAGCAGGTGATCGGCACTGCGGATTTCAAAAAGACCCCCCTGGCCGATTATATTTATTCGCGGTACGCCTTTGCATTGGCCAAGTCCGGGCAGTACGCCAAGTCTTCCGAGGCCTACAAGCAACTTGTAACGCTGTTTCCGAATTCGAAATATGCGCAAAACGCGTCCCTTTCGATGGCCCAAGCGTTAATGCGCGATAAAAAGTACGCTCAAGCTCGCGAAGCGTTTGTGCAAGTGCTCGCATCGAAGGACTCCAAGGCGATTGAGGCAGCCCATTGGCTGTGCCAAATCGCGGTGCTTCAAAACCAGAAAGAACAAGTCGTTCCGATCGCTCGCGAAGCCTTGGAATGGGCCACTCGGATTCCTGCCAAGGACCTAACTCCTGGGACGCGAAGCCAGTTGGCTTTGCTCAAACTCGATTTGGCCGATGGGCTTTTTGCAACTGCAGAGGGCAAGGCCGAGGCCCGGAAGTTATTCGAGCAGATCGCCGTCGAGTATGCCGACGAGCCGGTCTCTCCACGGGCCACCTACAACGCGGCTTTTGCTGCGATGCAGATGGGGGATTTACCAGAGGCCTTGCGATGGGCTGAAGCTTTCGAGACTCGTTTTGCAGGCAGCGAGCTGATACCCGATGTCGGGTATGTCCGCGCCGAATCCTTGTTGCAGCGCGGCGAGCATTCGGCAGCCTCCCTGGCTTTCGAAAAGCTGGTGCAATCAGCCAAGGACCATCCTTCGAGAACGAATTGGGAATTGCGTGGAATCACAGCGCAGTATCTTGCTGGGCAACCTGAAAAAGCTCTGGTTCGCATCGACGCGATTGTCAACGAGAGCAAAGATCCTTCGGTACAGGCCGAAGCTCGATTCCTTCAAGGGGCATGTCTGCTGAAGCTCAGCAAGCCCGACGAATCGATCGCCGCGTTGGATCAATCGCTACAACTCAGTTCGACATGGGGCCAAGCCGACGAGGTTCTACTGGTCTTGGCTCAGGCTCATGAGGCCAAGCAGGACAAGGTCAAAGCCAAGGCGGTTTTAGAGAGGCTGCTCAAGGAGTATCCAAAGTCGCGGTTCAAGACCCAGGCTGAGTTTCGGCTCGGACAGCTTTCGGCCCAGGCAGGTAAAACACAGGAATCGATCGATTGGTACCAGAAAGTCATCGTTCAGAATACCGATACGAGCTTGCGAGATTTTGCCAAATTTGACACTGCTTATTTGTTGATCCAGCAGAATCAATACTCCCAAGCTCAGGAGTTGGTTCTGCAAGTGATCGATTCGACGAAGAATCCTGGGTTGGCTCAAGAAGCGACCGTGGCCAACGCGATCTGCTTGCGCCAAACCGGAAAGCTCCAGGAGTCGATCGGAGCCCTAACCAAACTTATCGAGCAAAACCCGACCAAGGGGGCGATGGTCAAGGCCCTTTACGAGCTCGGTGTCGGTTTGGTGTCGGATTCCCAGTTCGAACGTGCCGTGGCGATTTTCGATCGGATCGAAAAAGAGTTTCCTACTTACGCATTGATGGACCGAGTTCTCTTCGAGAGGGCTTGGGCACAGAAAGAGCTTGGACAACTCGAGCAAGCCAACCGTTCTTTCCGTGCCATTGCCGAGAAGTATCCTGAGAGTCCAGTGGCTGCTGAATCCTATTTCCATGTTGGGCAAGCCGACTTCGATAACGCGAGTTTCGACACGGCAGTCAAGGCTTACACGGTTGCAGCGAGCAAGTCTTCGAGCAAGGAATTGCAGGAGAAATCCCTCTACAAGATCGGCTTGTCATTGTACCAACAGAAGCAGTACGAGGAATCGGCCAAGCGATTCAGCAAGCAGTTGGCGGAGTTTCCCAAAGGAGAATTATCGCTCGATGCTAGACTGATGATTGCCGAGTGCGCGTACAAGCTTCAGCAGTATGCATCGGCGATGATCCATTACGATTCGGCACGCAAAGCGCTCGAAAACACGCAGGATCGCGTCGGGATCCAGGAACAAGTTCAATCGTTGATTTATTTGCATGGGGCCCAGACAGCAAGCGAGTTGAAAAAGTGGGCCGACGTCGAGGCTTGGGTCACCAAGATGGCTACGGTGGTACCAGACTCAAATCTCCTGCCCATCGCTAGGTACGAACAAGCTGTGGCATTGCAAAATTTGAAGAGGAACGATGAGGCATTGAAGCTTTTTGAGTCGATTGCCGAGGAGCAACGTAACGAGCTAGGAGCGCGTTCGAGGTTCATGGAGGGAGAGTTGTGGTTTGCACAGCAGGATTATGCCAAGGCGGTGCAGGTATTCCAGAAAGTCATGTATGGATTCGGGGGTACGCAAGCTCCTCAAGAGATCAAGAACTGGCAGGCCAGGAGTGCTTATGAGGCTGGTCGCTGTTCGGAGGTTTTGATTGGAGATTTGACAGGTGAGCGTCGACGAAAGGCGATCGACGCTGCGAGGAAATTCTATGAGTTTTTGCTCAGCAACCACAGCGATCACGAGTTGGCCAAGCAGTCGCAGGACCGGATCGATGAGCTGTCCAAGGGGCAGTAGTCGGTGGCTTTAGGCTCTGATCGATTGGGGACAATCGATCTACCATGAAGAGGCGGCAGCATCGGGGTCTTTCAGTGTAGAGCCATTGTCCCCAATGGCTCGGTCCGACGCGGAAGCGTCGGGGTCTTTGGTTTTTCGGCTGTTTGTCTTACTGGCTGCTGTGGCTTTAGGGTCTGATCGATTGGGGACAATCGATCTACCATGAAGACGCGAAAGCGTCGGGGTCTTCCAGTGTAGAGCCATTGTCCCCAATGGCTCGGTCCGACGCGAGAGCGTCGGGGTTTTTGGTTTTTCTGCTGTTTGGTCTTACTGGCTGCTGTGGCTTTAGGCTCCGATCGATTGGGGACAATCGATTGGGCAATAAGGGGCGGTTAACGGGTCTGCTGGTTGCTTTGCGCCTAGACCGGGGTTAGATTAGAGTCCCCTGCCCCATCTAGGAGACCGGAATGAAGAATTCCCTATGCGTTTGGCTCTTCTCGGTTTGGTTTTGCCTACCTTCCTATGGCCAACCACCAGCCGAATCGATCGAATTTGAACAGCATATCCGACCGCTTTTGGCCGAGCATTGCTACGAGTGCCATTCCTCGGAATCCAAGACGCTCCAGGGTGGGTTACGACTCGATACGCCTGATGGCATTCTAGTGGGTGGGGATAGCGGCCCGAGTGTCGTTGCCTCGAAGCCCGACGAGAGCTTGTTGATCCAAGCCGTTCGGTACCACGATCTAGATTCTGCGATGCCGCCGGCGGGTAAGTTACCCGAGGAGCTCATCGTCAAACTTGAACTCTGGGTACGTTCTGGAGCCTCGATGCCCAGCGAAGAGCAAGCGGCCAAGGTACAGCGAACGATCGATATCGAGGCCGGTCGCATGCATTGGTCGTTTGTACCAACCAAGCCGATGTTGAGCGAGTCGATCGATACCGTGGAATTGCGAAGTTCGACGGTGTCGATCGAAAATCGGATCGATCCTCCGATCGCAAGAAAGCTAAATGAACTCGAATTGGTCGCATCGGCCCAAGCGGATCGAAGGTCTCTTTTGCGACGGCTCAAGCTTGATTTGCTCGGATTGCTCCCTAGCGACCAGGAGGTATCTTCATTCATCTCCGACCCCGCGGTCGATGCGTACGAGCGCCGCGTCGATGAGTATCTTGCGTCGGGCCACTACGGTGAGCGATGGGCTCGATACTGGCTCGATTTGGTTCGCTACTGCGATACCATGGAGGACTGGGTCGAGACGATCGGCCCTTCGTACCCTTACCGGGACTGGGTGGTCGACGCTCTGAATCGCGATTTGCCTTACGATCGTTTCGTGCACCTGCAACTTGCAGCCGATCAGATACCCGGTACCCCGGCGAGCGATCGCGCTGCCTTGGGATTTCTAGGGCTGAGCCCATCGTATTGGAAAGAGTTGCGGTTACCTGTCGAGATCATCAAGTCGATCGTATCGGATGAAGTCGAAGAGAGGGTCCATACCGTATCGAGTACTTTTCTGGGATTGAATCTAGCATGTGCGCGCTGCCATGATCACAAGTATGATCCGCTGACGCATAGCGACTACTATGCGATCGCTGGGGTGCTTTCGAACAGTAAATCTACCGATGTGGCCTTGAGCGAGGGGGTCGATGCGGCTGAGGTAGTCCGGTCGCGCAAAACGGTCAAATCGCTCGATGCTGAGTTCGTGAAACTCTCCAAGAGCGACAAGGAGGAGGACAAGCTTAAAGCGGTAGAGATACGTCAGAAGATCGAGCAGGCAAAATCGGTCGCAGGTTACGAATCGCTTTTGACACCCGGAGTGGAGGATCTGCGTCTGGAAGTTCGTCAGGCGGATGGAGATCATGGCAGCAGAATCGTCTATGAGCGTGAACTCAAGGATTCGGCGATTGAGATCCGAGGGAATCCCAACAAGCTAGGGGCGAGTGTTCCGAGGCGGTTCGTTTCGGTGCTGACCCGACCGACGTCGGAGGTTCAAGGGTGGACCCAAGGCAGTGGTCGCTATGAGCTTGCGCAGTCGATCACTGGCCAATCGCAGGATCTTGCGGCGCGTGTGATGGTCAATCGGATATGGAAGCATCATTTCGGTCGTGGGTTGGTCGATACGCCGAGCGATTTTGGTAGGCAGGGTCAGGCTCCGACGCATCCGGAACTGTTGGACGATCTTGCCTATCGGTTCATCGAGCAGGGGTGGTCGATCAAATGGTTGCATCGAGAGATTCTTCTTTCGGCTGCTTATCAACGTCGGCATGAATTGCCCAAGTCGCAGGATTCCGATCTGCGTTACCTTTCGGCGTTTCCGAGCAGAGCCCTGGATGTCGAAGCTTGGCGGGACAGTCTCTTGCAGGTTACCGAAGGTCTGAGTTATCAGATCGGCGGTCCTTCGCAGGACCTTGGCAGCACGACCAATGCGAGGCGAACTCTTTACGGGCACGTCCGTCGCAGAGAAGTTTCCGATTTGCTCCGGCTTTTCGATTTTCCTGACCCGCTTACTCATAGTCCAACTCGGATCCCAACGATCACCCCGCTTCAGCAACTGTATGTTCTTAACAGTCGTTTTCTGATCGAACGATCCGAGGCGCTGATTGCTCGTTTGGATCGCGAGGGCATCGTCGATGTGCAGGAGAGGATTCGAAGCTTGCACCGATGGCTTTATCAAAGAGAACCGACTGAGCGAGAGTTCTCTCGAATTAAGGAGTTCGTTCAAGACGCACCGGATCGATGGCAACTATTGGCACAGACACTTTTGGCCAGCAACGAATTTTACTTTTGCAAATGAGGGAAGGCCGGCAGATGAGGATCTCACAGGCGGGTATTGCGTCGGTCTTGACGCGTCGAGAGGCGTTGAAAACCACTGGTGCTGGACTTGGATTGTTGGCATTGGCAAATCTGTTGCCCAGAGCGATGGGTTTACCTTGTGCCGAGACGGCTGGGCAACTTGGAACGATGCGGCATTTTGCGCCGAAGGCCAAGCGGATCATCCATTTGTTCATGAACGGAGGTCCCTTTCAGGGTGATTTGTTCGATCCGAAACCTGCATTGAATAAATTCGCTGGACAGAAACCCCAAGGGGCGGACTTGAGGACCGAACGGCCTACGGGTGCATTGATGCCAGTTCCGTTTGGATTTTGTCATCATGGTCAAAGCGGTTTGGAGATCAGTGAACTGCTCCCTTACACTTCCCAGTTTGCCGATGACTTATGTGTTGTCCGTTCGATGCACACGGACAATCCCAATCATGGACCGGCTTTGTTTATGATGAACAATGGGACGATCACCCCGAATCGGCCGACTCTGGGCGCTTGGTTGTCCTATGGGTTGGGTTCTGAAAACGCTAATCTTCCGGAGTTTATTTCGCTGTGTCCTGGCCGACCTGTGAGATTCTCGGAGCTTTGGTCCAGTGGTTTTCTGCCAGCCAAGCATCAGGGGGTGTATGTCAATCATTCGAATCTCGATCCCAAGCAGATGATACCCTACTTGCAGAACAACAAGTGGAGCAGCGAAGCGCAAGCCGAGCAGTTGGAGTTGCTCAAGGATTTGAATCAACAAAGCGATGTTCAGGCTGGAGTTGACCCGCAGCTAGAGTCTCGAATCCATGCGATGGAGACAGCTTTTCGGATGCAAACTGAGGCGGCCGAGGCCTTTGACATTCAAAAGGAGGCCGACTCGACGCGGGAGGCTTATGGCAAATCGCATTTCGCCAATGGCTGCTTATTGGCCCGGCGGTTGGTCGAGCGAGGGGTTCGTACGGTGCAGCTTTACTATGGGAACGGTCAACCGTGGGATACGCATTCGAACCACAACGAATCGACACGGACGCTGTGTGAAGATATCGACCGTCCGGTCGCGGCATTGTTGAAGGATCTCAAGCAGCGCGGGATGCTCGATGACACGTTGGTGCTCTGGGGTGGTGAGTTTGGAAGGACACCGACGACGGAGAATTCCGATGGCCGGGATCACAATCCTTGGGGGTTCACGGTTTGGATGGCAGGTGGTGGGGTGCGTGGTGGGATGGCCTATGGTGCCACCGATGATTTTGGGTTTCGCGCCATGCAGGACAAGGTTCACATACACGATCTTCATGCGACGATCTTGCACTTGATGGGCCTAGACCATACCCGATTGACTTATCGGCATGCGGGTCGCGACTATCGTTTGACGGACGTGGCGGGCAATGTAGTTAGGCCGATTCTGCGATGAGCGATGATCCGAGATCCGAGGCGAGAGCGACTGTCCTTCCGGGAGCCCCTGGCGAGCTGAATCGCGGGCTCGGGCTGCTTCAAGCGACGGGGCTAAACATCGCCAATATGGTGGGTATCGGGCCATTTATTACGATTCCAGCCTTCATTGCTGCGATGTCTGGGCCTCAAGCTATGATCGCTTGGGTACTCGCGGCGGTCTTGGTCTTATGCGATGGTTTGGTGTGGAGTGAACTTGGAGCCGCGCTGCCTGGGAGCGGGGGTACCTATCATTTCCTCAAGCGGATTTACGGCAGGTATCGATGGGGCAGGATCCTACCGTTTCTGTTTATATGGCAGTTTATGGTCAGCGGCGCGATGGAGATGGCCTCGGGATATATCGGTGCGTTGAGTTACCTCGAATACGCCATGCCGGGTCTGGTCGAGCGATTCGGAACCATACCCGGTGGTACGCGTTGGATTTTGGTGCTGGCGGTGGTGCTTATCACGATTCTATTGTGTCGCCGGATCGAGAGTATCGGATGGATCGCGATACTGATGACCTGTGGAACGCTATTGACCGTCGCTTTGGTGATTTTAAGCGGTTGGTGGTACATGGATTGGTCGAAGATCGACTTTCCCGAGAACGCCTTCCGGTTGGACTCGCAGTTTGCTTCGGGGTTGGGTGCCGCCATGCTAATTGCGATTTATGACTACTTGGGTTACTACAATGTGTGCCATTTAGGAGATGAGGTCCGTGAGCCGTCCAAGACGATTCCGCGGGCTGTGATGGGATCGGTCATCCTGATCGCCTTGATTTATATGACGATGAATCTATGCATTATTGGGGTCGTGCCATGGAGACAGGCCATGGAGTCGAAGAACATCGCGGCGGATTTCATGGAGACTCTCTATGGTAGGCCATGGGCCGTTGCATTCACCTGGCTGATCCTTTGGACGGCTGCGGCTTGCATGTTTTCAATCACACTTGGGTATTCCAGGATTCCGTTTGCGGCAGCCCGCCAGGGGGACTTTTACGGGGTGTTTGGCAAGTTGCATCCCGAGGGGAGATATCCCTGGGTTTCCCTCTTGGCTTTGGGGGTTCTGACTTCGTTGTTTTGTTTTTTGGATCTGACGACGGTGATCAGTGCGGCGGTTTGCGTTCGGATTGTGGTGCAGTTTCTCGGGCAGATCGTCGCGTTGCATATTGTTCGAACCACTCGGCCTGATATCCACTTGCCATTCCGGATGTGGTTTTACCCGATCCCGAGTTTGATTGCGGCCGTCGGTTGGGTGTTCGTATTGGCAACGGCCGATCGCTTTGCCCTCCTGCTGAGTCTAGGAGTGGTCCTTTCGGGTCTTGGCGTGTATTCCTATTCGGGGTTGGGGACAAAGAGCCAACCATGATCGATCCTCGATACGCATCTGAGCGACCTACTTGATTCTGGATATTGAAGTCCATATAGTGCCGGCTCGGATGTGTTGAACCACCACAGTCTTTGGACGATGGCTATCCATGAAAATCACCCGCATCGAAACGCTTGTATGTCATGCCCGGATGCGCAATTGGGTGTTCGTCAAGGTTCTGACGGATCAACCTGGGTTGTTTGGCTGGGGTGAGGCGACCTTGGAGTGGCACACCCGAGGCGTCGTCGGGGCGATCGAGGATCTTTCGCAACTGCTTCTGGGAGAAGATCCAACTCGGGTCGAGCATCTTTGGCAGATGATGTGGCGTCAGCATTTTTGGCATGGACATGGAATTGTTCGATCGACTGCAATCGCCGGCATCGATATAGCGCTTTGGGACATCATCGGTAAAATCCACGGGGTGCCTTGTCACAAGCTATGGGGTGGGCCTGTCCGCGACACCATCCGCCTGTACTGCCATTTGGGTGGTGGTTCGATGGAGAGTTTTTATGAAACGCCGGTCGACAATGCGAAACGATTTGCCGAGCTAGCTCAGCATGCCGTTGCCGAGGGCTTCACAGCATTTAAGTCCATGGCGGTCCCCTCGACGATGCCGATCGAAGGTTTAAAGCCGATCCAAGCGGCCGAGGGGTGTGTGGCAGCGATGCGCCAAGCCGTGGGCTCGGACATCGACATCATGGTCGATTGCCATGCGCGTCCTTCTCCTGCGATGGGTATGCAGTTTGCCAAAGCCTTAGAGCCCTATGGGCTTTACTTTTTGGAGGAACCCTGCTGGCCTGAATCGATCGACGGTCTTGCTGCCATCAATGCGGCGGTGACGACTCCAATTGCAACCGGCGAGAGGATGACGCATTTGGCGGCCTTTCGAGATCTTTTCGCTGCGCGGGGCTGTGAGATTTGTCAGTTGGACATCACGCACTGTGGAGGGTTCACCGAGGCGCGACGTGTCGCTGCATTGGCCGACGCTTACCGCATCGCGCTGGCTCCTCACAATCCTCAGGGGCCCGTGAGCACCGCAGCCTCGATCGAGTTCGGATTTGCTCAACCTAGCTACATCATCTGCGAGTCGGTTCACAACGATGTACCGTGGCGTGACGATATCGTCGAAGAAGGGTTCCGGGTCGATAAGTCCACGCGGACGGTGAGCCCAAATACCCTACCGGGCCTTGGGATCTCGATCGATGAGGACGAGGTCCGAAAGCACCCTTTCGAGCAAGAGATCTTGCAACGGGTGTTTCATCGAGACGGCAGTGTGGGCGATTGGTGAGGCTTCTTCAACTCCACTATGAAGGGAATCGCATCCTTGATCAAACCAGCATCCAACCTATTGCACGGTGTCCTGCCTGTGCTGCATACGCCTCTGGATACGGACGGTTCGATCGACGTACCGACGCTGGAATGCCAAATCGATTGGGCCTTTGAGGTAGGTGCACAAGGGGTGGTCATCGCGATGGTCAGCGAGGTCCTGAGGCTCGGCTACCATGGTCGCAAAGAGCTGGCCAGTTATGTTTGCCGGGCGGTACAGGGGCGTGGCTTTACGGTCATCAGTGTGGGGGCTGAGAGCATCAAGGAGTCGTTGGACTTTGCTCACCACGCCCAGGAGCTCGGGGCAAGTGCGGTCATGGCGATTCCGCCGGTATCGATTTCGCTTGGCAGTGCACAGACGGCTGGGTACTTCGCTGCTATTGCCCGTGGGATTTCGATCCCTCTGGTTGTGCAGGATGCCTCGAGCTACGTCGGCGCGGCGATCGATCTGAGTGTTTATCTCAATCTGCTCGACGAGTTCGGCGAAGAGCGAATTTTTTTCAAGCCTGAGGCTAGTCCCCTCGGTCCGAATCTCTCGAAACTGCGCGATGCGACCCAAGGGCGTGCACGCATCTTCGAGGGCTCCGGTGGGATCAATCTGGTTGACTGCTACCGTCGCGGTATTGTCGGTACTATGCCTGGGACGGATCTTCTCGACGGTATCGTCGCTCTTTGGAACGCATTGCAAAATGGCGATGATGAGCGAATCTATCAATTATCGCTCCCCATCGGCGCTCTGACGGCCTTGCAACTTCAAGCTGGGCTCGACGGATTTTTAGCGATCGAGAAGTACCTGCTCAAGAAGCGTGGACTTTTTCCCAACACACTTCAAGTCGAGCCTTATGGATGGCAACTCGATTCCGAGACATGCGCCGAGATCGATCGTTTGTTCGCATGGCTCGAAAGAAAACTCGTTGAGAACCGATAGGAGTTTTCTATGCCAAAGGACCTGACCGATCAGATGGTGGTCCACCAAGGACGCTATCGGGTCTTGGTACTTTTGTGTACTTCGGCAGCGATTGCCTATATACAGCGGGCCGCATTGAGCGTCCCGGCCTCGGAGATCGCCAGCGACTTGGAGTTTGCCGATTTGGCTCGCGATATGGGCTGGATTCAATCGGCTTGGTATTTCTCTTACGGCTTGATGCAAATCCCAAGCGGATGGCTGGCCGATCGGCTAGGGAGTCGCCGTGCACTGTCGATCTTTTCCGTTGTGTGGTCGTTGGCCACACTGCTGACCGCTTTTGTAACCGATTTTGTTTCGTTGTTGGTGATGTGGAGTCTGATGGGGGCCGCACAAGCTGGTGCGTTTCCTTGTGCGGCCAAAGCTCTCGGTCGGATTTTCCCGGAAACCGAGCGTGCGCGGGCTACCGGGCTGCTTGCCTCGGGTATGACCCTCGGTGGTGCGATCGCTCCGGTGATGACGGCGATGGTTCTTGAGTCCTTGATGGCTTGGGCCGACGCTTGGGGCATCGAGCGCTGGAGGCTATTGCTCGGTGCCTATGCGGTTCCGGGGATTCTATGGACTGTTGTGTTTCTGGGGTTGGTCTCGGTGCGAACGCTGCCCGCAGGGTCTAGGGCCTCGGTGGCTAGCGTTCCGGTCGATTGGTCGCGGTTGCTGCGGAGTTGGCCCTTGGCTTTGCTTTGCGCACAACAGTTTTTCCGGGCCGCCGGCATGGTTTTCTTCATGACCTGGTTTCCGACTTTCCTGCAGAAAACAAGGGAGGTGACCCTCCTGGGGTCGGGAGTGCTCACGACGGTTGCTGGGATCGGTGGTGTGGTCGGCAGCCTGACCGGTGGCTTCTTCTCCGATTGGCTCTTGCTCAAAACGGGCAACAAGCGGCTCAGTAGGCAGGGAATTGCGGTCGTCGGGATGGGACTCTGTTCGTTGCTGATAGTCGCTTCGTATTTTGTAAGTGACATTCAACAGAGTATCGCATTGATAACCCTTGGGGCATTTTGCGCTACTTTCGGTGGGGTCAGCGGCTATACCGTAGCGATCAGTTTCGGAGGGCGTCAAGTTGCAACGGTTTTCAGCACGATGAACATGTTTGGAAATCTCGGAGCGGCGTTGTTTCCTTTGACGGCCGGTTGGCTTGTCGCTCAGACGGGCAATTGGAATTTGATCTTGTTTCTTTTTGCCAGCGTGATGGCTATCGATGCCCTTTGTTGGGCGTTTCTGAATCCACAAGGCACACTTTTTGGAGATGAACATGAAGGTCCTTAAGACACCGCAATCACGATGCGGCGCGGCGGTTGTACGCGGGGATATTACCCCTCCCATCGGTATCTACCATCGCATGTGGGGTGCGGCACTTCATGATCGTGCCACAGGTGTCCATCGACCCTTGGAGGCGACGCTACTGTGGCTCGAACCACTCTTGCCGGCCCTGGGCGATCCTCAGGTACTTCTGGGGCTCGATCACTGCATCCTCGATGCGCAGGAGTTGAATAGTATCCGGAATGCTATCCATGAAGCGACCGGAGTTCCTTATGCCAATATCTTGGTTTCGATGTCGCACACCCACGGTGCGGGTTGGATGTCGCGTACCCGGAGCGACTTGCCCGGTGGAGAGTTGCTCGCACCGTATCTGGATCAACTCGCTGTGCAAATGGCAGAACTTGCTTGCCGAGCACGAAGCAAGATTGTTGATGCTACGATTGTCTATGGCCAAGGTCGCTGCGATCTGGCCTCTCATAGGGACTACTTTGACGAGCAAGGAGATCGATTCGTTTGCGGGTTTAATCCCAAAGGCCGAGCCGACGATACGCTCATGATAGCTCAAATCACCGATGCCTCGGGAACGAGTCTCGCGACGGTGGTCAACTACGCTTGCCATCCGACCACATTAGCCTGGGACAATACACTGATCAGTCCGGATTGGGTTGGCTCGATGCGCGAGGTGATCGAACAGCAAAACGGTGGTTTGTGCTTGTTTCTCCAAGGTGCCTCGGGGGACCTTGGACCACGCGAGGGCTTCGTCGGCGATACCTCGATTGCAGACCGCAACGGCCGAAAGGTCGGCTTTGCAGCGCTTTCGACGTTGGCAACCTTGGCTCCCCCGGGAACCGAGTACTGTTACTGCGGCCCGGTCCTTTCGGGTACTGCAATCGGTACTTGGAAGCATCAGGCACTTTCCGAAGACGCTCTGGATCGACAGACTCTTTGGCGATGGAGGGAGTTGCTCGTCGAACTCCCCTACAGGCACGACCTACCGACAATCGAGCAGACACTATCGCAGCGAGAGCATTGGCTTGCCGAAGAGTCGATCGCGCGCGCTGCGAACGATGAAATTCGTATCCGCGATTGCCGCGCGGAGGTCGAACAGCGAACGCGGCAGTTGACCCGTTTGAATAATTTGGTACCAGGTCGTTCGTACCCGTTGAGGCTGCGGATCGGGATTATGGGGGATGCAGTATGGATTTTTGTTCCAGGTGAGTTGTATCAAGTGTTTCAGCTTACCCTGCGTGAACGCTTTTCCGAGCACCCGGTCTTTGTCGCGACCTTGACCAACGACTGGCAACCTGGTTACATCCCTCCTGCATGCACTTACGGGTATGCGATTTACCAAGAGGTCATCGCAGCGATGTCCCCTGGGTCTTTGGAGTTATTGATCGAGTCGATCGCTCGCGAGGTCCAATGGATGATCCGGGGGACATCAGAGCTTTTTGCAACGTGAACTAGGAGTGAAAACGATGGAATTGACCCCTTCGGACATCGATCGAATTATCCAAATGGCTTGGGAGGACCGAACAGCGTTCGACGCTATCCGAGCCCAGTTTGGACTCACTCCGGGTGAAGTCATCAAGCTGATGCGAGCCGAGATGAAGCCGTCTTCTTTTCGGATGTGGCGAGAGCGAACAACGGGCAGGAAGACCAAGCATGTGGCCTTGCGAGGCTCTACGTTTGGCCGATTCCGTTGTCCGGATCAAAAATGATGGATCGACATCTACAGGAGCTATGCCCAGAATTGGAAGTAGCGTCCACATCCAGATCTATCGGGCGATGCCCTCGCCTCGGAGTCTTCCCGAGAGCGCGAAGAAGGTCGGAGCCCAGAGACCGACGAAGATCCCGAAACGCTCTGCATGGGCTTTCGATTCGGCTAGTTCCCCACCGGTCAGGAACCAAATAGCGATCGATCCGATGATCGAAGCGAATCCCAGGATGAAACAAAGACTCGATAGATTTTTGCAAAATGTGCTGTTCACGAAGTTCCCTTGAACCAATCTGTAAGATTTACCGACCGCTTTATGAAGTGCTGGTGCGTTCAAGAAAAAAGGAGTCTGCGACTACTATAGGACAGAGTCAACCCTTGGTGATTCCTCTGACGTAACGAATCTTGATGCGGTCTTGGCGCAGAGGACTTGACCTAGAGCTTTGAAGTTTCGTTATACTGAGGACGAGAATTTAAGCGGCTTGGTCGTGCTCAGTCATTGCGCCCGAGTATCCTTTGGGTGGGATCACGATCACGGAGCACGGAGCGTCTGCGATGCGTCCTGAGAACACCTGAGCGTAAGGCTTACTACTATGGCGCGAGATGCTATTCAACTTGTTTGGCTCAAGCGGGATCTGCGGCTGAGCGACCATTTGCCGATATGGGAGGCTTCTCAATCTGGCGCGACGGTCGTGATGTTTGTTTTCGAGCCGAAACTTTGGGCGATGCCCGAGTTGGATCGACCTCACTTTGACTTCATTGTTCAGTCGCTTGAGGAACTCTCCGCGAAGCTTCTTGCGATCGGTGGGCGACTGGCGATACGCGTCGGAGAGTTGCCTGATGTCTTTGTCGAGCTCGCCAGCAAGTACGACATTGCCGGATTGTACTCCCACGAGGAGACTGGCAATCGGTTCACTTACGATCGAGATCGTGCAGTGGCGCGATGGGCTCGGCACTCGGGGGTTACCTGGAAGCAATACACGCAAAACGGAGTGGTGCGACCCTTGAAGGGTCGAGATGGCTGGGCTGCGATTTGGCACAAGCGAATGACGGCACCGATCGCACCGAGCTCGAATCGGATGGTGATTCCCACCGAATTCGATTGGGGCGTCATGCCCACAGGACAGGAACTCGGTTTATCCTCGCAGCAAAAGCTAAGAGTACAGACAGGTGGAGAGTCCAGGGCAAAGGAGGTTTTGGGATCTTTTTTATCCGTCCGGAGCGTGAACTATCGCAGGGGGATGTCGAGTCCTGTGACAGCCCCTGACGACTGCAGTCGTTTGAGTCCTTATCTGGCCTGGGGATGCCTTTCGATGAAATCGGCGTATCAAGGTTTGATGGCTAGAGAGAAAGAGCTCCGTGAAGCTCCGGTCGGATCGATCGATTCGCGTTGGTTCGGATCCCTCAAATCGTTTTCATCACGATTGGCATGGCATTGCCACTTCATGCAGAAGCTTGAGGATGAGCCTGCGTTGGAATTCGAGAACATCTCCCGCGTGTACGATGGCCTTCGAGAGAACGAGTTCAATCAAGAGCGTTTTGAGGCATGGAAGTCAGGCAACACCGGTTATCCGATGATCGATGCATGCATGCGGGCCCTTGCCCAAAATCGTTGGATCAACTTCCGTATGCGAGCGTTGTTGATGTCGTTTGCATCGAATCATTTGTGGTTGCATTGGCGTCCGACGGCTGTGCACCTTGCGAAGTATTTTTTGGATTTCGAGCCGGGGATACATTTCTCCCAGTGCCAAATGCAATCGGGAACTACTGGCATCAATACGATACGGATCTATTCGCCGGCCAAACAAGTCAGCGATCAGGACCCAACCGGAGAATTCATCCGGCGATACGTCCCGGAACTTGAGCAAGTCCCGAATGAGTACTTGCCTGAGCCGCATCGAATGCCGATGCACGTGCAGTCGCAGGTCGGTTGCGTGGTGGGACGCGATTATCCTTTTCCGATCGTCGATCATCGAACGGCTTACCGGATGGCGCAGGAGAGGATTTTTGCGATAAGGCAAACCGAAGCGGCGATCGACGAATCGAAGCGGGTGTATCAAAAGCACGGTTCTCGGAAGAAGCGGGACCCGCTGCCCAAGCCGAAATCGATCCCCAAGCCGAAAGAGAAATCGGATCTGCGTCAGCTTTTTCTTTTTGATGATTCCCACGAGGAGAATCCTTAAATGCTGAACAGGGATTCGCTCTCGGATCGAAGTCTATAGAATCATGCCAGATGACAGCAAACCGGATAGGAAATCCCCCGGAGAAAATCCGGGTTGTCAGCGAAAGAGCCTGTGCCATAGGGACTAGCCTTTGCTTTTTTGCTTCTTCTTTTTCTCGGTAGGGGGGGCCGAAGCAGGGGGACTGCGACCGAAGAAATAGTCTGGGTACCCCCAAACATGGTCGCTTGCCGTGTTTTTCTTTTTGTTCGATCGCACCTCAGAGCTCAAGAGCTTAAGTTTCTCCGTATCCAGCAACGGATCATGAGTCTCTTGCCGCCATTGCAGGAGGGTCGCTTGAAGTTCTTTGAGGGCAAGAGCATGTTGGGGGTCTTCTACCAAATTGATGAATTCGTGGGGGTCGTTTTGCAAATCGTAAAGCTCGTACTCGGGTGGTTGACGCATGAGCTTATAGGCGGAACGGATTTCTGGAGCGGCTTGTGCGATGACCTGCACGAGATCGAGCCCCCCGGCGATCTTGCGTCGATCGGCTTCTTTGGCAAGTTTCGAGAGGGTGTTGTCGTAGTCGGGATGGACTTCGCCGGGCAGTAGATTTTCGATCAGTTTGTAGCGAGCGTTGCGTACCGATCTTTGAGGGAAGTAGTTTGGAGCGGCAGCATGCGTGTGGTATTCGGCAAAGCAATGGGTTCGCCATGGGGGATCCCCAGGGGAAAACAAAGGCTGCAACGCTCGACCTGGGAGTCCCGCCGGGGGAGGAACATCTGCGGCTGCTAAGAGGGTAGGCATCAAGTCGATTGTCGAGACCAGTTCGTTCCTGACTTGTGGTTCGATTTTCGTAGGCCAGCGAATCAGGAGGGGGATTCGCAGTCCGCCTTCATAGCAGGTGCGTTTTCCGCGGAGCATATCGGCCCCGTGATCTCCTAAGTAGATGACGATTGTATCCTGTGCCTTTTGGCTTTTCTCAAGCTCGGATAATAAATCGCCTACCAAAGAGTCAAGACGGCTGATGCAATTGTAGTAGTCGGCTACCATCTCGCGCATGGCCGCCGGATCGACGCCCATGTAGCTCATGGCTTTGACCTCGTCGGCCGACTGTGGTTCGACGGGCAATCCATTGACTTGCCTCAACCAAAGGTCGTGCGCATCGGGATAGTTGACGCTAAGGAAAAAGGGTTGGTCGCTTGCATTGATGAAATCAGCAGCGTGCTTGGAGTAATCCTGCAAGCCCTTGCGAGCGAAATTGCCCGATTCGATTTCGCGAAAATCAAAGGGGAATGCGGACTCGGGGTTCACGTGCAGTTTTCCGATGATTCCGGTTCGATATCCAGCGGCTTGGAGTTGGCGTGGAAGGTTGGGCGTATCGGCTCGATAAAGCCGAAAACCCCAGGTTGCTAGCCCAATCTGACCATGTTGATGGGGGTACAGGCCGGTCAGGAAACTTGCGCGCGATTGACTGCAGCCAGCTTGAGGTACAAACGCCCGATTGAACCGGATGCACTGGCTGGCGAATTTGTCCAGGTTGGGTGTGCGTGCGTAGGGATCGCCGTAGCAACCGAGTTCGGGTCCGTTGTCCTCCGAGACGATGAGTAAGACGTTGGGACGTTCATGGCAGTTTTCCGCAGCCGAGGAGCTCAGATAACCATGCATGGCCAGAAGATACACTAGACACACGACCAGGTGTGAACTTGCAAGTTTTCTTGTGTTCATTGAGTCCCTGTCCATCGGTAGAATCCGTCTGAATTTCAGGTTCGAACGATTGTTAATGATTGATAACGATCAGTCCGAAATCAAGCGATTTGGAGGAACGTTCCAATCGGCTATTTGGATTTTGGTTCTGATTTGTCTTGGGCTTCGAGCCAAGCGAGATTGAACCGAGCGAGGGTCAAATTCGCATAGGCCCAATCGCGTTTGCGTTGGATCGTAGGTTTATCCGTACCGTTTTCGTAGAAGCAAAGGACAGAACCATCGGGCAGAACGGCGAGATCGCTGTAGGCGCTAGGACCGGGTTGAAGCGTCTTGATTGTCGGCCAGGTTTTTCCGTTGTCGCGGCTGAGACTGATCGTCACGTTGCGTCGTGCCGAGTGCTCTCGCTCGATGGTACGAGGATTGGAAAAAAGCAGAAGCGAATCGTTGGGCGAGGCGTTTTCTGAGTGCGAGACGATACCCGCCATGCATCCGGGTTCCAATAAGTCCTCAGCAAACTCGGGCTTCGTCCATCGCGTTGCGCCATCCTGGCTGCGAGCCACTAGGCGGCGACTGCGTTGGTCGTTGTTGCGTGCAGTGACGATCACCCCTCCGTCGGCTAGGCTTGCGATATTGGGCTCGCCTGCGTCGGGTATAGCAATCTCTCCTCGCTGCCAGGATTTGCCTTGATCATCGCTGAAGATAGTCCCAACGGCTTTGCGTAGTTTCGCATTTTTCTCATAGGTAGTCATCCAAAAGGGAACGCACAGGCGACCATTTTTCATCTCGATCGCATGCCCGGGACCCGACGCTATGGCTTGCCAGTCGATCTCTTTGCGAAAGCCCTCGAGCGTATAGGTGATCTCAATCGGATCGCTCCAGGTAGCTCCGTCATCGTCGCTCTGAAGATGAAAGCATCGCATGTATTCGACGCAGTAGATCAGATGAACGGTACCGTTTCGCGACGCGATCGCGACGGGATTGTTGACTGTCTGCTCATTGGGTCCCCCCATGTCCTTGGTTTTTTTCTTTTCGGGTAAGTGAGGGTTTCGCGGGAGTCGTTCCCCAAGGTGTGCAATCTGCTTTGCCGGTGTAAAGGTTCGCCCCTGATCGCTGCTGCGTCGCAAGTGAATTTCGATCTCACCACGGTCGGCGTCGCTGAATTTTCTGGCTTCGCAATAGACCAGCACCGTACCCTTGGAGGTTACGACCATGCCTGGAATACGATAAAGGGTAAAACCATCGGTACGCTCACTGAAGAGAATGGTTTTCTCAAGGAATGGCTCGGTCGCCAAACTCGAGGGTACCAAAATCACGAAGAGAGAGACGCCAAGCGAAAATCGCAGGATCCAGAAAATGCCCCCAAATCGCCCCCCGAATCGTCCATCGCTCGAAGCGGATTTTTTTCCCATGTCGCTCATCGCTTATTTTTCCTCTTTGTGGACTTGCCAGTCTGTTCCAAGTTTACAGGCCTGAGACGATCGCGGAGGACTCCATCCATCTGTTGACTGAGTTGTTTGTGAGTTGCAGCATGCGCCGAATGACCGACGAGATTTTCAGATTCGATCTCATAGGACGATGTTTTTGGATCGTTCGATTCAAGCCCGTAGTTGTAAAGTTCCTCGTGAAGAATTTTTTTGGATTCCCAGTTAATCCAACGGGTGTAACGCTGCGATTGTGTCCGAATCGAATAGCCCATGATCTCCGGAGTTCCCGCTTTGAAAGGTCTTGAGAATTGGCTCAAAACCAGATCGTGTCCTTGGGTGCTCGGGTCTTTGAGGATCGTTAGCAGACTCCGGCCGTCGAGCCCGGCAGGTGGAGTGAGCTTGGCCAGCTCGGCGAGCGTTGGATAGATGTCAACATACTCTACAAGGGCCTCGGTCGCGGTTCCAGGTAGGTTCATGCTAGCGGTGCGGATGATCAGCGGCACGTGCGTATCGAGCTCGAAGTTCGTATCCTTGCACCAATGATCGGCCTCTCCTAACGAGTAACCATGGTCGCCCAGCAGTACGATGAGGGTGTTCTCTTCGAGTCCCAGGGGTTTGAGGGAATCCAGGAGCTTGCCAATTTGCGCATCGGTATAGCTGACGCATGCGTAATACGCATGGCGAAGCTCGCGAGCTTGGTCGGCCGTAACGCGTTCGTCGGGTGGGATTCCTTGATATCCAGCCAGTTCAAGATGGTCCGGATAAGCGACTTGCGGCGCTCCTGTTGTTCGGCTTCTCGGTACATCGAGATCGAATGCGGATGGATCGTAGAGGTCCCAGTACTTCTTGGGAGCATTGAATGGCAAATGGGGTTTGAAGAAGCCGACCGCCAAAAAGAATGGCTCGGATTGTCGCTTCAGTTCTCCAAGCGTCTCGATTGCTAGATCCGCGAGTTTACCATCGGGGTACCCATGGTCGGGAACATCTGCAAACTCAAACGGTGGGCCTTTTCCCTCCCCGCTCCGTTTCTTGGTGTAGTTCTTCCACCCTTGTGCCTTGAGCACCGTCGGAACGGTCCAGGACTCGGGATCTTCCTCAAGCTCATCACCGCTAAAGATCTTCCCAAGTCCCCGAGTGCAATAACCGTTGTTCTTGAAGAGTTGTGGAAGCGTTACCAAGTCTGGGTTTGTACTGCGAAACCGATTGCGGTTGTGCCAGACCCCTGTGTGGTCGGGCAAAAGCCCAGTCAATATCGAAGCCCGCGAGGGGCCGCATACCGATTGATGGCAATAGGCTCTTGTGAAGACCCTGGCGGATTGCGCGAAACGATCGATGTTGGGGGATTTGGCCAGCCGATCCCCGTAGCAGCCAAGCGAAGTCCTCAAGTCGTCGACCATGATGAACAGGACGTTTGGGCGGTCGTCGGCTGCCATCGACGCAGCGGTCGAAAAAACCAATACGATTGCGATCGCGATGGAAATCATGATTCGAAGGATCCTTGCTTGTAGGCATCGATTGACGAATTGCCAGAGCCGAATTGCCAGAGCCAGTCATATTATAGGGGGGCTTGACGGTCCGAAACACCTGGATTCCTTACTTCAGCGACCCGAAGTGCGATCCAGCTGAACCGTTCCCCAGGGGGGCAGCTGTGGCGGATATAGCCAGAAACTCGCGGACTTTCCATACCGGATTGGCCAGTGATGTTGGCAAACGCAGCCTTTGGCAATTAGAGTGGTTTCCGAGAGTACGAATTTTGCTTTCTTTTCACTGCACCTTGAAATCACCTCGTAAAACGTCATGCTCAAACACTGGACCTTATCCGTCGGTATCGCACTTTTTCTGGGAAGTTCGGCGACCTACTCCCAAGACTCCGACGAGCCCAAAGATAAAGCTCCTGGAATTAACTCGGATTTAGTCTCCGCGATGAAATTTCGCGAGATTGGACCTGCCTTCATGTCGGGCCGTATTGGCGACATCGCAGTCGATCCGGTCAATCGCTCGATTTGGTACGTAGTGGCTTCCTCGGGAGGGGTGTGGAAGACCGAGAATGCGGGGGTTACTTTCAAGCCGATTTTTGATGGCCAGGGGTCTTATTCGATCGGTTGCGTGACGATCTGTCCTCATGATCGCCATACGATCTGGGTCGGAACGGGCGAGAACAACTCTCAGCGAAGCGTCGGGTATGGCGATGGTCTCTACAAGTCAACTGATGGCGGACAATCGTTTAAACGCGTCGGCTTGGACAACAGTGAGCACATCGGAATGATCGCCGTGCATCCTGAAGATCCGAATACTGTGTTTGTCGCAGCGCAAGGTCCGTTGTGGAAGGATGGTGGTGATCGCGGTTTGTTCAAAACGACCGACGGCGGTAAGACTTGGACGAACATCTTGAACATCAGCCCGATGACGGGTATCAACGAAGTCCATATCGACCCTAGCAATCCTAAAATCCTCTATGCGAGTTCCTATCAGCGTCGACGTCACGAATGGGTCCTGATCGATGGTGGCCCTGAATCGGCCCTCTACAAATCCACGGATGGAGGAGCAAGTTGGCGTAAGATCAATCGTGGATTGCCCGATGGAGATAAAGGGAAAATCGGGTTGGATATCTCCCCGGTGAATCCCGAGATCCTATATGCGATCGTCGAATCGACGGGGGATAAGGGTGGTTTCTTTCGCAGTCTCAATCGGGGTGAGACATGGGAGAAAATGAGTGGCTATGTCGCCAGTAGCCCGCAGTACTACCATGAGATTGTCTGCTGTCCACATAACGCCAGTCGCATCTATTCGCTCGATACGATGATGATGGTCAGCGAGGATGGCGGCAAGACGTTCAATGCCTTGGGGGAAGACGACAAGCATGTCGACAACCATGCCATCGTCATCGATCCTGCCGATGAGAACCACTTGATCGTAGGCTGCGATGGTGGTTTGTACGAGACCTGGGATCGAGGCAAAACTTATGATTACAAGGCCAATTTGCCGATCACTCAGTTTTACAAAGTTGCGGTATCCAACGACAAGCCATTTTATAACGTGTATGGTGGAACCCAGGACAACGCCACGCAAGGAGGCCCTTCACGTACGAACAATGAGCATGGCATTCGCAACAGCGACTGGTTTGTCACGGTCTTTGGCGATGGATTCGAACCGGCGGTCGACCCGAATGATCCGGACACCATTTATTCGCAATGGCAGTATGGTGGCCTGGTACGCTACAATCGCAAGACAGGAGAAGCGGTAGACATCAAGCCGCAAGAGTCCAAAGAGGGCCCTGCCCTGCGATGGAACTGGGACTCTCCGTTGCTGATCTCTCCTCACAGTCCTAACCGATTGTACTATGCCTCGCAGGTCCTGTTTCGCAGCGACGATCGCGGCGATAACTGGGCACCGATCAGCCCCGATCTGACACGACAGATCGACCGCAATCAATTGAAGGTCATGGGCAGAGTATGGGGAGTCGATTCGGTCGCAAAGAATGCTTCAACATCTCTCTATGGCAACATTGTCGCACTTGACGAATCGACCCTCGTGCAGGGATTGATTTATGTAGGTACCGACGAAGGCTTGGTGCAAATCACCGAAGATGGCGGAGCGACATGGCGCAAGGTTGAGCGGTTTGGGACATTGGACATCCCTGAGTTCGGTTATATCCATGACATCGAAGCCGATTTGTTCGACTCGAACACCGTTTACGTCGTCGTCAACAATCACAAACGCGGCGATTTCAAGCCCTACATACTTAAGTCCGCCGATCGAGGAAAGACTTGGCAAGAGATCACCGGAGATCTCCCGCAGAGAGGGAGCGTCTACACTCTCAAGCAAGACCATGTGAACCCCAACCTTCTTTTCTGTGGGACGGAGTTCGGTTGTTTTTTCACCGTTGATGGAGGCACGAAGTGGATTGCGCTCCAGTCGGGTTTGCCCACCATTATGGTCCGTGATCTAGAGATCCAGCGTCGAGAGAATGATTTGGTACTTGCGACGTTTGGCCGGGGTTTCTATATCCTCGATGACTACTCTCCACTTCGAGGGATCAAGCCGGAGTTGCTCGAAAGCAACACCATGTTTCCGATCAAGAAGGGATTGATGTTTCAGACGGTCAATCCGATGGGTGTCTCGGGACGTGGGTTTCAAGGAGCGAATTTTTACACCGCACCTAATCCTGAGTATGGGGTCACGTTTACGTTTCACTTGAAGGATGAGCTCAAAACGAAAAAGTCCATTCGCGAGAAGAAGGATCGTGAGGGAGTCAAGGCGGGTAATGACACCCCTTATCCAACCTGGGAAGAACTCAAGGGCGAGGATCGTGAGATTGCACCATCGCGTTGGCTGACCATTCGCGATGCTTCTGGTGTGATCGTACGCAAAATTCCAACGTCGACCGACCGTGGGATCATCAGAGCAAATTGGGATTATCGCCATGCTGGACCGAGTGGAGGTTCTAGGCGAAGGCGTGCTTCAGGGGGAGGGCCTGTTGCGGTACCGGGCAAGTACACTGTCGAGGTTTCTCAGATGGTCGACGGTGAAGTCACGGAATTGATCGCCAAGAGCGAGTTTGAGATTGAGCCGTTGACGTTCGGAGATACGACACCGATCAACCGGGTGGCGATACGGGACTTTGCCAAACAGGTCTACAAGCTTGCCAATGCAGTTACCGCTGCGACAGAACTTACCGGCGAGGCCTTCGAGCGGCTCGAAGCGATCGAAGGATTGACCAAATCGTCTGTGGAGGCTGATCCGAGCATGTGGAAGGAGATCCGCGCTTTACAACTGCGATTGATCGATCTGCAGCAGATCTTTGCGGGTGATCCAACTCGGACTAAGCGGAATGAGGGTGCCATGCCTGGCCTTCAAGGAAGGCTTTCGAATGCCATGATGGGGGCCATGGGGAGCACTACCGGTCCGACTGGCACGCATCGCAAGCAGTATGAGATCGCTGGTCAGGAGTTCGATGCTGCACTTGTGGAGCTCAATAAGCTCCTCGGAACGGACATCCCAGCGATGCTAGGTCGGTTCGACGCACTCGGTGCACCTTGGACTCCAGGACGGGCGATTCCCAATTGGCGATGATCAAATGAAATTGCTCCATTGCGTTGGTTGCCAGAAAACGCGATGATTACTGTCCAGGGGTGAGTCGCAATTATCCCAACGTCGGTAACCCGTCGTCGGTAACCCTGCAGAATCCTGGAGAAGCCGCTGATGGCCCATGTACCACATCCATCAATGATCCTCGTTAGGATCGTGCTGTTGTTCGTGGTGGTTCGTTGGGTTCTTTCCATCACCCTTGTTGCGGCTCCACCAACCGGGGTAGGCCCGTTCTTGGCGGAAAATTGTAAGCAATGCCACAATGCGACGGACATGGCAGGCGGATTGGATATCGATGCATTGGATTGGGCCATTGAATCGCAAGAGAATCGACAGCGTTGGGTTCGAATCCACGATAGGGTGGTTCGAGGAGAGATGCCGCCGGAGTCTGCGCTCAAGGATACGGAACTTGGACCTATCGCAGAAACGCTGAAAAACTCGCTGCATGCGGAAATCTCGGAGCGACAGGATCGCGATGGCAGGACGTCGTTCCGGCGGTTGAATCGCCGCGAGTTCGAAAATAGCCTTCATGATCTGCTCGGGATCGACACTCCGCTCCAACATCTATTGCCCGAGGATGGCAGGGCAAGTGGCTACGATACCGTGTCGGAAGGACTTCGTATTTCGGGTTTGCAATTGGAGAAGTACCTTGAGGTCATCGAGATTGCGCTCGACGATTGCGTTCGGTTGACCGACGCTCCCGAGGTGTTCCAGAAGCGGTTGCGTTACCACGATGAAAAGGGAGTACGAGAGAATCTCGATAAGGCCGAGGGAGTTGTTGATCCTGTTTCGGGAGAAAGGCATCGGCAATTGTTCCGCCAAACCGAGGACGCGATCGTCTTTATCAGCCATGGATATTCGCCGGACGACCTGAGGCAGTTTAGCCCCCCAGCAAATGGACTTTATCGAATTCGAGCGTCGGCCTACGCAGTGGATTCTCGCCAAGAAACCGTTGCGTTGAAAGTCTACTCTAGCGATTGGAAGACCAGTCGCATGCTGCGTTATTTCGAGCTTCGGGAAGGAGTGCCCCGTATCGTAGAATTCACCACGCGGCTAACCCCCAAGGATCATCTTCGATTCGCCGGGTACGGGATCGGTATCGACGCGCAAGGCAAGAGTGTGTGGAACGTCGAGACGGTCAAGGATTGGAAAGTTCCTGGAATGGCACTTGAATGGGTCGAGATCGAAGGTCCCCTGATTGAAACGTGGCCACCCGAAAGCGTATCCCGCGTGTTCGGTGATTCCTCGGTAAGCAAACTCAAGCAGCGAGGTAGATGGACCCAAAACGGTCACATCGCTTACGAATTAAAACCGGAGGATCCAAAGACCGAATCCCAAGATGCGCTCCATCGATTCGCTCAGCGGGCGTTTCGCAGACCGATCCAGGATGGAGAAGCCGATCGCTTCATCGCCTTGGCACACTCCGAATTGGATTCGGGGCGTACGTATGAGCAAGCGATGCGAGTGGCTTTACGCAGCATCCTGATTTCTCCCAAATTCCTGATGCTCGATGAGACCCCGGGCAAGCTTGACGACTATGCGCTTGCTTCTCGGCTCTCCTACTGCTTTTGGAGCAGTCCCCCAGACGAAGAGCTCCTGGATCTGGCCAAGAGCGGTAAGCTCTCGGAAGCCGATGTTTTGCGGGCTCAGGTTGATCGACTTTTGGATTCCCCTCGCAGTCAAGAATTCGTTGTATCCTTCGCTGGTCAGTGGCTTGATCTCTTCCAAATCGATGCAACCACACCTGATGCGAAACTGTATCCCGAGTACGACGATCTGCTCAGGGATTCAATGGTTGCAGAGACGCAATCATTCTTAAGGGAGCTGTTGCAAAAGAATCTCCCTATCGGTGCAATCATCGATTCGGACTTTGTGATGATCGATCGGCGACTGGCCGATCACTATGGGCTGCTCGATGAATTCCATCACAGCGATTCGAATCTTTACGGCGAAGAGATACGCCGGGTGCAGCTCCCACAAGGCTCACCACGAGGGGGGATCATGACGCATGCATCGGTTCTCAAGGTTACTGCCAATGGTACGGTAACCTCTCCGGTGCTTCGCGGCGCATGGATACTAAGGCGATTGATAGGTCGTCCGCCCTCTCCCCCACCACCGGTCAATTCGATCGAACCAGATACGCGTGGAGCGACCACAATTCGCGAGCAATTGTCCAAGCATCGCGATTCGGAAACTTGCAACAGTTGCCATCGAGAAATCGACCCTCCTGGATTTGCGTTGGAAAGTTTCGATGTGATCGGCGGGTTTCGAGAAAGATATCGATCGGTTGGCGAAGGCACACCCCCGACCTCTAAACTGCATGGCAGAGATATTTGGGAATACAAACTTGGCAAGCCGGTCGATTCAACTGGCCAGACCTCCGATGGGATTGCTTTTTCGAACATCGATACCTATCGAAACATCCTGTTGCGCGATCAAGCCCAGATTTCAAGGTCGCTGGTCGAGCAGTTTGCTACATACGCTACTGGGGCGGCCATCAGCTTTGCAGATCGAGCTCAAGTCGATCGCATAGTTGCGGATGTTCAAGCAAGCGGAGGCGGGGGCCGCACGCTAGTCCATCGCGTGGTTGCGAGCAAGCTATTTACCCACAAGTAGTCTCATCGATCCGAACCGATAGTCCACAAGAAACACATTGAAAGAGTAAATGATGAACTATCCCAAAGGTCTATTCAGGGCTGATCGACGAACCTTTTTGCGAGCAAGTGGCGTAGGGCTGGCATTACCCATACTTGATGCGTTTCTGCCTAAAGGGGTTCGTGCCGCACAGGAGAGAATCCCGCAGCGATTGGTCTGTATTTGCACCACACTTGGACTGCATGCACCTTTTCTTTTTCCGGAATCCGGTGGTTCTGCATTCGAGTTGACACCTTATTTGAAAATACTCGATTCGCATCGTGGGGATTTTACGTTGATCAATGGGATATCCCACCCGGATCAGTCTGGGGCGGATGGTCATTCATCATCGATGACATGGTTGACCGCAGCGCGTCACCCTGGACTTGCGGGCTTTAGAAATTCGATCTCCATCGACCAATGGCTCGCTTCGAAAATCGGATTGGAGACACGTTTTCCATCGCTCCAACTCAGTACGGACGGATCGAGTCAATCGTATACATCCAGTGGGATCATGATTCCGGGCGAGCAATCACCATCGCGAATGTTCACTAAACTCTTTCTGGAAGGAACCGTTGAGGCTAAGGATGCTCAGATTCAGAAACTGCGTGAAGGCAAGAGTATCATGGATACGGTCCGAGAAGAAACACGGCAATTCCGTAACCAGATCGGACAAGAGGACCGCGAGAAGCTTGAGGAGTACCTGTTTTCGGTTCGGGAAATGGAGCAGAGGTTGTCCGCGGCGGAAGCTTGGGTGCATAAGCCAAAACCCAAGGTCGATGCTGAGGTCCCTCAGGACATCAAGGAAAGCAAGGACTTGATCGGACAAATGCAATTGCTTTTCGAGTTGATCCCACTGGCCTTGCAGACCGATTCCACGCGATTGATCACGGTCATGGTCCAAGGTCGAAATGATGTTCCACCGATTCCTGGAGTCAGCATCGATCACCACAACTTGTCACACCATGGTCAAGATGCACAGAAGATTCAGCAATTGCGATTGATCGAAGAGGCTCAAATCCACGCATTTGACAAGTTGCTTGCCGCATTGAATCGTAAACAGGAGGGGGCATCGCGCCTTTTAGACAGCACCTCCGTGGTTTTCGGCAGCAATTTAGGAAATGCCAATTCGCACGATACGAAGAACATACCACTGTTGCTCGCTGGTGGAAGATTCCGACACGGTCAGCATTTGATTTTAGATCGCGACAAGAACACTCCTTTTTGCAATCTCTTCGTACAGATCGCCCAGCAAATGGGGCAAGAGATCGAGCAATTTGGAAGTAGTTCCGGCAGCGGTGTCCAAGGACTCGAGTGTCGGTCTGCCTGATGAACAGGATTCGGTGCTCGATCTGCCCCCTTGGTTCACGTAAGGAGTTCGTTGACGAGTTTTCCGTGGACATCGGTCAAACGGTAGTCTCGACCTTGGGCTCGGTACGTGAGTCGTTCGTGATCGAAGCCCAGGCAATGGAGCAGCGTGGCTTGGATGTCGTGTACATGCACAGGCTTGTCGATGATGTTGTATCCGAGTTCATCGGTAGCTCCGTGGGTGATTCCCGATTTGATACCGCCACCTGCGAGCCACATGCTGTAGGCTTTCGGGTGGTGGTCGCGTCCACGCGAGCGTCCGAGGGCTGCGTTGCTTTCGACCATGGGAGTGCGTCCGAATTCGCCACCCCAGATCACTAGGGTTTCGTCGAGCAGTCCTCGTTCCTTGAGATCGGTGACTAAAGCGGCGCTGGCTTGATCCGTTGTTTTGCAGTTGCCACGGTGATTTCCGACGACATCGCTATGCGCGTCCCAGCCTTCATGGAAGATATTCACGAATCGGACACCACGTTCGATCATGCGGCGGGCAAGCAGGCAGGCTCTTGCGAAGGATGGGGTGGCCGGATCGCAGCCGTAGAGATCAAGTGTGGCTTTCGATTCGCTGCTTAGGTCCATCAGTTCCGGCGCGGAGGATTGCATTCGGAAGGCCATTTCGTAGTTGGCTAACCGCGTTGTGATTTCGGGGTCTTTCGATTCTTCGAATTGCATGCGACTAAGATGGCTAACGAGGTCAATCGTCTCTCGCTGGAGGGTTTGGTCGATTCCGGCTGGATTGGTCACATTCAGGATTGGATCGCCTTGGTTTCGGAATCTCACTCCGGTGTAGATGCTTGGCAGAAAGCCGCTTGACCATAGTCCGCTACCGCCACTGATACCGCTACCGGTACTCAGAACGACAAAAGCTGGGAGATCTTTTGTGACGCACCCTAAGCCGTAGGTGACCCACGATCCGAAGCTTGGGCGTCCTGGTACAGCAAAACCTGTTTGGAAAAAGGTCTGGGCTGGTGCGTGATTGAATTGATCGGTGTAGCAGGATCGAATCAAACAGATGTCATCGGTGATCTTGGAGAGATAAGGTAAGGCTTCTGAGATCTCCATGCCCGATTGTCCGTGTCGAGCGAACTTGAATTGCGGCCCCATGACCGCTGCATCGGAGCGGATAAACGCGAGCCGTTGGCCTTCGGTCACCGAAGCCGGAAGCGGCTTGCCGTCCATTGCGATGAGGGCTGGTTTGTTGTCGAAGAGTTCCAGATGGCTCGGAGCACCGGCCATGAACAAGTGGATGACGGCTTTGGCTTTGCCTGGAAAGTGGGGATCGCGAGGAGCCAACGGATCGACATAACTGCTGGCTTGCATCGGGGATGGTGCAGCGTCAAGTCCGTTCGTGAGTAAGCCTGCGAGGGCTAACTTTCCGGTGCCGATTCCGCAATCGCGAAGAAAATGGCGGCGGGTAACGTCGAGGCACGAGCGTTGTATGGGGTTCATAGCGAGTGATGGCCTTGATTAGCGTTTTGTGACGAATTCGTCCATGTTCATCAAAGCGCGTCCGACGAGGGTCCACGCTGCACAAGAAATGCTTGACTCGGGTGGTTCACCCACGGAGATCGCTTTTGCGGATTCAGGAGCGATGGTAAAACGCTGGACTTGTTTTTGGTAAAAGTCGAGTACTGCAGTGACTTCGGTAGGTGTAGCGGGACGAGAAAAGCATCGAACGAACGCTTGGTTGATCCGTTGTTCGGGTGTTCCTTCGTAGCGCATTAAGTACTTTCCAAGGGCTTGAGCGGCTTCCATGATGATCACATCGTTGAGCATGGTCAATGCTTGCAGAGGCGTATTGGATTTGTCGCGACGGACGATACATGCTTCACCCGAGGGTGCGTCGAAGGTGTTTGCAAAAGCAAAGGGAGCGGTCCGTTTGGTAAAGGTGTAGAGGCTTCGGCGATAACGATCAGGACCTTGGCTTGTCGCCCAGTTCATCGCCCCGTAGGTTCCTTCGGTGGTAACGCTTGGGGGTTGAGGTGGAAACACGCTTGGACCGAACATTTTCTCTGACAACAGCCCTGCTGACTTTAGAGCCGCATCGCGTACTTCTTCGGCATCGAGTCTCATCCGCGGGCCTCGCCAGAGCAGAACATTTTCTGGATCCTTCTCCTGGCCGATCGCATTTGAGTGGCTTGATTGCTTATACGTTTGGCTCGTGACGATGAATCGGTGAAGCTTCTTCAACGACCAGCCATCCTCCATGAACTGGACCGCGAGGTAGTCGAGGAGCTCGGGGTCCGATGGCGGGCTGCCTTGGAAACCAAAGTCGTCTAGAGTTTTGACGATGCCGCGTCCGAAGAAGGAGGCCCAAGTACGATTGACCACGACGCGCGCTGTGAGTGGATTTTCTCGACTGACGAGCCAGCGAGCAAAGCTTAGGCGGTTTTTTGGGGCATCGGTTGGGAGTGGATTGAGGACCGATAGTACGCCGGGATCGACAGGATCGGTGGGTTGAGTCCATTCACCGCGATTGTGGATGTAGGTTTTTCGGGGGTTCTCGGCGGGGCGCTCTTGAAGGACGAGGGAAGTCAAGAATGGTTGAGGTCTACGAAGGTCATTGATTTCTTTGTGGAACGACGCGAGTTCAGGAGCGTTGAGGAGGAACTCGGTCTTGAGTCGTTGTGTCTCCGCTTCGGACCGATCTGCTTTGTGAATCAGCGATTGAACTTCAGAGCTGATTTTGCTCGCCAATACCTCACCGGATTGTGTGGTCAGGGAGATCCGGAACTTCCCAAGGGAGCAAGCATAATGCCGTCCGAACATCATGGTGAGTTGAAGGTTCGAGGCGGTCAGGGGATTCTCGAGTTGGAAGACAGCTTCGTGTGCCCTTCCCTGCCCTTCGGCGCAACTCCAACCCGTCTCTGGGTTTCCATCGATTGCATATTGGGCTTCGGCTTGAGAACCGAAGGTGTTCTTCGCGTAGCTCTGGCTGGCTTTGGCGATTTTGACGGGTTGTCCGTCGGCGAAGAGTTGAAATTCGCCTAGCAAGAAGTCCCCTTTGGGGCCTTCGTAGTATGCCATGCCGGGCCCGCGGGCGGGCAATCTGGGATCTGGAAGTGCTTCTAGCCGGATCGCGGTGATGGCTTGAGGTGGTGTTCCGAGGTTCAGTTGATAGGTATCTGCTTTAGTGATGTCACCGGAAACGAATACCGTCGAATCGGGTTGAATGCTCAGGAGTGGAAGATTCGAGCTAGCGTGCGTCGGCTTGACAATCTTCCAGTTTGCGGTGGTAGCTTTCTGTTGCTCGCACCACGCGGAGAATGCTCTCTCAAGTGCATCTTGTCGGCGGGTTTCCGTCGCTAAGGAGCTTTCGAGGGCGTGGCCGAAACTGATCTTCAATCGCCCGATGGTGTGGTGATTGCCAAAGAGTTGTTTGATGATGACTTTGGTATCCCCACGCGCATCGATCGGATGATCGAAGCGGAGCGTGAGCGATTTGTTGGTGCGGAGATCTTGGCCATCGATATGGACCGCCCAACCTGAATTGTTGTTGCCATCGATTGCATGGATCGCGGGGAAGTTGGGTTGTTCGGCGGTTGCACTCGGATCGGTGAGTTTGATTTTCTTGTCTGCGCTGTAGAACTCAACTTCGCTGAGAACAAAGTTGCCATGAGCCGTACGGCCAGGTCCTTTGCCGGGAAGAGAATCGTCGGTCAGGGCTTCGATACGGATATGGGTGTAGGTGCCATGGAGTCCAGCGAACTCGACGCTGGCTGTGGAGCGTTCGGGACCGGGGGCGGGAAATAGCATCGATTGGTCGTCGAGGACTAGGATACTTTCCGTTGGTTCGGCCAATAGCGTTGGAGTGGAGCTCACCCAGTCGATGGTGGGATCTGCGATAGGCCATTTCTGTGGCAACGACGCGACCAGTTCATCGGCTTTCGCTAATCGGGCTGCGGCTTGGAGTTCTTGGTCTGGATTCGGGATTTCCAGCTCTGGTTCGTCGGCGTTGTTCAGGAAGGCCATCATGGAAAAGTACTCCCTATGCTGGATCGGATCGTACTTGTGGGTATGGCACTGACAGCACTGCAAGGTCAGGCCTAGCCAAGTAGCGCCGGTGGTTGCAACACGATCGACCATGGCGTTGTAGCGGAATTCGAGCGGGTCGATCCCACCTTCCTCATTGAGCATGGTATTGCGATGAAAGCCGGTGGCGATGCGTTGCTCTGGGGTGGCATGAGGTAACAGGTCGCCAGCGATTTGCTCGATCGAGAATTGATCGAAGGGCATATCTTCATTGAGGGATTTGATCACCCAGTCGCGGTAGGGCCATACGGTGCGTGTGCGATCTTTTTCGTAACCATTGGTGTCTGCATAGCGTGCAAGATCCAGCCATTTGCGAGCCCAACGTTCGCCGTAGTGAGGCGAATTGAGCAGGCGATCGACCGCGTTTTCATAGGCGTTCGGAGAGTCGTCGGAAAGATAGGTCGCTAGGTCATCGGGCGATGGTGGCAGGCCGATGAGATCGAAGCTCAGTCGACGATAGAGGGTGGCCTTGTCGGCTTGCTCGGTAGGGGAAAGGTTGTTTCGTGCGAGCGTCGCCCTAACGAGCGCATCGATTGGGTGCGGAATTTTTGAGTTGGAGCGATCTGTGATTGTTGGGGGGAGTGTGGGTGGGACGAAGGCCCAGTGCTTTTCGTACTTCGCTCCCGATTCGATCCATTTTTCGAGAATCGTGATTTGCGCTGGGGAGAGGTTCTTTTGGGTTTCCCCGGGTGGCATGCGTTCGTCTGGGTCCAGGGAGTGGAGGCGTTTGATCATTTCGCTCAAGGCGGGTTTTCCGGGGACGATGGCCGGTTGACCGGATTCGCCGCCTTGGAGTGCCCCGGCCATTTCACTGAGCAGAAGTTCACCCTTTCGCCCCTTTTCATCGGGACCGTGGCATGAGAAGCACATTTCCGAGAGGATGGGACGCACGTCGCGACTGAAGGATAGTTCGTCGGCTTGCACGTATGAGGTCATCGCAAGGTAAGAGAGTACCGTCAGGACGAAGTGGAGATTTGATTTTATCAAGGGCATATTGAATCTCATGTTGGATGCTCAAGGTCGTGTTGATGCATCACGGTTGCCAATACGCGTGCATTGCGGCAAAGCCCTCTGGCAGGTCGGTCAGTGCGTGTTCTTGTCGATCTGCTAACCGCATTACAAAAAGATTTCGCACACCATTTCGTTTCGATCCATAGGCTATCCATTTTCCATCGGGTGAGGGCTTGGCGTGATAGTGTAGCGTGCCGTCGGGGGTATGAGTAAGTTGCTTGGTTTGTCCATCGAGCGAGACTTGGAAGAGTTCGACATTATCACCTAGTTTGGCGGTGTAGAAGACAGACTTGCCATCGACGGCCCAAACTGGGATATCGCTGCTCCCGCCATGGAAGTCTGTTACGTCGAGGAATTCGGTAACACCTTTGTAGCCGCCGCGATCCGCAAGTTTCTTTAATCCAGTACCGTCTGCTTGGACAATGTGGGGATGGCAATCGTAGTGCTCGCCCGAAACGAATAGCACCCATCTTCCATCGGGTGACCAGGATGGCGCGAAGACGAAGGGATGTCCGGTTTGGATGTGAATACGATTTGAGCCATCGGCATTTGCAAGATAGACTTGATAGTTTTCGTGATAGGAGATTCGCGAACCGTCAGGAGAACTGCTGAATCCGTACGCAAAGCCGCTTGAACTGGTCGTAAGATCAGTCTTGTTGCGACCATCGATGTCCATGCGGAACGGCTTGGAGTTGCCATCGATCAGCGGTGTAAAGCCGAGTCTCATCGGGTCCTTTGGCCAGAAGAACAGTCCAGTGTTATAGAAGCTGACTCGATCTACTGCGGTGACGTTGGTTGCTTTATTGGTTTGTAAATCGATGAGATACGAGTCGACCAGCCAACCTTCGGGGGTGAACCGAAACGTCTTGTTTTCTTCTTCCCATCGAGCATTCTCAACACTTTCCCAACCGCGAAGGACGATGGCTGTTTTTCCATCGGGTGACCAGCCTGCGAACTGCGTCCAAGCATCGGTCTTACCAGTAAGAGCGGGATCGTCGATGAGTTCGCTACCGATAGGCCTTCGTCGTTGGCCGTCGACTTGAACGACCACCGCTCGATTGGTGCGGACATTCGCGTGCCGACCACCTGGAAGATCGGTTCGGTGCTCGTTATATCCCAGCAATCGGCTTGAGGACTTCGGGTCATCCGTTTGGAAAGTACTCGGCAGCGGCTCTGCGGCTTGAACGGAACTGCAGAGCAACAATAAAATCGAGGCTACCGAGGAAGCTACACAGGAAACGGTGGAATGGGGCTTGAATAATCCGAGGTAGCTGAGGTTTGCGTTGGGCAACATGGACGTTTGAATTTCTAGTTTAGTAGTTCGGTCAATTCCCCGGTACTATCGGCGAAGTTTGGCGATTCGATACCTGCTTGATTGAGCATCGTGACGAAGAGGTTCGCCATGGGGATTTTATCGCTGAACTTCAGGAATCGTCCATGTTTGAAGCCCATTTGCGAGCCACCGGCTAAGATCAACGGGTAGTTATTGTTGTCGTGGGTAACACTGTTGCTGCTACCGTAGAGCACAAGTGACCGATCCAGCAAGGTACCTTGTTGTTCGGTGGCTGAATCCAAACGGTTGAGGAAGTAAGCGAACTGTTCGGCCATGAATCGGTCCCATTGCCCTAGTCGCTCTGAGCCGCCGGGTTTATCCCAATCGTGAGCCAGGGTATGGAGTGAATCTTTGAAGCCTTGCAACTGAGGGAACTTGGCCGCTTTGGAGGAGCAGTCGGCCATGTTGGTGATTTGGTAGGTTGCAACCCGCGTAGAGTCGGTGCGAAACGCCAGGTAGATCAAGTCGTACATGGTGCGAATGAACTGCAAAGGGGCTTGGTCATCCGAATCGAGTTGAAGATTTTTGCGGTCTTCGTCCAGCAGCTCAGGGCGAGGGATTTCCAGCCAGCTTTGCGATCG
>JAJTEK010000126.1 GCA_021299695.1 Pirellula sp. | reverse complement strand
CCCCGCAGCCCGCCAAGAGGCCCTCCAAAGTATCACCAAGGATCTCCCGAGCCACTACCGCGAAGTCATCGAAGCGTACTTCAAACGCCTCTCGAAAACACCCGAGAAGTAACGCTCCAAAAAAGTCGGGACTTGTCAATACTTCGTTCCTTTTCCGATTCGTGACAAGTCGATCGCTTGCGGTTACGATGCTGCTTTCGAAACCAAAGACCTTTATTCTTCTTGTAGTCCAAGGCCCATTTATTTATGTCCACACCAGCCGATCCAACCACCGCGAACAAAGTCCCCACTAGCGATGTTCCCGTTAGCTTGGTCTCCGAGCGCAAGACCGAGATTCGCAAACAAGCTCACGAAAATCGTAAAAACCAAACCGACAAAGACGGTGTCTCGGTAGCCATCGTCGATCGCTTCATGAAACTACCCGAATACGCCGCTGCCCATACGGTGATGTTCTATGTCGATGTCCGCGACGAAGTCCGAACTAGGCACGCGCTGCCCGAGGCCCTAGCGACCGGAAAGCGGATCGTGGTCCCCTACTGCGTCGATGGGGAACTCGAACTGTTTTGGCTCGAATCCATGGATGAATTGGAACTCGGCATGTACCGAATCCTCGAACCCAAAGCCGATCTTCGAAACGTGGCTTCCAAAAAACTACAACCCGAAGACCTCGACTTGATCATGGTCCCAGGGGTCGCTTTCGATGCTCAAGGTGGTCGCACCGGTCACGGTAAAGGCTACTACGATAAACTCCTCGAACATGCCAAGCCGCAAACACCCCTCGTAGCCCTGGCCTTCGAATGCCAAATGTTCCCAGAGATCCCCATGGACTCGCACGACATCTTTATGGACAAAGTCGTCACCGAATCGGCCGTTTATAATGGCCGAGGCAGGAACTGATCATGCCACCGAATGACTCAAACTCCATTCCCGACCAACCCTGGAACAGCCAAGCTTGGCAAGACCTAGTCGAGGATACCTACGCCGAAGCCTTCCGTAGCATCTACGCAAGAGTTTTGGTCACCGCTCGAGACCGTAAATGGCTACTGGCAGCCTGCCAAAAAGCTACCGGCCACGCCAGCAGCACCATCCTGTGCGACTGCGAAGCTGGGATCGAAGGAATCCTCGATGGCAAATCCGTAGGTCAAGAAACTCCCGACGGACGAATCGGTGCGTATCTGCAGTTCCATGTCCCGAGGTTTCGCAAAGACAGAGTCGAACACCTCCAACGCGTGCTCCTGGCTCGACTCTCTCAGAATATCTTGACCTGTCCGACCACCCGACTTTTCAACGCACTTGACTCCGACCCCTATTACAAGCTCGGTCGCAAAATCGCCTTCTTCGGCGACGGACACCAATTCCGAAGCGAGATGTTTGGCCACAAAGGGTGGACAATACCAACCCTAGGTGGTGAGTTCTTCCTCTCTCGTCGGTTCGGATATGCCGATGGCATCATGGGCGGAAATCTTTGGTTCCTCGCACGCACCCAAGACGCAGCGATCGAAGCGGCCGATCGAGCAGCCCAAGCCGCCGATGCAGCACCCGGCGTTATCACCACCTTCCCAGGTGGCGTCGCAGCAAGCGCTTCGAAAGCCGGCAGCAAATACAAGTTCCTCATCGCAAGCACTTTTGCCGAATACTGCCCGACTCTCAAACAAAAACTCGGAACCCAATCGCGCGTCCCCGAAGGCGTCGAATCCATCATGGAAATCATCGTCAACGGATCCTCCCTCGAGGCCGTTTCTCAAGCGACCTATGCAGCCATCCAAGCCGCCTTGAACGTCGATGGACTTATACGAATCTCGGCCGGAAACTACGGCGGACGACTCGGCAAATCCTTCGTCTATCTCCACCCCGATAAACACCCTGCAACAAGCTGAAAACACAGGGATAACATTGAAGAAATTCGCAATACTTATCGCGATTGAAAATTACCAAGATCCCGGGATAAGCCAAGTTCCTTTCGCTCGACGCGATGCCGAAGAGTTTTCCAAGGCTCTTGAACTAAGCGGCTTTGAGAAAACCAACCAACGGATACTCATCGACGAGCAAGCTACCAAAGAAGCCATCGAATCACTCGTCCCCAAAGCAATCGAGCAACTGAAGAAAAAGGATGTCCTCTTTTTCTATTATGCTGGACATGGGTTTTCGAAGGACGCGAGAAACTTTATCACCTCATTCGATACCCTCGCTGCAGATCGGGTAGGCACAAGCGTCCCGCTCACCCAACTGCTCACAGATATGCAGACTTCTCAAAGCAACCCTATCGCACTGTTTCTGGACTGTCGTGAAAGTGACGTCCAAGCCGTCCGTGGTCTGCCAGGGACCTTCGACAAACTCAAAGAACATCCACTTGAATCATTCCTCAATGATGCGAAGCATTGTCTGTGTTTTTCAGCTTGTAAACCCGGGGAAAACTCGTATCCGAGCGGCAGCTTAAAGCACGGCATATGGATGTACCATGTCATCGAGGCTCTCCAAGGCCAAGCGATCCTGGCCCTCGAGCGCGGATTATTGACGGCCAACTCGCTTCATAATTACCTCAAGGCAGAAGTCCCAAGAACACTTCGCAAAACATTCTCCGAACCCTACCAGCAAACACCCTGGATGCATGGTGTTCATAAAGATGACTTCGTACTTGCTGACCTTCGACCGATCCTCCAGGAACGACGCGATAAAGCGAGCAACGACCATAACACCATGCGTCGTCTAGGTTTTACTCGCAAAGTAGACCAACGGCTGACGAGCCTCTCGGGCTGGAGAAAAACCTACCGAATCCCGGACCGCTATACAGACTCCACTCAGTCTTTCGTATCGAATTGCGCGTCAGACGAACTCAAGAAAGATCTTGACTCGGTTTTCGAAGCACTGAAAAAAGCATTCAAGTTCGGACGTCGAGACCTGGTAGTGTCGCAACCCGAGGATGGAACAGGATCGATCATAACCCCCTACTTCAATTACTCGGTGCATATCGAACTGAATGCAGACGATCTCGAAGAAGTGATTTGGATCAGAACAGTCGATGCCATCGTAGCACCAGAACAGATATCAACCGCAGCCTTCTCCGAAGTCTTCGACGGCGTGTTCGACACGCTTGAGTTATCACTTACTACCAAAATACAGATCGAAGACTTTATCGATGCGGTAGAAGCAGCCAGGATCGCCGATGTTTCCCTCGATTACGATCGGGATGCTACCTACTGCGACATCCAGATCGCTGGAGCGAGCGGCAAATTAAGACTCAGCCCTGGGCAGCTTTCACTCTCCCACAGCGTGCCGACCAAAACGGCTAAGCTCATTGAGTCCTTTGTCACCACCTGGAACCTCATCCAGAAACAGTCGCTGCCGTTTCTTACCAGATGATTGTCTTCGTTTGCGAATCCACGGAAATCTACAATTCGCTAGATCGTAAGGTCGCAGTTACGAACGCGTCGACTTCGGCCTCGGTATTGTAAAAGTAGAACGATGCCCGGGCACTGACACCTACCGAAAACCGCTCGTGCAATGGCATGGCGCAATGATGCCCAACTCGGATCGCCACCCCCGCAGCATTAAGATATTGTCCGATCTGATCCGAGTGCACCCCTGGAATCACAAACGATACGATCCCCGTCTTGCTCTGGATCGATGGGCCCAAAATACGCAATCCCGAGAGACTCGACAATCCGTCGATCGCCCGCTGTGCCAATCGCCTTTCGTGGGCCAAAATCGCTTCGCTGCCGACCCGCATAAGATACTCCAAGGCCGGCTTCATAGCGATCGCTTCGACGATCGGAGCCGTCCCTGCCTCGAATCGGTGGGGTGAATCCGCGGCCACAAACCCCTGCTTGCTAACCGACTTGATCATGTTCCCACCCCCCAAAAAAGGAGGCATCGATTCGAGCAACTCCCGCTTGCCATAAAGCACTCCGATACCGGTCGGACCAAGCATCTTGTGACCACTGAAAACCAACCAATCGGCATCCCAATCGCTCGCCGTCGCCTTGCCATGCGGCGCGCTTTGTGCCGCATCAACCAAAACTTTGGCTCCCACTCGATGCGCCGCATCGACGATCTCTCGGACTGGATTGATCGTTCCGAGCACATTCGATACAGCCGTGAGTGCAACGAGTTTCGTACGATCACTGAGCAGTCGGTCTAGCGACTCGATGTCCAAATGAAAGTCGTCTCGTACGCCGAGCCACCGAATGATCGCCCCGGTTCGCTCGGCAAGTTGTTGCCATGGTACGATATTCGAGTGATGCTCCATCTCCGTAAGCAGGATCTCGTCGCCAGGCCTCAAATTCGCATCGCCCCAACTGCGAGCAACCAAGTTGATCGAAGCGGTCGTGCCCGGAGTGAAAATCACTTGCTCAGACGAGTCGGCTTGAATCCAACTGGCAAGCGCTTCGCGCGATTGCTCCATGGCTTGGGTGGTCTGGGCAGCCAATTGGTGTCCGCTGCGATGCACATTGGCATAATGCGTTCGATAGACTCGATTCATGGCATCGAGGACCGAAGTCGGACGCTGCGATGAGGCCGCGTTGTCCAGATACACCCACGGCTTTCCACATGGGAGTTTTTCCGAAAGGATCGGAAAGTCGTCTCTGCAATTCTCGATCGCAATCGCGGGCAAGGTGACGCGATATCCGCTGGCGCGAGCTGGCTTGATCTCCTGCGGTTGGCTGCTCGGCGAGCCATGCAACAACAACGCACCTTTGGCGATGGCTTGGATGCGCTGGACCATCGAGTGTAGACCATTGCTGCGCATCGGGGTCAGAAACGATTTGAGTTGGATTTCACCAAAGAAGTCCTCGACCGGAAAAGCCAGAATATCTCGGGCCTTACGACCTGAATAAGCCGCCAGGAGTATCGCGACCAATCCCCGAACCATAGGAGCATCGCTCGAGCCGCGAAACTCGATGTCACCCCCCTCTTTCTTGTCCCCTTGGAGTTTTGGGACCAGCCAGACCATGCTCTGACAACCGAGCACTCGGTACTCTTCGGTCTGGTACTCTTTGGGCAACTCAGGCAGGGTCTGCCCTAGCTCAATCAGATAAGCGATCCGATCCTCGGGCGAGTCAAGATCGGCGATCTCTTCGCGAAGATCATCGATCGAAACCCGCAGGCTGCTTTGGCTCATGGTTGCTTTGGCTCATAGTTAGAAAATTCCGAGTTGGTCTCTTGCATCTTCGGTCATCTTATCGGGAGTCCAAGGTGGATCCATCACCACCTTGATATCGACTACCCCAACGCCTGGGATCTCTTCGACGACTTGACGGCTGTTGGCCACAAGTTGCGGGCCAGCGGGACACATCGGACTGGTCATCGTCATTTCGACGTTGACGTTCTGCTTGCCCTCTTCCCCGGGCTGAATATCGACGACGTAGATCAACCCCAGATCGACAATGTTCACAAAGAGCTCCGGGTCGATGACTCGTTTGAGCTCTTCTCGAACCTTGTCCTCGCAGAGCCCGACAGGTGCATCGCTGGACTTAGGAAGGGTTTCACAAGTCGGCGTTTGACAACAGGCCGATTCGAGCGCCACCGTAGAAAGTTCGGCAGCTTTGGTCTCGGCGGCTTTAGGCTCGGTCGCTTGGAGTTCGGACGGTTGTTTGGATTCAGACATTTTCAACTCGCTCTGGATTAATCGACTACCTTGATTGCTTGGCTTGATTCATGTACATGGCCACCTTAGCTGATCGACCTGGATCAGTTGTTCAACGCCACGTAGATCTTCCCCGCATCGATCTTGACGGTATGGCTCGGAGTGTCCTCGGTGGCCGGCATGCAAAGCGCCTTACCGGTCCGAACATCGAACTTCGCACCGTGCCTTGGGCAAACCAAACAATCGCCGTCGAGTTGGCCATCTCCGAGGGTCCCGCCGTCGTGGGTGCACATATCTTCGATGCAGTGGACGACCTGATCGATCTCGACCAAAACCACAAACCGATCGTCGATTTCGAAGGTCTGGGGCTCGTTGGGTCGAATCTGGTCCCTTGGACAAACATAATGAAAAGGAGGCATAGTCTTTGGCTCTTTCATTCGTATTGTCGAACTTGACGTGCGATCGCTGCGCCGAGGGCTTCGCGCACCGTTTGGATGGTGATGCGATCGAAGATCTGTTGGAAGAACCCTGTAACGATCATTCGAATCGCTTCGGATCTGGTGAATCCACGTGACTGAGCGTAGAAGATCAATTCTTCGTCGACCCGTCCGCTGGTGCTCCCGTGGGTGCATCGAACGTCGTCGGCGTTGATCTCGAGTCCAGGGATGGAATCAGCTCGTGCCGCATCGCTGAGCATGAGGTTGTCATTGCGCTGGTAGCCATCTGTTTTTTGGGCGCCTTCGCTGACCTTGATCATGCCTCTCCAAACCGTACGCGATCGATCTTGAAGAACGCTTTTGTACAAAAAGTCGCTGGTGCAATGGGGCGCTTTGTGATGCTGCAAGGTGTTATAAACCAGGTGCTGACGATCCTGAGTGAACATGACTCCATTGACTTGGCTTCTGGCTCCCGGTTCGACGAGCTCGACGCGTTGGTCGACCTGCGCAAATTTTGCCCCCATCGCCGCGACGGTCCATTGCAACTGAGAGTCGCGTCCCACCGAGGCTCTTTGATGTGCAAAATGCCAGGTACCTTTCCCCCAATCCTGAAGGTTGACGTACCGCAGGTGGCTATTGCCATGCTGGATCAGTTCCACACCGCCGCAATGCAAACCTTTTGCGGTGACGTCGGGACTCGATGATTCGAAGAGAACCGTCGCCTCGGCTCCAGACTCGAGGACGATCAAGGTGTGGGACAAATCGACTTGGCCATCCCCCATCGCTGCATGCAGGTGGATCGGTTTTTCGACTCGGACGTTTCGGGGAACGTAGACGAAATACCCATCGCTCCACATAGCCGCTTGCAGGGCAGCAAAACGATCGCTCTTAGGACAGATCAAACTGTGCAGATACCGTTCGACTAATGCCGAGTGGTCTCGGGCGCAGCGTGACAAGGACCCGACGACAACGCCCTGGGCGGCAAGACCTTCGTCGAGCGACTCCGAGACGACGACGCCGTTGACGCTCCGAAGACTTGCCGAAACGTCGACTCCTTCGAGCAATCGGACAGGAGCTCCCTCAGGGATCTCGACCGATTCATCAATGTTCGGTGCGAATTTGCTCAATCTCAAACCCCGGAGTTCCGAACGCATCCAGTTCTCGTCGCGAGGATTGGGCCAATCGATCGACTGGAAGACTTGCCATGCTTGTTTCCGCTTGGCAGTGAGCCAAGTCGGATCGATCCGTTTCTCCAGGAGTCGATCAAAAGCGGGCTGTCCAAAGGTTTCCGTCGAATCGAGCTTATCGGTCATGGCGGAAGTAGTCATAGCGATTAGCCTACCGATCCTTCCATTTGAAGCTGGATCAACCGGTTCATTTCGACCGCGTATTCCATGGGGAGCTCTTTGACCAAAGGCTCGATGAATCCGTTGACGATCATGGTGCTGGCTTCAGCCTCTGAGAGCCCTCGGCTCATGAGATAGAACAGTTGCTCTTCTCCGATTCGCGATACGCTCGCTTCGTGGCCGATGCTGACGTCTTGATCAAGGATTTCAATGTAGGGATACGTGTCGCTTTGGCTCTTGGAATCCAAAATCAGCGCGTCGCATACGACATTCGACTTCGATTTGCGTGCATCTTTTTCGACGCGAACCAAGCCTCGATAACTGGCCCTACCACCGTTCTTGGAAATCGACTTGCTGATGATCTGTCCGGTGGTATGGGGTGCAGCATGCACGAGTTTGGCCCCCGCATCCTGATGCTGTCCAGCCGATGCGAAAGCGATCGATAAGATTTCACCGCGAGCACCCGGTTCGAGCATGTAGACTGCCGGATATTTCATCGTCAACTTACTGCCCAAGTTCCCGTCGACCCACTCCATGGTCGCATCGGCGTAAGCCACCGCGCGCTTGGTCACGAGGTTGTAAATGTTGTTCGCCCAGTTTTGGATCGTCGTATAACGGCATCGACTCCCGCGCTTGCAGATGATTTCTACAACCGCCGAGTGAAGCGACTCGGACGAATACATCGGCGCCGTGCAGCCTTCAACGTAATGGATGCTGGCTCCCTCATCGACGATGATCAAAGTCCGTTCGAACTGACCCATGTTCTCGGCATTGATCCGGAAATAGGCCTGGAGCGGGAAGTCGATCTTGACCCCCTTGGGTACGTAGATAAACGAACCCCCAGACCATACGGCAGAGTTTAGCGCGGCGAATTTGTTGTCGTTGGGTGGAATGATCGTCGCGAAATATTCTCGAACCAAATCCGGGTAGTCTCGGACTGCCGTATCGGTGTCGGTAAAGATCACTCCTTGCTTGACCAAATCCTCTTTGAGCGACCCATAGACCACTTCGCTCTCGAACTGAGCCTTCACGCCCGCAAGGAACTTTCGTTCGGCCTCGGGGATGCCGAGTTTTTCAAACGTGTCCTTGATCTCTTGAGGGACCTCATCCCAGGTCCGGCCCTGTTTGTCGGTGGGCTTGAGATAGTAGAAGATATCCTGAAAGTTGATATCGATACTACCGCCCCAATGAGGCATCGGCTTGGAATTAAAAATATCAAGCGATTTCAGACGAAAATCCCGCATCCATTGCGGTTCATTCTTCATTTCGGAAATCTGCTCGACGATCTGTTTGTCGAGTCCCTTGCGGGCCTTAAAAACGGCAGTCGTCTCGGTGCGAAAATCGTATTTGTTGATTTCGCCGATGGCTTCATTGGTGCTGGTATCGGAGGACATAAGTATTGATTTTCTTTTGAGAATTTTTGTGTTTAAACTGCCAAAGGCTCTTCTTTGGCAAGCATCTGCTGGTTGGCCGCTTCCGCATCCGGATAGCTTCTGCGAATCCGATCATAGCCTTGATCGTGGAGCTCGCGAGCAAGCTCGGCTCCGCCGGTCTCGACGATTCGTCCACCAAGCATCACGTGAGTAAACTGCGGGGGGTTGTGCTCCAATAACTTGTCGTGGTGCGTGATGATCAATAGACCCATCTTGTCGCGACCGATCTCTGCAATTGAGGCGCTTGCAAGTCGCACTGCGTCGGCATCTAGACCACTGTCGGTCTCATCGAGAATCGCAAACTTGGGGGAAAGCATCGCCATGGTCAAAATCTCTGCCCGCTTCATCTCTCCACCGGAGAACCCATCGTTGACGTAACGGCGAGCAAAATCCGGATCGATCTTCAACTGCTCCATCTTGGACTTGAGCTCCTTGCGGAACTCTCGCATCGGTATGAGATCCTGACCTTCCTTGCGGTCCGGACGCCGGACATTGGTCGCCGCATGACGAAGAAAATCCGCCGTCTTGACGCCAGGAATCGCGACAGGTCGCTGGAATGCCATGAAGACCCCTGCGCGCGAACGCTCGTCGGCCTCCATCTCCGTAAGATTCGCATCATCGAGCTTGATCGAACCCTGAGTGATCTGGTAGTTCGGATGACCAGCAATGGCCAACCCAAGGGTGCTCTTGCCCGATCCGTTCGGACCCATCAATGCGTGGGTCTCGCCGAATTTAATGACCAAGTTCACGCCGCGCAAGATCGGCTTGTCATTGACCGAAACATGCAAGTTTTCAATCTGCAGTATATGACTCATTCCAGTTCGCTTTTCAAATTCTTATGGGTTTGAGGTTTGGGTGGTTTGTTTTTGGATCGGTTTGAATTGACATGTCCCATGCCCGTCGAGCCTGCAACAACTCAACTCTAGCGGTTGGCCAATGGCCTCGCTGAGCACCTGCTGTTCAAGATCGCACAGACTGCGGTCCGAGTCGCGGCCAGTTAAGTCCGGGTAAGGGCACGCATGGACCGAAAGGATCGGAAGCCCCTCGATGCTGACGAACGAAGCGGGAATCCGCCTCGTAGCCATCAGACCAGCAAGCGACTTCATCCGATCCTCAAGAGAACCCTCAGGAAGAAGATCCTTGAAAGATCGACCCATCCGCTTCGAAACGCGGTCGATCAACTTGGTCCTCGTGTGAGCTTCCTCTAAAAGGAGGATTTCCCCCCAAAGTGCTACAGCAAGATCCGTGTAGGTCACACCGACTTGCCGCCAACCAAGATCGGTCAGGAAGTACGAGAACGTCGGGCGACCGCGTCCAGCCGAATTCTTGCGTTTCTCGACATAACCCGCGCTTTCCAAACGATCGAGCCGCTGGCGGACCGCCGTAGCGGTCACCTCCAATTTTTCCGTCAGATCCACGACCGTAAGCCCCTCGTGACGACGCAGCAAGTCCAAGACCAACTGATCGACAGGCCGGGTGGGGATCTGGTTGTTGGAAGGAGCTAAGTCCATGATAGCAAACACCTTACGCAAGTCGCTCGCATGAGCCAAGCCGTTGGCTCTCGCTGGGAGTATAGGCAAAACGCCAATTTTGACAAGCTTCATTGCGAAAAACAATCGGGCTTGATCCGGCTGGGCAATTGTTCCTAGTCTGCCCCCCAAACTATCCCGCAAGCTCTTTTTTAAATGAGCACTAGCGCCATCGAAGGAAAAGATTCCATGGACGAATCGAATCGCACAGCGACGTTGAATGCTATTAGGCTACTTGCCCTTGCGATCACCTGGACGCAACTGAGCGCACCGGGGATCTGCCAGGAACCACGCAAGCCGTCCTGGATGCCTTTCCCGATGGGACGGGCCGCCGAACGGGCAATCCCTAAAACAACCCCGGCGACGAAGCCCGATGAAAAGATCATCGCCAGTCCAATCCCCGCGCAAGACCCAAATCGCCCAGATCCTTGGCTCCTCTGGGCCGATCCTCTTGCACCCAATACCCAACAACCCGGGGACTGCTTCTTCCGCCGAACCATGGATCTTCCAGAAATCGAGCGATGTTTTGTCGACGTTGAAAGCGATGCTCGCACCGAGGTGTACTTCAACGGCCAACGGGTTCGTCCTGCAAAGCCCACCGATGGTAAACCTCCCGAAGGCAAGCAGCGGATCGACCTGCAAGCTGCAGTAAAACCCGGCCAGAATGTTCTTGCCATCGGAGTCCAATCGTCAGGAAAAAGCGCACCGGGAGTCCGAGTCGAGTTTTATTTCAAACCCAAGCAAGGGAATTGGCGCCTCGTGGTATCCGATGGGGAGTGGGGGGCCAGAGCAACGGGGGCCAGAGCAACGGGGGCCAGAGCAACCTGAGCCAGAACAATGCGGCTCTGCCCAAGCCCGAATCGATCGCTCCAGGTCCAGAGCCCATGCGGCTTGCCGCACAGGCCGTCTCAGAACGCAAGGATCCACTTGCCGAGCGTTTCACGATCGTCCCTGGGTTTGCAATTGAAGAAGTCGCCGACTCCCAAATCGGTTCGCTCGTGGCAATGACATTCAACGAGTTTGGGCATATCGTCGCTTCGGTCGAAGGTGGCGGATTGGTATTGATGTACGACACGAACAAGGATGGTGTCCCGGACACGACCAAGCCTTATTGCGATCTGGTTAAAAACGTTCAAGGTTTGTTAGCGCTCAATGGCGACGTCTACGTGACGGGCGAGGGACCCGAGGGATCGGGTTTCTATCGTTTGATGGACGAGGACCGCAACGGCGAGTTGGAAAAGAGCGAAACGCTCGCTAAGTTCAAGGGAACCCCCGGCGAGCACGGAGCGCACCAGATCGCCTTTGGCCCCGATGGATGCTTGTACCTTTCGATCGGAAATCATGCCGGCTTGGTGGATTCTCCTGCTGGCTACCAGCCTTTGATGGCACCTTATGAAGGCGATTTGGTGCGCCCTCGCTTTGAAGATCCAGGTGGGCATGCGATGGGGGTTAAGGCTCCTGGCGGGACGGTTGTTCGCTATGACTTGACCCAACGTACGATGAGCGTCGTCGCTGGCGGTTTGCGGAATGCTTACGACGTTGCTTTCCATCCCAACGGCTCGATGTTCCTGCACGACAGCGACATGGAGGCAGACATCGGATCGGCTTGGCACCGCGCGACAGGGTTGTTCAAAGTCATCGAAGGAGGTGAGTTTGGATGGAGAAGCGGATGGGCCAATTGGCCGGAGTACTATCCGGACCGATTGGGATCTCTGGCCAGTACAGGCCGAGGTTCGCCTACGGGCATTACCATTTACAATCACTATGCGTTTCCAGCCCGATACCATCGTGCGATTTTTACGGCCGACTGGTCGGAAGGTCGCATTATCGCCGTGCAAGTCGACACGCTCGATCGGAGCAAGGTTCGGGCAGAGGACTTCGTTGTCGGTACACCCATGAACGTCACCGACGTCGAGGTGGGTCCCGATGGAGCGATCTACTTTTGTTGTGGTGGCCGAGGAACCGAAGGTGGGATCTATCGGGTCCGATGGCAAGGCAAGATACCCGAGGCGGTTCGCAACCTCGGAGAAGGCATCGCCAAGGCGATTCGTCAGCCGCAACTCTACTCGGCTTACTCGCGTCAAGCCGTGGCGATCATCAAGCGAGAGATCGGTGAGGCTTGGGACGAACAAGTCTTGGGCGTCGCTTTCAGTGAAGAGAACCCGGCTCGCTACCGAACACAGGCCCTTGACCTCATGCAATTGCTCGGCCCGATTCCAACACCTGAGATCCTCGTCGAGCTGTCCAAAACGCCTAATGATCAGGTCCGCTCCAAAGCCGCTAGGCTTATGGCACTCCATGCGAACGAACCGATCGCCCTGGCTCGCCTGCGGGAACTACTGGCAGACGAATCTCCAGAAGTTCGCCTAGCGAGTTGCGAAGCCTTGGTTCGTACCGGACAGGCTTGCGAGCCCTCAGAGATTCGACCTTTGCTTCTGAGCGATTCTCGCGAGGAACGCTTCCTGGGCCGTCGCTTGCTCATGAATATTCCGTCGAATCAATGGCGTAACTTCCTGACCGAAAGCAACAGCAAAGTCGTGATTCAATCGGCTTTAGCCCTGGTCCACCGCGACCGCGATCCGACAACCTGCGCTCAGGTGATGGACCATTTGATGCGTGTTTCAAAAGGCTTTGTCAGCGATGCAGACTTTTTGGATCTTCTACGCACCATGCAAGTCGCCCTGCATGTCAGCGGAGCCAAAACTAACGATTATCCAGAGATCGGATCATTTGTTTCCCAAGAATTTCCCACGGGGAATTCGACCATCAACGGGGAGTTGATTCGATTGGCAACGTTCGCCCAAGTCGACCTCGTGGCCGATGCGGTGGCTTATCTAAAAACCGATGCGACGATGTCCGATCGAATGCTCATCGCAATGCACCTGCCAATGCTACCTCACGAATGGACCTCCCAAGAACGCATGGCCACCTTGCAATTCCTCGAAGGATGCCTCGAGGACCAAACCGGTGGCTCATTCGCACTGTATGTGATGAAGACGTCCGAATCGCTCTCGAAGTTTCTCACAGAGCGAGAAGCCTTGCAGATACTCGATCTCGGAGAGAAGTACCCCAACGCAGCCATGGCCGCACTGTACAAACTACCCGAGCAACTCAACCCCGATCAAATCGACAAACTCAAACGACTCGACAGCGCGATCGATCAAGGTGGCTTGGAATCGGATGTCTACAAACGACTCAAGACAGGAATCACCGCAGTGCTATCGATGCAAGCCGATGAATCGGCCATGGAGCACCTTCGGGAACGATGGCGAAAAAGTCCCGATAGAAGGGCTACGATCGCCCTGGCCATGTCCCAACGACCCGATGAAGCAAACTGGGATTACTTGGTCCGCTCGATGGGTGTCCTAGACCTTTTTGCCGTCGGAGATGTATGCGGTTGCCTGCTGAAAATCGAAGCCGCAACAGAAGACCCCGAAGCGGTTCGACAAGTGATCCTGCAAGGCTGTAAACTGGTCGAGGCGGGCCAAGATCCAAGCCCAGTCCTGAAACTCCTGGAATACTGGACGGCTACGAGCACGAAAAGTTTGCTCGAGTCGAATCCCCAAAAATCGGATGACCCACTGTCGGATGGCACAGAGTCCGATCCGACAAAAACCGATATCGCAGAACGCGACTCGAACTCCCAGACGACTCTCACTGCGGAAGCCAAACTCTCACCGATCGCCGCTTGGCAAAACTGGTACGCAAGCAAATATCCAGATGCCCCAAGCGCCGTCTTAGCAAAC
>JAJTEK010000125.1 GCA_021299695.1 Pirellula sp. | reverse complement strand
ACGGGATGTTTACTCAACCGGACAAACCGGCCGTGGGTCCCCTGGGGGGTGCTCTCCGCAGTGACGGAGGATCGGCTGGGGCGGGCCCTGGCGGTATGGGTGGCATGGGAGGACTCGGCGGCATGGGCGGGATGGGCGGACTCGGAGGACTCGGTTCGGGTCCTGGTGGCCCTGGGCTCAGCGGCGCCGGACCTGGTGGTCCTGGACTTGGGGGTGCTGGAGCGGGCGGACCTGGACTGGGTGCTGGGATGTAGATTCCCATCGATCAGAACGCAAAGGTGCCTGGCACAACAAAAAACGAACTGGCCAGAGTCGGATGGAAACATCGGCTCTGGCTTTTTTGTTTTGTTTTCGCTAGCAATAGGCGAACTTTGCGTACTCCCCGTTTCGTTAAACCCTGGAGATTTCCTCGGTGGAAGAGGAAACTCCCGGGTTTCTGAAAACCGCGAATACAAAAAGTTTGATTTGTAGTTGACTAACTGTCGAGTCCCTCATACATTCTTGCTCCCCTCTCGCCTGAGGAGGCTTGTTTGAGCGTGGAGCGTTCGAAGAGATCTTCGAAAAAGCGGACTGCGCGTTGACGATAGCTTTAGATTGAGGTAGGTAACTGTGTCTGGATCGCACGAAGTCATTAGGATACGCATGGAAGCTTACGATCATGCGGTTCTGGATCAAAGTGCCCTCGAGATTGTCGAGACGGCCAAGCGGACGCACTCTGAGGTGCATGGTCCGATTCCGTTGCCGACGAGAATTGAGAAGTACACGGTTCTTTCTGGTCCGCACATTGACAAGAAGGCTCGGCAGCAGTTCGAGATTCGGACCCACAAGCGATTGATCGACATCAAGCAAGCGACCGCCAGGACGATTGAGGCGTTGAATAAATTGAGTTTGCCGGCTGGAGTTGACATCAAAATCAAAGCGACTTCAAGGTAGGCTTTCTTTCGGGTGGTTCCCGAAGTGGTTTTCATTAAAGGTTTTCCTCGTATGGTGCGGATGCTTTGGGGGTAACCGTCGATCTTCTCAAGCGTAAAGAGAAGGTGGGCGAGTCCTGCAGGGCAACGATTCACGGAACTGAAACATGAGAAAAGGTATCCTGGGCCGCAAAGTCGGCATGACTCAGATATTCCAGCCCGATGGTAGCATCGTGCCTGTGACTGTCATCGAAGCGGGTCCTTGTAAAGTGTTGCAGGTCAAGACTGTGGATCGTGATGGCTACGACGCGGTGCAGTTGGGCTTTAAAGATAAGCCTCGACGATTGGCTTCGCGTTCTGAGCGTGGTCATGTGGCTGATATCTCGAGCAAGCGTTCGGCGAAGCTCAAGGCTGCCGGGGTGGCGGTTGTTGCCAAGTCGGAAGGTGAGCCCAAGAAGTTCATCAAAGAACTGCGAGGCGATGCTGGTTTGCCAGTCGGCCTGCAGCGGGTACTTACCCAGGTCGTGTTCGCAAGGGTCGCAAGATGGCCGGTCACTATGGTGTCGATCAGGTCACGATGAGGAATCTTAAGTTGGTCAAGATTGACCTTGAGAACAATCTTCTTTTGGTGCACGGCCCGGTGCCTGGACCTGCAGGTGGTTTTGTGGTTGTTCGCGAGACGAACAAGGTTGGCTAGTCAGTTGGGTCGGTAGGGTCGAGTGTTCGGTGGTAGGGGAATCGGTGGAATACGAATCATGGTAAAGCTTCCAGTATACGATCTGTCGGGAAATAAAGTCGGGGATTACGATATCGATCCGTCGACGATTGCACCGAGGGTCAGCAAGCAGTTATTGCATGATGCCGTGGTGATGTACTTGGCCAACGCCCGTCAGGGTAGCAATAAGACCAAATCACGAGGCGAGGTTTCCGGGTCGACCAAGAAGATGTATCGCCAGAAGGGGACTGGTAATGCCCGGATGGGTGCAAAGCGAACGCCTGTAAGGCGAGGCGGTGGGCATGCGAACTCCCGTCAGCCAAGGTCTTATTATTATCGGCTTCCACGCAAAGCGGTCCAAGCTGCAACTCGGATGGCTTTGGCTGCCAAGATCGGTGCTGAGTCGGTCGTTGTGATTGATCAGTTGGCGATGGAAGCTCCGAAGACCAAGGCTCTCGTTGGTGCGTTCAAAGCATTGGGGCTCGAGGGGGTGAGCAAGACGCTCGCGACGGCCTCTCACGATCGGAACGTGTACCTGAGCGGAAGAAACATACAAGGTTTGACGATTAGCCCTGTGAGTGATTTGAATGCGTTGAGCATTCTGCGTCCCCGAAAGCTGGTCCTGACTCGGGAAGCTTTGGATTGGATCAAGTCGCGAGCCAGTGCGTAATCACGGCGTAAGATAGGAAACAAGAGCAAATAGTCATGGCAAAACAACCTCCTAAGACTTCGATGGTTTTGACGCCGCATCAGATCGTTTACCGACCGTTGGTAACCGAGAAGGGTGTGCACAAGGCGACTCGCCAGAATCGCTATGCGTTCGAGGTCAGTCCATTGGCGACGAAGACTCAGATCAAGCACGCGATCGAGGAGCTTTTCAATGTTAAGGTCGAGGCAGTAGCGACCCAAAACCGTGCTGGCAAAGCGCGGCGGTATCGTGCCAAAGCGGGGATGACGAAGGCTTGGAAAAAAGCGATTGTCAAGCTCGGTGGTGAATACAAGATTGATTTCTTCTAGGCCGTAGCGACTCAAGAAGCGAGCAATAAGGAAACAGGGATCGGATCATGGGAATACGAATACACAAGCCAACTTCGCCGGGACGAAGAAATTCGTCTTGCAGCGACTTTGCCGAACTCACGCCGGGCGCCAAGCCTGAGAAGGGTTTGCTCAAACGTCAGAAGAAGAAGGGTGGCCGTAACAATCAAGGGTTCATCACTGCTCGTCACCGAGGTGGTGGTCACAAGCGAATGTACCGGATTGTTGATTTCCGCAGGATCAAAGATGGGATCCAAGGCACGATCGACTCGATTCAGTACGATCCGAACCGAAGCGCACGAATCGCTTTGGTCGTTTATGCTGACGGTGAGAAAGTGTACATCTTGGCGACCGAGAGCATGAAGAAAGGTGACGTTCTGATGAACGGCCCGGATGCTCCACCGACGCCAGGGAATTGTTTACCGATGAAGAACATCCCACCAGGGATGGATGTATGTTGTGTCGAGATGACCCCCGGACGCGGTGCAGCACTGTGCCGATCGGCTGGATCGTCGGCGGTTTTGATGGCCCGAGAGGGTGGGTGGGCGCAGTTGCAGTTGCCGAGTGGCGAAGTGCGTCGCGTACCTAGTCAAGGTCGTGCGACGATTGGCAAGATGGGGAATTCTGAGCACGATGCAGTTCGCATCGGCAAAGCTGGACGGAATCGTTGGAAGGGCTGGCGTCCACACGTTCGCGGTACGGCGATGAATCCTGTCGACCACCCGCACGGTGGTGGCGAAGGCAAAACCAAGGGTGGACGTCATCCTGTCAGTCCGACTGGCAAGTTGGCCAAGGGTGGGTTTACGCGACGTCGTCGTAAGCCAAGCAACGCGTCGATCATTCGACGTCGCAAATCGGTACGATATGGTCAGTTGAAGTTGAGATAACGATCAGGGGCGCATAGAAGATGGGACGTTCGACAAAAAAGGGGCCTTTCGTAGACCCAAAGCTTTTTGCCAAGTTTCAGAAGGCTAGGTCTATTAGTAGCAACCAGCCGATCAGGACTTGGGCACGTCGTTGTACGATTGTGCCAGAGTTTGTAGGCACGACGTTCGAGGTGCACAATGGCAAGGCCCACATCAAGGTTTTCGTAACCGAAGACATGGTAGGTCACAAGTTAGGCGAGTTTGCTCCAACGCGTACCTTCCGCGGACACGGCGGCAAGGGAGGCAAGAAGTAGTTTCAGGCAGCGAACCGCTGAGGAAAACAGGACAATATTATGCCTTACCGAGCAACACACAAACACGCAAGAATCAGCGCACGCAAAGTGCGTCCGCTGGCCAATTTGGTTCGTGGCAAGTTTGCTGACGAAGCCTTGGAGATACTCCGATTCCAACCTCATCGCGGTGCGAGGATGTTGGAAAAGGTGATCCTGAGTGCTTGTGGCAGTGCGCAGGACACCGAACAAAACAGTGGCGAATCGTACAACGTCAACGAATTGGTCGTCGTCGATGCTCGCATCGACGGTGGCCCGATGGTCAAGAGGTTTCAACCGCGTTCGCGCGGCCAGGCCTTCACGATCCTCAAGCGGACAAGTCATATTTCGGTGGTACTCAAGCGCTTGGACGAGCTGTAGGAAGTAACGAACATGGGACAAAAAGTAAATCCTATTGGCTTTCGAACCGGCATCGTCATGGGCTGGAAGAGCCGATGGTATGCCAGTAAGAAAGAGTTTGCGGAGCTTTTGGTCGAAGACCAGAAGATACGTAAGTTCATCAAGTTCCATCCCACCAAGCCCGCTTATCGCGAGGCCGGGATCGATCGGATCGAAATTGAGCGGACTCGCGATGAAGTGCGACTGCACGTGTTCGTCGCCAAGCCTGGTCTGCTGATTGGCAAAAAGGGCACGGAGATTGAGATTTTGCAAGAAGAGTTGCAGAACTTGATCGGACGTCGAGTGAATTTGAAGGTCGAAGAAGTGCATCGACCTGAGATACAAGCCCAGCTTATTGCAGAAGACATCGCCAAGCAATTGGCAAAGCGCGCTAGTTTCCGTCGGACGATGAAGCGTTCGATCGAGACGACCATGGACGCCGGTGCCAAGGGGATCAAGATCCAGTTGTCAGGCCGGCTCGGTGGAGCAGAAATGGCTCGTTGTGAGAAGGCCAACGCGGGAGCGTTGCCCCTGAGCACGATCCAAGCAAAGATCAGTTACGGTTTCGCTGAGGCTTCGACCCCGCAGGGGAATATCGGGGTTCAGGTTTGGGTAAATCAAGGTTCCTACGCGGGAGACAACAACGATGGCGCTGATGCCCAAGCGGGTCAAGCACCGAAAAAGCCAAAGAGGACGTATAAAAGGTAACGCTACGCGCGGTAACAAGGTCGTCTTTGGTGATTTCGGACTCCAATGCCTGCAAGGCGGTTGGATACGAGCCCAGACGATCGAAGCCGGTCGTATCGCTGCTAACCAGTACGTTCGAGGTGAAGGTCGCCTGTACATTCGAATATTTCCTGACAAACCAGTATCTTCCAAGCCGCTTGAAACGCGGATGGGTAAAGGTAAAGGGGAGCCAGAATATTGGGTGGCAGTCGTCAAACCCGGTACTGTTTTGTATGAACTCGGTGGAGTGACCGAGCAGCAGGCGAAGGTTTGCTTTGCTCGATTGGCCGCCAAGATGCCTATTCGGGTACGTTTGGTTCGTCGACGTCCAGCTTAACGATAGCTTTCTTAGGAAGGCTTATGGGTGGACGGTTTACGTACAAGAGGTAAACTTCGGTTTTCCTCACAAAGACAAGTAGGATTCGCTTGCGGATCCTTGCGACGGCGGTTCGGTCCTCAAGTTTTCCTTGGGGTAAGTAGTCGGTAGACAAGATCTGTGCCTCTCCGTTAAGGCGAGTTGCGGGATTAGAGTTTTAGGATACGGTTTTTCGGAATACGGTTTTAGGTTTACAGGCAGGATAGAGAGCCAAGATGAAAGCGACCGAACTACGAGAGATGAGCGACGAGCAGTTGGAGCTCACCGCTGTCGAGGCAGCCGAGACTTTGTTTCGATTGCGTCTTCAGTCTCAGACCGATCGGGTGGACATTCCAACCCAGAATAAGAAAAACCGGAGATTGATTGCAAGGGTCAAAACAATTCAGACGCAGCGGTCGAAGGCCGCGGGTGCTTGAGGTTTCGATGATCGTTCCGAGCCTTTGGTGGCGTTCCTTGGCGAGTGTCGGGGGGCAAATCGCCGGCGGTGAGGAGTAGATACGCCGTTCGGAAGTCGGGATTACGGTTGATAAAAGCGACAAGACAGAACAAAGTTGTAGGGTAGTTAGAGGGGCAAGCGGTACATGGCACGCAGAATTTTGGTGGGAGTCGTTAAGAGCGACCGGATGAATAAGACAAGACGGGTCGAGATCGAGCGTTCCGTAAGGCACCCGAAGTACACAAAGATTGTGCGTCGGAAGACCATTTGCCATGTGCACGACGAGAACAACGAGTCCAAGAGTGGAGACAAGGTGGAGATCGAAGAATCCCGGCCCCTCTCGAAGCTCAAGCGATGGAATTTGGTAAGGATTATCGGCAAGAACGATGCCGTTGGATTGGCCGAACCGCATGTAGAGGCTCAAGCGAGCCTGTAGTAGCGAGATGGTTCGGTGAACACAGACTGGTTTAAGAGACACACAAAATGATTCAACAAGAAACACGACTCCAGGTAGCCGACAACACCGGTGCACGCGAAGTGATGTGCATTAAGGTGCTTGGTGGTACACGCAGACGCTATGCGAGTATTGGCGACGTGATCATTTGCTCGGTCAAGAGCGTGATTCCTGGCAGCGAGATCAAGAAGAAGGCGGTTGTGCGTGCGGTCATTGTCCGTACTGCCCAGCCGAATCGACGTAGCGACGGCAGCTACGTTCGTTTCGATAGCAACGCGGTGGTGTTGGTCGACAAGGACGACAATCCTCGCGGAACTCGGATTTTCGGTGCGGTCGCACGAGAACTCCGAGAGAAGAGCTATACGAAGATCGTCTCTTTGGCCAGTGAGGTGGTTTAATCATGTTGATCAAAGTACAAGACGTCGTCGAGATTATTTCAGGCCGAGATAAGGGCCAACGTGGGAAGGTGCTTTCGGTTGACCGCGAGAACAATAAGCTTGTTGTCGAGGGTATCAATCGGGTTCTCAAGCACGTCAAGAAATCGCAACGTAACCCCCAGGGTGGACGGTTGTCGAAGGAAGTAGCTCTGCGAGCTTGCAAGGTAATGCTTGTATGCCCTAAGACCAGCAAGCCGACTCGAATGGGAGTTCGGATTGCCAGTGATGGCTCCAAGGAGCGTTATTGCAAGAAGTCAGGTGTAAGCCTCGGGGTGGTGTCACCTGCGAAGCAGACGAAAGTCAAGAAATAATTTCGGATTCATTGGTTTGAAGAAGGTTTAGAGGATCAGACGCAATGGCGCCTCGATTACAACAACACTACTACGACAACATCCAAAAGCAACTAGGCGAGGAGCTTGGCATTAAGAATGTCTTTGCTATTCCTAGGATCGAGAAGATCTCGGTGAACATGGGTGTCGGTGAAGCGATGCAGGATAAGAAGATATTGGAGCTGGCTGCCGATGCGATGGGAGAGATCACAGGCCAAAAGCCTGTACTGACTCTGGCCCGCAATTCGATCGCCGGGTTCAAGCTCCGAGAGGGGGTTCCGATCGGCTGCAAGGTGACCTTGCGTGGCGACAGGATGTACGAGTTCCTCGATCGGATCATCAGCATTGTGCTTCCTCGGGTGCGTGACTTCCGTGGGGTTAGCCGCACAGCATTCGACGGCCAAGGTAACTATTCGATGGGCTTGAACGAGTGGTTGGTTTTTCCTGAGTTGAGCAACGACAAGTATGCCAAGGCTCAAGGAATGAATATCACGATTGTGACCACAGCCCGTTCGAACGATGACGGCCGTCGGTTGCTTGAGATGTTCGGGATGCCATTCCGAGCACCGAAGAAAAAGACTGCTTAGAACAATTGGGTTTTTGTTAGTTCATAACTTTGTTTTGATTGGAAGACCGAACCGGTGGCAAGCAAAAGCAAAATCGCAAAGGCGAATCGCGAGCCTAAGTTTTCGACGCGGCGAGAGAATCGTTGCAAACTATGCGGGCGCCCCAGGGCCGTGTATCGCAAGTTTGGCATTTGCCGAATTTGCTTCCGCAATTTGGCTGACAAAGGTCTGATCCCTGGTGTACGTAAATCAAGTTGGTAGGGGCGGGGTAGAACAAGATGATCAATGATCCGATTTCAGACATGCTGACAAGAATCCGCAACGCGATTCGCATCGAGCGCACCTTCGTGGATGTACCGATGTCGAGTCTCCGAAAAAGCGTCGCGGACGTACTGAAGCGAGAGGGTTACATTTGGGACTACTCGGAAGTTGAAGCGACTCCGGGTAAGAACCTTAGGATCGAGCTCAAGTACGGCCCGAATGGTGAGAAGGTGATTCAAACCGTCAAGCGTGTCAGCAAGCCCGGCCGTCGTGTGTATGCCAAGTGCACCGATTTGAAGCCCATCCTTAATGGTCTTGGGATTTCGATCGTCAGCACCTCCAAAGGGGTGTACAGTGATAGGGAAGCCCGTCAGCACAAGCTCGGCGGTGAAGTCCTTGCCGAAGTTTGCTAATTTTTCACAGTCCATAAGCGGAAGACTGCTTGGGATCCAAGCAAACATTCCAGGAGCAACATAGATGTCCCGAATTGGTCGCAAGCCGATAGAAATTCCTGCCGGTGTGAAGGTCAGTCTCGATGGCCACACGGTCAATGTGGAAGGCCCCAAGGGGAAGCTTTCTTTTACGCACAGAGACGAGGTAAAGGTCGAGGTGACGGACGACGGCAAGACCGTCAGCGTCACACGCGATTCCGATCTTGGGCTGGCACGGGCTCTACACGGCCTGACACGTGCACTGATCAACAACATGGTCTTGGGCGTCAAGACCGGTTACGAAAAGAAGCTTGAAATCCAGGGCGTTGGTTACCAAGCCTCGGTCAAGGAAAAGGTACTGACGTTACGCGTCGGATTTGCCAACGAGTTGAAGCTTCCCATACCCGACGGCTTGACGGTGGTATGTCCGGACAACACGCACGTCAACGTGTCGGGTTGCGACAAGCAATCCGTTGGACAATTTGCCGCTTACGTCCGATCGCTGAGGAAACCTGAGCCTTACAAGGGCAAGGGAGTTCGTTATGTAGGCGAAGTGGTAAAGATCAAGCAAGGCAAGAGTGCGACCTAGTCGCCTAAGCAAACGAACCAATTGATACGAGGTTGAAAAGTGGACATTCGCAAAGTAGTCGACGGACAAAGGGAACGCCGGGCCTATCGAGTTCGCAAGAAGGTACGGGGTACCACCGAGCGGCCAAGGTTGTGCGTATATCGATCCTTGCAAAATTTCGGTTGCCAGGTCATCGATGACGTCACGGGCAAAACATTGTGCTCGGTTTCGTCGGCCGAGAAAGCCTTGCGTGCCCAAGTTGGGTACGGTGGTAATCGCGATGCGGCGGCCAAGCTCGGGAAGATTTTGGCCGAGCGGGCATCGGCTATCGGGATCAAGACGGTTTCGTTCGACCGTGGTTCCTACAAGTACCATGGCAGGGTAGCGGCGTTTGCCGACGCGGCACGTGAAGCGGGATTGGAATTCTAATTCCAGGGAAACAAATAGAGAGTTAGCGAGTAATTTATGTCAAACGAGTCCATGCAAGGCGATTCCCAGATCGACCGCGTGTTGAAGATCAAGCGATGTGCGGCGGTGGTCAAAGGTGGCCGACGCTTCAGCTTCGCAGCCCTGGTTGTGGTTGGGGATGGTCGCGGGAAGGTCGGATATGGTTACGGGAAAGCCAACGAAGTCCCACCGAGTGTCGCCAAGGCACAAAAAGCCGCTGGGCGAGCGATGCTTCAAGTCCCAATTATCAACGGAACGATTCCCCACGAGGTCAGTGGCCATTACGGGGCTGCCCACGTATTGCTGATGCCTGCGAGTCCAGGTACTGGGATCATCGCCGGCCAAGCCGTTCGCTCGGTTTGCGAAGCACTGGGGATTCAAGACATCCTCACCAAGAGTTTCCGTTCCAACAATCCAACCGTGTTGATCAAGGCGACTTTTGACGCTTTATCGAAACTGCGTACCCGCGAAGATGTCGAACGCCTCAGAGGAGTGAATCTGTCATGAACTTAGAAGATGTCAACGAAGGGGTCGAAACCAACCGAGCCCGAAAACGAATCGGCCGCGGGGTAGGTAGTAAGACCGGTAAGACGTCCGGACGCGGACGCGACGGGCATAAGTCTCGTAGCGGTTACAGCCGTCACCCCATGTTCAGCGGTAGCGACACTCCGATTTACATGCGGACTCCCAAGCGAGGATTCAATAATCGATTCGCCACGGAAGTCGTCGGTGTCAATGTCGGCGCGATCAACGGAGCCTTTGCAGAAGGCTCCGAAATTACACCCGCGGACATCCGTCACCGGGGTTTGGTCAAGGTTCGTTTTGACGAACTGAAAATTCTTGGCGACGGCGAAGTGACCAAAAAATTGAACTTGGTTGTCACCCGAATCAGCGAGTCGGCCAAGGCCAAGGTTGAAGCTGCCGGCGGGACCGTCAGGGTCGTCGCTGCCAAGAGAACACCTAAGCAACGGGTAGCGGATTCCAAGGCCAAGAGCTAGTCGCTTGCCTTGGGCAAATTGTCCTACCTGAATAAGTCCATCGGCTGACGTCGCTTAGGTGCCGTCAGCCTTTGTTTTTGGTATAGTTTGGCGGTCCTATTCGGTTCATCGTTCTCGATCCAGGAACATTGAAAACATGTTTGAGAAGCTGCGGGTCGTGTTTTCCATCCCCGAACTACGTCAGAAGATTCTTTTGACGCTGTTCCTTTTGGCTGTCTATCGCATCGGGTATCACGTTCGATTGCCGGTGCTTAAGTCGGATTTGGCTGGCAGTACCAGCGAACTCAAGAGCTTCATGGAAAAGGTAGCCGTCTTTTCTGCGACGGACCTTCGAAGTCTAACGATTTTCGGCCTAGGACTCGCTCCATACATTTCCGCCTCGATCATTTTCCAACTGCTCGGTACAGTGTGGAAGCCGATCGAGGATCTCCGCAAGGAGGGCGCGGCTGGACGCAAAAAGATCAACGAGTACACCCGTTACCTGACGGTGATTATTTGTATTCTTCAAAGTTGGGTTTACCTCAGTTTCACCGTTGGGCCTCAAGATTCGCCTGCATCCTCCCAGTTCTTTGGAACCAACTCCAGTAGTTTGTCGCTCGGCTGGCAGATCACTTCCGTAGCGATCATGACCGCTGGTTCGATGTTCCTGATGTGGCTCGGCGAACAAATCGACGAGTATGGGATAGGCAACGGGATTTCGTTGCTGATCATGGCAGGTATCTTGGCACAAATGCCAAGGGCACTATGGGATCTGCGTCAGAATGTTTCCAGTGAACTTACGGGCAATTCAGGAACTTCGATTGGCCCTGACGTCTTGGTGGTATTGGCGGCACTTTTCATCGCGGTGGTCTTTGGGGTTGTGTTTATCACCATGGCTCAGCGACGCATCGAGATGCAAAGTGCCAAGCATGTGCGAGGCCGACGGATGTCAGGGGGTACCAAGCAGTACCTTCCGCTCAAGATTAATCAATCGGGCGTTATGCCGATTATCTTCGCGAGCAGTTTTTTGATGATTCCCGGGATGGTATTTGGCCTTTTGGCTACCTCCTTTGCTTCCGGGGAAGGGATTTGGCAGACGCTTGCTAGTTTTGCACAGCAAGCCTCTTCGATGTTCAACTCCGGTTCGTCCTTTACCTACAATGTTCTGTACGTGCTGCTGATTTTCTTCTTTTGCTTCTTCTGGACATCGATCATGTTCAATCCGAAGGAAATGTCGCAGAATCTCAAAGATTCTGGCGCGTTCATTCCAGGCTACAGACCTGGCAAGCGAACCGAGGACTACCTTGAGAAGGTCATGTTGCGAATTACGTATGTTGGTGCTGCATTCCTTGCGATTATCGCGATTGTCCCGACAATCATCACTTCGCAATTCGGTGTGTCGTTTACCGTCGCATCGTTCTACGGAGGCACTGGATTGTTGATCGCCGTGAGTGTGGCGTTCGATTTGATCCAGAAGATCGACAGCCATCTTTTGATGCGGAACTACAAGGGTTTGTTGGAATCGTAATCCAGCACTCCTAGGGCTGATCATAGGGAAACTAGACCGAGGGGGGGCCGACATCGATGCTAATCGTTTTCATCGGTCCTCCTGGTGCAGGTAAAGGGACCCAGTGTCGTCGCTTGGTCGAGCTGTTCGACATCCCGCATCTTTCGACTGGAGAGATGCTACGGGCGGTTATGGAGCAGGACACCGCACTGTCTAGGTATGTTGCCTCCTACATCAATGCGGGCAAACTAGCGCCAGACCATTTGGTCATGCGTATTGTTTCGCAGAAGATCAAGAGTCCGGATTGTGCTAAGGGAGCGTTGTTCGATGGGTTCCCAAGGACGATGGTTCAGGCCCAAATGCTCGACGATCTGCTGACGGAACTCAAGAGGCCGTTGGATGTGGTTTTGGAACTGAGGGTGCCCGACGAAGTGCTCATCACGCGGTTGCTCAAGCGAGCGAAGATCGACGGCAGGGCAGACGACAACGATTCGACGATCCGTGAACGCTTACGGGTCTTCCACGAACAGACGAAGCCTTTGGTGCAGTATTACGGGGCACAAGGCAAACTCCGATCGGTCGACGGGACCGAGTCGGAATTAGACGTCTTAGCCACTCTGTGTCCTCTGTGACTCTGTGTTTGATTTTTATTACCCCGTGTTTTAATTGTGTTCCCCCGCGAGAGTTAATCCTTTCTTTGTTTAGAGTTCTCGGACCCTTTGCCTCCACCATTCCGTTCCATGTTGCTTTTGCTTGACAGTAGGATTGTCTTGACTATTCTTTCCCGCTCAACTTCGTAGCAAATTTCCACAACCAAGTGATCCATGCAGCGAAGATCTGAATGGAGTCGGACCTTTGCTAGATAATGAAGCGGAATGGACCAAGAAACTTCTAACGGCTTTCCGACCCTGGAACCGCTGGCCCATTCTGGGCAAGACGGTGCATTTGGAGACCTTGCCTTTTCATCCGACCCGACGCGAGACCGATTTGAGTTTTCGGTACCATACTGGATCGTCGAACAACTCGAGAAAACGTCGCGACTCGATGGTCTTGATGTTTCCAGCGTGTTGCTTTCGGCGTTTGCGTGGGTCTTACATCGGTACACAGGTGGCCTACTGGACGACTGGATCCGAGCCGACGCGCCGCAGAAGTTTGGCGACTTAGCTCGGCATTTTTCTAACGATCCATCGTTTAGTTTTAATGGTGAGTATTTTTCGACGCAGTTTTCTGTGCATGATTTCCCGAGCGACTTTGGGGCTTCGACGATCCCGGAGTGCAGAATATCTTTTGTCTACGACCCTTGGGGTACTCAAGCGCCACAAGCGAATGCCCAAGGCCAAAATGCTTCGTGGGAACATTCCCGAGAAGCACACGATGCAACACCCGATTTCTCCTTAAGACTGTTTGCTGAGAGGAAAAGCGAATCTACGCCTCAAGTCAAAGGTTCATTGGTCTATCGCACGCAATGGTGGCGACACGATCGTATCGAGCGATTCGTTGGTCATTTCCAAAAGCTCCTGTCTCAGGCAACTACGGATCCCGATATCGTTCTTGCAAAACTTCCGATCCTGACAATGCGTGAGCAACGTCAATTGCTTGTGGAGTTCAACGACACGGCCTGCGAGTATCCGCGAGAGCTGTGTGTGCATGAGTTGTTCGAGCAGCAAGTCGAGCGCACCCCCGATGCAGTGGCGCTGGTCTTTGAAGATCAGCAACTAAGCTACAACGAGCTCAACGCCCGAGCGAATCGTTTGGCACGTTACTTACGAAAGCACGGTGTTGGCGAAGAAACCCCGGTGGGACTATGCCTCGAACGTTCGCTAGACCTAGTCGTTTCGATCCTGGGAATACTCAAGGCTGGAGGAACCTATGTTCCGCTCGATGCCGACTATCCAGTGAAACGTTTGGAGAACATGCTCGAATTGGCCGAGGTCAAGCATCTTGTGACCCAATCGCAATTGGATGCTAAGCTTCCTAGCACGAAGCGACTGGATATCTGCATCGATCGCGATGCCAATGAGATTGCCAGTGAAGATTCGTCGAATCTGGATCTAGCGTATAACTCGAATCGATTGGCCTACATCATCTTTACCTCTGGGTCTACGGGTCAACCCAAGGGAGTCATGATCGAGCATCGGTCTTTGGTGAATCTACTCGCCGATATGGCATCACGATTGAATTTCACACAAGGGGATTCATTGCTGAGTGTATCGACACCGTGTTTTGATATATCACTATTGGAGATTCTTCTTCCGTTGGCCGCAGCTGGATTGGTGGAAGTTGCTTCGCGTGATGCTTTTAGCGACGTGCGAGTTTTGATAAATCGCCTCGAATCCAAGCGATTTACTTGGCTGTTTTCAACTCCATCGAGACTGGATTTGCTGCTTCATGGAGGATGGCAGGGTGATCCCGCGTTGAACGTATTAACGGGAGGCGAACAGCTTTCCCAAAGCCTCTCAGTTCAACTGGCAACGCGCTGTTGCTCGTTATGGAATCTCTATGGACCAACGGAAGCGACGATCCTTTCGACCGCTATCGAAGCGATTGACCAGAATCCGGGGTGTTGCATCGGACGTCCAGTATCCAACACGCAAGTGTATGTACTGGACTCCCATCGCGAACTCCTACCGATTGGAGTTCCTGGAGAGTTGTACATCGGAGGGGACGGCCTAGCCCGAGGCTATCTGAATCGCCCAGATTTAACCGCCGAGCGATTTGTTCCCAATCCCTTTTCGAAAGACTCCGATTCGAAGCTTTACCGCACAGGGGACCTGTGCCGCTGGAAGCACGACGGCACGTTGGAGTACCTTGGGCGCATCGACCATCAAGTCAAACTGCGTGGCTTTCGGATCGAACTCGGAGAAATCGAATCGGTTCTCAGCCAACATCCGAGCATAGCCCAGTGCGTGGTGGTCCTCCGCGAGGATCGTCCTGGGGATAAAAGGCTCGTGGCCTACTACACGCAATGTGGTGAGCAGCACCCGAGTATCCTGGAGTTGCGAGAGTCTCTGGGGTCAAAACTTCCAGAGTACATGGTCCCTGCGGCATTCGTCAGG
>JAJTEK010000229.1 GCA_021299695.1 Pirellula sp. | reverse complement strand
CGTGCAACGTGTGGTCGACGAAGTGACGGTCAACCGAGTCCAACCGGCTAGCGGTCAGATTCCCGGAGTTCCTGGCGTGGGAGTTCCTGGCGTAGGTGTCCCTGGCGTAGGTGTCCCTGGCGTGGGAGCGATGGCAGCCCCGGTTGCCCCTGGAATCAGCGGAGCGGCTCCTAGGCCCTTCGCCCCAAGTTCGGTCAACAGCGGTTCGGTCGTCGGCGGAGGAGTCGGTGGACCTTACACCGGCAACGTCGTCGCACCCCAGGCTCCTATGCCGATGCAGGGTGGGCCTAGTTACGGTGGTGGAGTTGCTCGCTACGACCAGCCCTACATGCCCAACTACGCTTGGCCAAGCTATGCAGCGTACCCGAACGCTGCGGCTGTGAGCTACCCCAAGCAGTACAGTGCTTCGGCTTGGCCATACATCGGACCTTTCTATCCTTATCCTCAAGTTCCGCTCGGATGGAGACGTGTCTCCCTGGAGTGGGATGACGGATTGTGGTACCTCGACTTTACTCACAAGTAAGTCGATCGGATGAAATCGAATTGAACCCAGAGGGCCTTGGTCGAAAGATCAGGGCTCTCTGCGTTTTTTTACCGTCAATGCGGGATCGCAAAAAGGCCGAGCGGTCATCGCTTCTAGGGATCGACGCAGACGATAGTACTTCAGGCCGGGGATAAAAAAGCAAAGGCCCGCGACGAGGGCAAAGATCAGATGAGCGATCTCGGGCCAGGCAAGCATCGCGGCGGCCGATAAAAACAAACTGGCTGCTTGAAGATAGAACGCACCGCTTAGAATCCCGGCTTTGATAAAAAACATCATTCCGGTGATCACCGCTAGCAGTGGCGTTAGCGTCAGAGGCTTGAGCTCGAGTCCCCACTCGACAGGAAAGAGCGCTCCGATGCCGATCATCGCCGCCCCCCAGACGTGGGCGATTTGACGCTCGACAAACGTGACCGGTCCCATCCGTCGCCTCAGGGCCCAGAAGACCGCCGCCCAACTCCCGAGCCCAACGGTCCAGAGCAGGGCATAGGAGAGTCTGCCGGCCTGATTCCATTGGAGGAGCTCTGTCAGCACACTTGCGATGACCAAGACCAGGGAGTGCCACATCCAGAGCAACCCCCAGTTTTCTAATACCGGCGCGTGATGGGTCTCGCGAAACCATCTAGCAACTACCTGTGCAAACTGACCGGACCTTGCAGAGATTGGCTCGTCGTTGAGATAGGCGCTCAGGTCCGACGCCAGCTTCGCGGCACTCGGATAACGCAAATCCGGTGGTTTTTGCAGACAACGAACGAGAATCATCTCTAAGTCCCGATCGAGCTTGGGATTGAGCAATCGAGGACTCGGTGGATCTTGTTCCATGACCTGCAGGAGCATGTCCATGGTCGTCTTGGCGACAAAAGGAGGTCGACCGGTAAGAGCATGATAGAGAACGGATCCCAGACTATAGACATCCGAGGCTGGGCTGATCTGTCCCATCCGTCCGCTGGCTTGTTCGGGACTCATGTAGCTGGGGGTTCCTAAGACCACACCGGTGCGGGTTAGCGATTCTCCAGCGTCGGTGTGTTTGGCAAGTCCAAAGTCGGTCAATCGAGCTAGGCCTTCCGAATCGACCAAAATGTTCGAGGGCTTGATATCCCGATGCAGCACGCCGTTTTGATGGGCAAAGTCGACGGCCTGGGCGATCATTTCGACAATTCGGACCGATTGACGATCGTCGATGGCCGACGCACTGATGAGTTCCTGAAGGGTCCGTCCTTGGACATATTGCATGGCAAAGTAGGGACGACCGTCGATTTCGCCGACATCGTATACTGGCACGATACTCGGATGCTGAAGCTTGGCCGTCGCCCGTGCCTCTGCAAAAAAACGTTGACGCTCGGTATCCGATGCCAACTGGTCTTTGAGAATCATCTTGACGGCTACCTGGCGCCCTAGACTGATCTGTTCGGCTCGATAGACCACCCCCATTCCACCGCGTCCGACTTCTTCGACCAAGCGGTAGTCGCCAAAGACGCACGGGAGAGCCAACCGCCAGACATTCGAATCCCCCCCAGAAACCGATTCGGCCTTGTCCATGGAACGCACTTCATGACTGCCGATCGCATCGGTCACGATGATGGTGCCCCAAAGGGACTTGAGCTCCTGGGCCAGTGCGGGATGCTGGCGGCAAAGTGGATGCTCGCTGCAGATTTGGTTCAAGTCGACAGTCTGACCTTTTTGCAATCGGTCGGTCAGCTCGGCGACCAACAAAGCCAAATTCTCGTCGACTTGTAAATCGTCAAGGCATGCTCGCTGCAGGTTCGGACAGACCCAAGGATTGGGCGATCTCTTGATTATTGAGTTGTTCATAGTGCCGCATGAGGATGATCTCACGGTCCCCTTCTTTGAGTTGACCTATAGCCAACTCCATGTGGTAGGCGAGTTCTTTCTGAGTCGCAGCGGCCGCTGGGGTCAATCCCTGGTCTTTGAATTGGTTTGCCAGTTCGATTGTGGAATTTTCGTTCGAAGCAAATCCGATCGGGCCTTGTTCGCGATCGATACTCCTTTTGGCCGAGAGTCGATGCCGCCTGTGTGCATCGATGATTCGGTCCTTGGCGATTTGACGGATCCACAGGTGGAAAGGAATGGTCGGTGTATTGACGTAATCGACGAGCCTGCGGTTGGCCTCGATGAGCACGTCCTGGATGATATCGCTCACGTCGACTCGCTGGGCGAGGCGTTGGTCGAGCCGCATGGCGATCATGCGTCGCAATGGATCTCGATGGCGGTCTAAAAGCTCTTCGACCGCCTGGGGTTTGCCCTCGCGGACCTCGACAAGAAGTTCCGTGGTTGCTTGGCCTTCTGGCCAAATCGACTCTGACATGTAGCTTCGGTAAGTTGCGCCCACCGTCCGCTTTTCTGTAATCCTGCTAAAATATCGTCTACGCAGTCTATTCTAGCGTCTCGTCGAGGGAACTCTGTGCCTCCGGAGCGTCCCGAGTCGGTCAATAGGCCGCTTTACCCAGGATTTTTTTGAATCCCCGACAAAACGACCCGTTTCTCATTGCCGATCACGCCTCGGGTCCGCCGACTGATCGATACGGCCCCATTTCGCCGACTCGCCGGCGTGACGCAACTCGGGCTCGTTTCGTTGGTCTACCCTGGAGCAACCCACTCGCGCTTTGAGCACTCGTTGGGCGTTTACCGCAACGCCATCGATGTACTTAAACAACTTGCCAACGACCCAAAACAGCCTGTGCTCTTCGGCGATTCCGACGCTTCCTTGATGATCGTCTCGGCGTTGCTTCACGATCTTGGGCATTGGCCTTTTTGCCATCTGATCGAGGACCTTGGGCTCTTGGGCTCACCCCGCCATGAACTCCTGGCCCAGAGGCTCTTGGCGCACTCGGAACTAGCCGGATTGCTCAAGTCCGATTGGGACTTAGATCCTGAGCAGATCGGTACATTTCTCGATCCGCAGCCAGGCCGCTCGGTCGATCCGCTCCATGCGATCCTGCGCTCGATATTAAGCGGACCGATCGACATCGACAAGCTCGATTACCTCGAAAGGGATTCGGTGCATGCAGGAGTTCCTTACGGTCGGAATTTCGACCGCCATCGACTCGTCTCCTCGATGTGTATCGACGCAGAACGAAATCGCATTGCTCTCTCGGAGAAAGGTCGCACGGCCGCCGAGATGATGGTCTTTGCAAGGTACGTCATGTTCAGCGAAGTCTACTGGCATCATGCAGTCCGCAGTGCCACAGCCATGCTTCAACGCTCGGTTTTTGAGCTCGGAAATCGTTCTGAGCTCGTCGAATCCTGGCTCAACATGGATGACTCTTCCTTCAAAGACTCGGTTTTGACCCATTCAAAGGGTACCCCAAGCGAGTCGTGCGCCTCGGGAATCTTCGGCCCCAATAGAATGCTCTATAAGCGAATCGCCCAATTCGATCGTTTCTGCGAACCGGAACTCCATCGCTCGATTGCCAGCAAACCCTACGCCGAGCTTTTCGAGCTATCCAGTAGGCTTGCAAATGTGCTTTCCTCCAGCAGTCCATCCCACGTTGGAATTCACGACGTTCTGATCGACGCACCTCCGGTGGAGTGCGAAGTCCAGTTCGATCTTCGAATCCGTCAGAAATCAGGACAATACCTCGAATTGATCGAAGTCTCACCAGTGGTCCAATCCCTTGCGACAAAACAGTTCGACGCGATGGTCAAGCGTGTGCGGGTCTTTGTCCATCCAAGGCTTCGGGATTCCCTCAAAAAAACAAATATCCCTGGACTACTCCGAGGGATTTTAGATGGTTCGAGTTGACAACACCAAGGCTGGAGAAAAGAATAAACTACCATGCGAGACCACTTTGTTTTAAACGAACAGATGATTATTATCCCCGAGCGCCGGTAGGCCTTGGGGAGTGTTTCTTCTGTGAAACCAAGTCGCAACCAAAGTTTGCAACCCAACCCCTGAAGCCTGCCGCTTCAGGGGTTTTTTTGTTTTTTCAATCAGCAAAAATCATGCAAGAACGATCGATCCTCATCTACGACACAACGCTCCGTGACGGCACCCAAGGCGAAGGAGTCAGCTTGTCCCTACAAGACAAACTCAATATCGCACAGAGGCTCGCAGAGATAGGTGTCGATATGATCGAAGGGGGTTATCCTCTATCGAACGAAAAAGACGCCATGTTCTTCCAAAAAGCACGGCAGTTGAAGCTGGGCTCGAGCCTGCTGGCCGCTTTTGGAATGACCAGACGACGCGGAATGAAATCCGCTGACGACCCAGGCCTCGCTGCGCTGATTGCTGCCCAAACCCCTGTGATCACCATCGTCGGAAAATCATGGGATTTCCATGCAACGGAAGTCCTCGGTGTGAGCCTCCAGGAAAACCTTGACATGATCGGGGAAACCGTCGAGTACCTCTCGCGTTATGCGCAGATAGTCTACGACGCTGAACACTATTTCGATGGCTACCGGGCAAACCCCCAATACGCGGTTTCAACCGTAGAGACCGCAGCCCGGGCCGGTGCCAAATGGATCGTCTTTTGCGATACCAACGGAGGATCGCTTCCAGAACAAGTTGCACAAGTCGTCAAGGACTCCAAAATCCGGCTCGATCCATTAGGCCCCCGCCTCGGGATCCACTGCCACAACGATGGCGACCTTGCTACTGCCAACTCCCTCTCAGCGATCGATGCGGGTTGCGATCAAATCCAAGGCACCTTCAATGGAATCGGAGAACGATGCGGAAACGCAGATCTGGTCTGCGTGATCTCGAATCTTCAGTTCAAGAAGCAAGGCTACCGAATGCTCCGAGACGGTTCGCTCCAGCATTTGACCGAACTGTCACGCTACATCTACGAAACGGCCAACTTGGTTCCACGAAACAGTCAGCCTTTTGTCGGCCGAAGCGCGTTTGCCCACAAAGGAGGTATGCATGTTCACGCCGTCAACAAGTTCGCTCACACCTATGAGCACATGAACCCGGAACTTGTCGGAAACGAACGACGGATTCTGGTAAGCGAACTATCAGGCCGATCGAATATCGCTGCGCTGACTCAAAAACATGGCGCCGACCCAGACCGATTGCTTTTGGATCGAATCCTTGAGAGCGTCGTGAAAAAGGAGAATCAAGGTTACCAATACGAAGCAGCCGAAGCCTCCTTCGATCTTTTGGTTACCAATACGAAGCAGCCGAAGCCTCCTTCGATCTTTTGGTCAAGCAATGCTCGGGGACCTACACACCGCACTTTGAAACCATCAAATACCAGATCCTCGCAGGTGATTTGGACACATCAAGAAACCAGCAATACGCAGAGGCGATCCTGAAGTTGAAAGTCGGGCAGAGTGTTTGCGTCGAAGCGGCCGAAGGCCATGGACCTGTCAACGCCATGGACGCTGCGCTGCGCAAATCGCTGATACGGTTTTTCCCAAACATCGAGTCGATGCAGCTTGTCGACTACAAAGTCAGGGTCGTCAACGGAGAAGCAGGAACCGCAGCAAGAATCCGAGTGAACATCGAAAGCGCCGATGAGAACCACTCCTGGCACACCATCGGTGTGAGCGAAAACATCATCGAGGCCTCTTGGGCCGCTTTGGTCGATGCTGTTGAGTACAAACTCCATCGAGACAACCAACGCACCGAAGGCTAAGCCTAAGCGTTTCGGTCGCGAAGCTTCGATTGCAAAGTCTTCCTCAACCCCACAATCTCCTCCAATAGCATCGCCGCAAGTTCCTCGCGATTCTGCAATGGCAAGTCGAGTAACTCCTGAAGTAACTGAATCCGGCCGATTTCCATGCCGATCAATTCGCCCTCCTGACGGCCCTCCTGACGACCCTCCTGACGACCCTCCTGACGACCCTCCTGACGACCCTCCTGACGGCCCTCCTGACGGCCCTCCTGACGGGCATCTATGAGATTGGATTCGTAGTCCAATAAGGCTTTTTCGCGTGAATCGTACATTTCTTTCTCCTCGGTAATCGACCGAATTCCACTCAACTCGCTCGTCGCCTGCAAAAACTCAAGACCTGGAAATAGCTCACCTAAATCTTCCACTGTGTGCCGATGGGCGTTTTTGATCCAATAGCACCACTTTTGCAACTCAGTCCCAAATTGGACAACCTCGGCACTCCCATTGTACTTCGATAGCTCAATGGTGTGAATCTCGATCGAGTCTTCGATCAAGCCCCCTGTGGTCCGTTCGACCAAGCGGTATTGGTGATGCAACTGCGAATCATCCCAGAGAGTCCTCATCAGAAGACAAAGGCAAAAGGTCGCCTTGAGCTCTCCATAACCTTGCCCTCTTCCAAGCTGATCCGTATAGGCAGAACACGCATAAAACACCGCCCGTTTCGCAAAACTAGCGTGCACCACCACCTGAATTTCAACGACAAATATTCTCCCTAATGCATCCCTCGCCTTGACATCGACGCATACAAGTTTGTCATCAAAGTAGTCCTTCAAAGAAAACGGATTTTGATACTCGACGCTTTGGATCGGATAAGGCAAGCGCA
>JAJTEK010000124.1 GCA_021299695.1 Pirellula sp. | reverse complement strand
GGTTTCTCAGGAATCGGGCGGACGATCGGCAAGGAATTAGGATCGGGCACGGGTTGCTGGGTCACGGGTTGCTGGGTCACACGAGCCGCCAGGATGGGGTCTGCGGGGGCCGAATCCTGGGTGCAACCCGATAGGAACGATAGGAACAGAAGAGAAATTCCGGTCAGGAGCCTAGCCCATGGGGCCCGAGTCGGGTACCGGCAGGCAGGTCCGCGACGGTCGTTCTTGCGATTCGCTTGCATGGAGGGACCTTGGTGCTAGCACGGGGAAGGTTGGGTAAAATGGAATTCCAAGAGTACACTGTCGGTTTTGGAACTGCTAAGATGTTAGCGGGTTTGTGGGTCTTATCGTAGTCACAAACCGATGGGCTGGCAGTTCTTCTCCTGTTTCGTTGTGTAGGTGACTTATGTCGTCGAATCCTGGTGAGGATCGTAAAGATCACAATCAAGGGGACCTGAATCGATTCGATCTGGGCTTGCCGGGGTTCGAGACGGCCCCGACGAGTAAAAAGGGTTCGGCCGAATCGGTTTCTGAGCCGGTTTCCGAACCGGTTGCCACTTCGAATGCCGAGCCGGGCGTTTCCAAGAAGCCGTCGGGAGCCAAAACTCCTTTGGCCGCCAAGGCACCGCAAGGCCAGGTAGCTCAGGTAGGCCAGGTAGCCCAGAAGGGGACTGCAACTTCAAAGAAGGAGTTGCCTGGGAAATCCGATGCGAGCGAATCGGAGGAACAAGAACTGCGGCCTAAGAAGTCGGGGTTTTGGAATGCGGCACCCAGTTGGCTCATCAGCACCGTGGTCCATGTTGCTGCGATTCTTGGATTGGCGGCTTGGAACATCGAGCCGATCCAAAAAGAGATCAATTTGCTCTTAAATATCGGCGAGCAGTCGGGGAACGAATCCGATGCGCTCGAAGAATTCTCGATGGACAATGCGACGGCCGACATGCAATCGGACACCACCGAGGACAGTCCTACGGATGTTCCGAGCGTCGAGCCGACGGCCGTAGACGCTAAGGTTGAGGTGGACATGAGTTCGATGATCGCCGAGGCGCCGGACGTATCGATATCAGGTTTGAGCGAATCGCTCGCTCCTGCTTCGGGGATCGCGGCCCAGAGCAACGCGGCGATGCGTGCGGGATTGAACAGCCGTTCGAGTGAGACCAAGCGGGATCTGCTTAAGAAGTTCGGAGGCACCACCGAGACCGAGCGCGCCGTGTCGATGGCGCTCAAATGGCTTGCCGAGCATCAGAATCCCCAAACCGGTGCATGGACATGGTCCCACTCCTTGGTCTGCGGTGGCAAGTGCGATCATCCTGGAGAGCGCACCGCGAGCATGAACGGTGCGACAGGCATGGCCTTGATGTGTTTTTTAGGCGCAGGCCAAACGCACATGGAAGGAGAGTACAAGGAGACGGTATTCAAAGGCTTGAGTTTTCTGATTCAGAGTCTCAAAGCCCAGGGTGGCTATGGGGCTTGGTGGGTCGGAGCTGGCGGCAAGGGGCTCGACGACATGTACGGCCATGGGATCGCCTCGATCGCCATGTGCGAAGCCTATGGGATGACGCGAGATCCGAGGCTCCGCGAAGCAGCCCAATTGAGCATCAACTACATGACACCGGCCCAGAACCCACAGACTGGCGGTTGGCACTATTCTCCTTACATCCAAGACAAAATGCCTGGGGACACCTCGGTGGTCGGATGGCAGATGATGGCCATCAAGAGCGCTGCGATGTCCGGACTGAACATCGACCTTGATACCATCCGCCGGGCGAACTTCTTCCTCGATACGATGATGGTTCCAGGGGGCTTTGGGTACCACTACAGCATGGACTCGAAACAGAAGAATCCACTTGAATATCGCCCAGCGATGACCGCTTGTGGCGTCTTATGCCGCATGTATTCAGGCTGGAAAAAAGACGAACCCTCGATCAAGGCCGCTGCCGAAAAGTTCGCCGAAGCCGGTCCGAGCAAGTCCGACATCTACTACAACTACTATGCAACCCAGGTCATGAAACAATACGGTGGACCGGAGTGGGAGTCCTGGAACGTTCGCATGCGAGATCAAATCGTCAGTACCCAAGTCCAATCCGGACACGGAGCCGGCAGTTGGTACACCGACGCGGGACTGAGCAACGAAGGGGGCCGATTGTACTGGACGTGCATGTCGACGATGATGCTCGAAGTCTACTACCGCTACATGCCCTTGTATGCCGAGCAAGCCGAGGAAGACGCGTTCCAACTATAAATCGCCAGCCGAATTTTGGAATTTTCATCCCTCGGTGTCATCCAACATCCGGAATGCCAGCCGTCCAGCCGTCCAGCCGTCGAGCCATAACCGGATCACCAGCCAGAACAGAAGCCACTTCGATGAGCGAGCCCACCGTCCGTAAACTCACCCTTTTGGACCTCCAAGGGATCGATTCGCAAACGCAAGCGGCGATACAAAAGATCGCCGCCCGGATCGTGGTGGCCAAGGTTCTCAAAGAGCGCCTGAGCGCTTCGGTATTCGACGAACTCGGGGAATTGTCCGAGCAATACGTCTACGGATGCTTTACGACACTCAAACGGGGCAAAACGCTCCGAGGCTCTTGCGGCTTTCTCGGAAGGCCCACACGCTTGAGTGATGCGATCGCCGAGTCGGCTCAAAAGACCGCCCGCGACGATCCTCGCATGCCGGGGATCTCGAGCATCGAGTTGCCTTATCTTTCTTGCCATCTGACCCTGCTTTCCGATCCCGTGGCCATCGAAGCCGACGGCGAGCAACGCAACGAGAAGATCGAATTGGGCAAGCATGGGTTGCGAATCACCACCAGCTTGACGAGCCCCTACGGCCAACGCGGTGGCTTGATCCTGCCGGCCCAGCCCCTCGAACAAGGCTGGGATATCGACACGACCCTGGCGGCCTTATGCCGCCAAGCTAGTTTGCCAACCGATGCTTGGAAAGACCCATCGGTCTTGCTCGAAACCTTCGAGGGACTCGAGATTCCAGGGGATTTGAATATTGTCGAGTGGCCCGACCCGATGCCCGTAGAAGGACCTCCGGGGGACGTCGAGAGTTTGCAAAATCTCAAAGCGGCCACGGTTCAAAACATGATCAACCTTTCGCATGGTGCGACCCCAAATTATTACGTGCTCGACGCGATGGACGGAACAGCCCAGACGATCGTCCTCTCGGCAGTCGATGTCGATTCGAATGTGCCCCTAGCCCATTGGATACAGACCTCGCTCCGACCAGGCTTGCCCCTGCAATCGAGCGTCTTCGACCTCAGCCGCCTAGCCGAAGGAACCCTGCGACGCTCCCGATTCGACAAGGCCATCGATATCGATTTGGCGCTGAGCATCCTTTACGATGCGGCCCATCATGGCTCGGTCCATCCGGTCGATTGGGATGAGCAAAAGCTCAAAAAGTCTTTGAGCGATTGTGGTCTCGAAGGTGTTTATGCCAACCAAAGAGCCATCATGGTCCTGTGCGGAGAGCGGATCGCCGTGGCCTTTGACCCGAGCAAATCCGTGCGCGATTTGCTCGAACAAGCCGCGTCCATGATCCGATCAGAGTCCCTGTCCATGAGCGTCATCTCGCTCGGATGCATCTCCACAGCAAGCTCGCTCCTGGCCTCCAACGCACCGCGTCCTGGATCAAGCGACCGAGCTCCCACGGAGTCGGCCAATGGATCCTGATTCGAAAAGCCAATGTCGATTGGCCTCGTATCGGTTGAATTCGTACCGGTTGAATTCGTACCGGTTGAATTCGTACCGGTTGAATTCAGTGGGCCTCAAGCGCAGCTTGAGGCAGAGTCTTTTGCCGGTGAACCTATTGCGGGGGATCCTATTGCGGGGGACTAAACTCGCGATTCTGGCCATCTGCCTTGTAGGGTTTTATCCTCAAGCGATGTCGGCCCAAGAAACCTCTGCACAGTCCAAGAGCGTCGAGCCCGATCCGAATGCACAAACCCCTAGCATTGCCGAGGAACCGCTCGTCGAATTCAATCCCCACGATCCTGCAGCCGTCGAGGCACTCCTTGAGCCTTATCGCGAACGATCGGAGAAATGGCAAGAGGATGTCGCTAAGCTTGCCGCGGGCAATACGACCGATGGGGGGGCCGAGCATGTTTTGTTCTTGGGGAGCTCCTCATTCCGTCTATGGGACTCCATCGATGAGGACCTAGCCCCTGTGAAGGTCGTCAAGCGGGCTTATGGGGGGGCTCGGTTCCGCGATCTTGCGATCTACACTCCGGAGCTCATCGCCGGCCTGCGGTTTTCCAAAGCGGTCATATTTATCGCCAACGATATTACCGGAAAGGAGAACGAGGACACCGACCCGGAGACGACCTCGAAGCTTGCACGGTTGGTCATCGCGCAGTTGCGAAGCGAGCATCCCGAGGTACCGGTCCATTTGGTCGCCGTAACCCCTACACCTGTACGGTACAAGCATTGGCCGAGGATTCAGGTCACCAACGGCATGCTGCGAAAGATCGCTGAAGCGACGCCAGGTGTGTTCTACATCCCGACGGCTTATGCGTTTCTCGATCGCGATGGGCACCCGCGAGCTGAGTTATTCAAGGAGGATCGGCTTCATTTGAATTCGATCGGTTATCAGATTTGGGCAAAGATTCTCCTGGGTGCCTTCGAGACGGTCGACTGGGAGTCTCAGGAGTCGAGGTAACCGTACCGTCTGGCGTATTGATCCCAATGCTCGAGAATCATGGCCTCTTGTTCACTGCTGAGCTCGAGCTTATTGGTCTGATAGCCATGCTCTTGGTCCCTTTTGCTCATCCAGAGCGCCTGCATCGCATCGCGGTCACCTAGTTCAAGGTGCTCGTAGATCTCCGAGAGCATCTCGACAGGTCTAGCGATAAATTCTTCGTAGCGAATATCGACGATCAGGTTATCAGGGACTTCGGATCGGTCCCGTTCGAAGGCTTGGTACATCGTGCGAAGCGATTCGAGTACGAAGGTTTGCAAGCGCGCCTGGTCGGTCTTGGATTGGAGCGATTGGTGTTCATCGAGCGAATTCCAGAGCTTCATCGTCGAGGGGTAGAGTTTGCGAGGATCGCGGACGATATGGATGAATTTCGCCTTCGGATACATCTCCCTTAAGATCCTCAGCCGACCGGTGTGCGGAGGGCTTTTGAGAAGCAACTGCTTGCGGGTCTTGTAGGTTAAGGCTTGGATAAACCACTTCAAGTGATCGCGCCAGGCCTGAAGATGCTCCGGCTCGAATCGATCCGAGGCCAACGTATCGGTAAATGGCACCGAGTGGTTGGGGAACATCAGACGTAAATAAGGGGACGGTGCGCCGAGATTCATCAGCGCAAACTCGTCCTCTTGGGGCAAGGCCCAACCGGCTTTCATGTTGTCCATCGGACGCCGATCGGGCAACAAGGAGTTTCCGTAGCGGGTTATCAAGCCTTCGGTCAGCAGGAAGTGCCAAGGGGCAAAGCACTGGTAGGTCGTCGGGGATGCGAATTGGGGGACAAGTCCCAAGTACTCGTGCAGGAGCGTGGTACCGCTTCGCCAGTGCCCGAGGATAAATGAGCCATTGCTAGCACGGCTGTCATTGGACCGAATGCGGAGACACCCAGTACGTGGTGCAAGCGTGAGGGGGAAATGTCGAATCGGTTGCGAACCAAAGCTGGGAGCCAGACATGGGGTGGCATTCCGTGCCAGATTCTGGGCATGAAGATCGAATACTTCAAGGGTTTGTTCGGCTCGGCTTTGGCCATGTGGAAGATTCTAGCGGACTGAATCGGTCTGGACTTTAACGTGCCTGGAAGGTTAGTTTTCTGTCGGTTTGAACGCAAGAACGAATTGGAAATCGGCACCTATGGAAAAACTTGTCGCGATGTTCCTCCGCTATCGGAGTTTTTTGGTGCCCGCAGGCATTTTGGCGTGTCTAGCGGTGTTGTTGGTCCCCATGCCAGCGGCGCTGGTAGATTTACTCTTAGTGGCCAATATCGCCCTGTCGCTCATGGTGCTCCTGACGACACTATCGGTCGGTGCTCCGCTGGAGTTCAGCGTATTTCCGACGGTCCTTTTGGCGACGACCCTCGGACGCTTGGCGTTGAACATTGCGACGACTCGCTTGATTTTGACTCAGGATTCAGGAAGTTCCACGGCGGTCGCTGGCCGGGTGGTCGAGTCCTTTGGGGCGTTTGTTGCTGGCGACAAGATCGAGGTGGGGATCCTCCTATTTCTGATCATCTTTTTGATTAACTTTGTGGTGATTACCAAAGGGGCGACTCGGATTGGCGAGGTCGCAGCGAGGTTTGCGCTCGATGCGATGCCGGGTCGTCAGCTTGCGATCGACGCGGATTTGGCCGCCAATGCGATCGACAACGAGGAGGCTCAGAGAAGGCGTCGGGAGGTGACCCAACAAGCGGACTTTTACGGTTCGATGGATGGGGCTAGCAAATTCGTGCGAGGGGATGCGATTGCCGGACTTGTCATCACGGCATTGAATCTCTTGGGTGGAGTCTACATGGGGGTGGTCCATTTTGGATTATCGCTTCCCCAAGCGGCAGCGACCTACAGCAAGTTGACGATTGGAGATGGGCTTGCCACGCAACTCCCGGCCTTGCTCGTCTCGATTGCAGCGGCCGTCTTGACCACCCGTTCGACGCAGCGGTCCGACCTGTCGAACGACCTACTGGGTCAGGTTTTTTCCAAGCCCGCACCGCTGATCATTTCGGGGGTTTTCCTGGGGCTCTTGCTCTTTACTTCCATGCCTCCAGTTCCCATTTTGGCTCTTGGGGGAGGGATGGTCGGCCTAGCGGTGATCCTTCAAAAGCAGCACAAGCAAGAGTCGCAAAGCTCCCGTCGTCGCGAGGAGCAGGAACTGCTCTCGCGGTCGAAACCTACGGATAAAAAGATCGAAGATTACCTGCAGGAGGATCCCTTGCGGCTTGAGCTCGGTGCCAAACTGGTACCCTTGGTCGATCCGAAGTCCGGCAGTGACATCATGAAGCGCATCGGGGCGGTGCGGACGCAGTTGGCTGCGGAGCTCGGGATCCTCATGCCGATGGTCCGCATCAAAGACCGATTGAGCTTGCCGTCGTACCACTATGAATTTTCGCTATACGGGAACTCGGTTGCTTCGGGGACGTTGGTTCCCGAAAGGCTTTTAGCAGTCCTACCTCGCCATCGCTCTGGGGCTCAAGCATCGAGTGTTTCCGGAGATCCTGCGATCGATCCGTCGACGGGTGGAAAAGCGCTTTGGATTGAAGCCTCGGATCGTTCGGCTGCCGAGGCACAAGGATTCCGCGTTATGGAGTGTTCCCAAGTCCTGGCAAACCATCTGCTGGTCGTAGCCAACAAGCACGCCTCGGAGCTTCTCTCGCGGGAGGTATCCAAGCAACTGATCGATCAACTGCACAAAACCGATCCTGCGACGGTCGACGAATTGATTCCGGAGGTCATGCGGCTCTCGGAGGTCCAGCAGGTGCTTAGGAATTTGCTCGACGAGGGGGTCCCCATTCGCCCGCTGAGCCTTGTGCTCGAGACGCTCGGCGACCATGCAACGGAGACCAAGGACCCGGAATTGTTGACCGAAAAGGTACGGCAGAGGATGGCGCGAACGCTCTGCGGGCGGCTCAGGGATGCCCGAGGTCGGATTCTAGCGATCACGCTCGATCCATGGATTGAGGATGCGTTCGCATCGGCCGCTGAGGATCGCCGATCGTCTCATGCAGCTTTTCCACCGAGTCTTCTGCGGCCATTGATCGACCAGCTTAAAAGCTACATCCGATCGTTCGAGGATCCGTCTCGAAGGCCTGTTTTGCTCGTCAATCCGCAGATCCGTCAATACGTGCGAAAGACGCTTCGCGATTCCCTGCCGAACCTTCAGGTCCTCTCGACAAGCGAGATCTCGAGCGACACGCAAGTCGAATCCATTGGACTCATCGAGCTTCCAGAGGCCCTTGCGAGCGGATCCTAGGAGCGGCCCTGGGTGCTGGTGTTGAGGAATTCGGCGACGAACGATCGAATGATCTCGACCAAACTTGACGGACCCGGGAGCCCGAGGCTCCTTGCTCGGCGGCCATCGATGGCCACCGGCCACTGTTCGACGATCTTCGCGATGCGTTCATCCGGTGCCAAAAGGATCTGGCCGAGCCGATGAGGAAGCTCGATGGCGTGGGTTCCTGAGGTCGCTTCGAGGAGTGCTTGCTGAGCCATCCGAGGGGTGATGCTCATCGCATCGAGACCGATCGCACGGTCCGTACCGATCGCCTCGGATGGCAAATCATGAATCGCGATGAGCGAATCGATGACCGTCGTAGCGCTGGTCATAGGGTGGCGTTGATCCAACGGGACCGGAAGCATGCAATCGATACCTTGGAGGGGTTCGCGGAACATGCCGCTTGCCCAACTGCTGGCCGCCGCATTGGGTTTGCCTGGGCGGATGATGACCGTGGGCAATCGCGCCGCGCGGCCGTCGACGAAACCTTTGCGCGCATAATCGTTGATGAGCATCTCCCCGATCGCTTTGGTCATTCCATAGGTCGTCTGCGGGGTGAGCTTTGTCCAATCATCGCAGGGGTCTTCGAGCGCCGTTCCACCGAAGCACGCGATGCTGCTGGCAAAAACGAATCGGCAGGTCGGCCCCAGACGTCTGGCGGTCTCGAGCAAACGCAAGCCGCCGTGCAAGTTCACGCGCATGGCCTCGTCGAAGCGTTCCTCGCATTCCCCGCTGACCATCGACGCCAGATGAAAGATGGATGTGTCGGATCGCTTACCGACCGCCGCATCGATCGCCTCTTGCGATTCGATGCTTCCGACGATTTGCTCGACTCGGATTTGCTCGACTCGGATCGATTCAGACTTTGAAATACGCGGTCTTGGAAACGCCGCATCGAGAAGTACGATTTCCTCGATGGCTTGGACGTGACTATCCTGCCCGATGAGCGACTTGCGATCGAGCAAGGCTTCGCAGAGTTGATGGCCTAGGAATCCACCCCCACCGGTGATGACAACGCGCATGAAAACTCCAGATGAAAAGCAGAACCTATGGGACCGAGTTCGATGGCTACTTGGAACCGATCCCGGCGAATCGAACCGGTACGGTATAAACGCTGTCCGATGCGGTGACAAATAGGGTCTTGCGATCTTTGCCTCCCAAGCAGACGTTGGCCGTCCAGGGCTTGGGAATCGCGATCGTTTCGATCAGTTCGCCTTCGTTGTTGTAAACATAAACGCCTGCCGAACCGGTCAAGTACAAATTGCCTTCGGTGTCGATGGTCATTCCGTCGGAACCTTGGCGGCAGAAAACCTGCCGATCGAGCAACTCTCCATCGCGGCCTATCTTGTAGCGATAGGTCTTGCGATCGCCGATATCGGCGACATAGAGCAGCCTGCGCGCCGAATCGCCAATGATGCCGTTGGGTTGCACGAGGGCATCGTCGACACACACCAAATTCGATCCGTTGCGATCGGACTTGTATACCGATTGCTTGCGCTGCGGCTGTTTCTTATGGTCCCACCAAGGGCGTTGATAATAAGGGTCCGTAAAGTAGATCGTACCCCCTTGGTCAACCCACACGTCGTTCGGACCGTTGAGCTTGGTCCCCTCGAATTCCTTGAGCAAAACCCCATGCTTGCCAGATAGATCCAGTTCCCAGAGTTCGTTGGCCTCGTCGGCGCAGGCGAGCAGTTTGCCGTCGGGCGCAAAGTACATCCCGTTGCTGCGCCCTGCGGGTTTGAGAAAATCGCTCAGCTTGCCCTCGACGGTCCAAAGAACGATTCGGTCGTTGGGCTGATCGGTGAAGTAGACGTTCCCCTCGGGGTCGACCGTCGGCCCTTCGGTAAACTTGAATCCGTCGCCTGCGAGTTTCGCTTCTCCCAAACTCACCCCGGTTGGATTTTTGGCAGTCGTTTTGCTTTCGGTTTCCTGGCCAAATGCTAGACTGAACCCATGCAAAGCGATCAAACTTGCTAAACTCAAGACCGCACGGTGCCCGTTTGCCCGTTTGGCGTTAGCCCGGTTGCCGTTAGCCCAGTTGCTGTTTGTTCGCATCATGATTCCCTCGACTTGTAAATTCCGTTCGGATCGGGGAAGTCCCAGAAACCCGAACGCATCAGAGCATTCCGTAGAACAAAATATGAATCCATCGATCCGGTTTCAGTGTAACGCACTTTCGTACCGACTTGTAGGGTGCGCCCTTGCGAGTTGCTTGTTCATCGCATTTACCGGAAAAGCCCAAGCCGATTGGCCTGAGTTCCGTGGACCGGCCCAAAATGGCGTGGTCGCCGCCGGCACGAAGCTTCCCGTCGAATGGCTTGTCCAGGACGATCAGCGTAAGAATGTTCGCTGGCATACGCCCACCGAAGGGCTCGGTTGGTCTTCGCCGGTGGTCGTCGGCAATGCGATCTACGTGACCTCGGCGCGCCAGGGCTCGGCGGATCAAGGCTCGACCCGTTCCGATCCAAAAACGCTTGCCGAAACCCTGACCGGCCCGCAGTCGCTGTACCTGAGCTGTTACAACGCATCGAATGGTTTGTTGATCTTCGACCAAAAAATCTTCGACCAACCCACCGATGCACCGAGCATCCACAAAAAGAACTCGCATGCGAGCCCGACGGTTCTAGCCCACAACGACCCGACGAGCGATACTGTCCGTCTGTTCGTCCATTTCGGGCATCAAGGAACCGCGTGCCTGTCGCTCGATGGCAAGATCCTCTGGACCGATCGGGAGCACTCCTACAACCCTGTCCACGGCAATGGCGGCTCGCCGATCGTTGTTGGTGATCTTTTGATTCTGACCTGCGATGGCTCCGAGAAACCTTACACACTGGCATTGGACGTTCGGACCGGCAAAGAGGTCTGGCGGACCGCTCGGGACGTAGCGACCGATCGGCCTTTTTCCTTCGCGACCCCTCAGGCTATCACCGTCGGTGGACAGGTCCAAGTCATCTCGCCGGGTTCGGACATCGTTCAATCGCTCGATCCGAAGACAGGCAAGGTCCTTTGGTCGGTCCGTTACAGCGGCTTCTCTCTGATCGTCAGACCTCTTTACCATCAGGGTTTGGTGTTGATCAGCACCGGCTATATGTCCCCGAAACTCCTTGCGATCGACCCGACGGGGACCGGAGATGTGACCGAGACGCATATTCGCTGGACTGTACCTACGGCGGTCCCGAACACACCTAGCCCTGTACCTGTCGGCGACCAAATCGTTATGGTCAGCGATGGCGGAGTGGCCACCGGGATTTCCGTCAGCGATGGAACCAAGGTTTGGCAAAAGCGGTTGGGAGGGAATTATTCCGCGTCCCCGATCGCCATCGGAAACCGCGTTTACTTCCAAAGCGAGGCGGGCGAAGCGATCGTCATGGAGATCGGTCAAACCCCTACCGAAATCGGACGGTGCTCGCTGCCGGGTCGCGTGTTTGCGTCTTATGCTGTCGATCAAAACGATCTGATCATTCGAACCGAAGACGGACTCTATCGCATCGGTGAAGACAACTAGTCCCTTGCCCGACGAGAATCCTCAAGAGCTCGGTGCGCGGCGGCCGAGCCGCTGGTTTGTCGTTGCAACGCTCGGGCTGCTGGTTTTTTTGATCCTGGGTCTGATCGGTGCGTACCTACTGATGCGGCAATCGCACGTGGTGCGAGTCGGACGCATCGCCGGCTCGTCGATGGAACCGGCCTTGCGTGGGCCGAGGCTTGAAATTGTCTGCACCAACTGCCAGTCATCGAACTCATGGACCTTTGACGCTTGGAATCCAAGCCGCGAGGCGCGTTGCCGATTCTGCCGCGAGTACCTCGAGACGTCGGATCCAAGACTCACCCAAGGCGAAACGGTCCGGTATAAACCGCTACGGCGGCTCAGACCGAGCAAAGCGGGCCGAACGGATCCTCAGGAAGATCGGCCTTCGGGAGACCAATCCGACCTCGTGCACCGATGGGACATCCTCGTTCTCGAAGCGAGCCAGGACGACAATCCAGAGGCCAACCCTAAGGCCAACCAAGTCAAACGGGTCGTCGGACTGCCCGGCGAGACAATCCGCATTGCCCAGGGGCGCATCTATGCCGATGGCAAACCGATCGTTCCGACCCTTAGAGAGTTTATGCAACAGGCCGTCTTGATAGCCCACTGGGAGCTCGGTTCGAAATCCCCCGGCGAAAATCAATCCGGCGAAAATTCACCCGCAGAGACCCTTGAGGAATTCCTCTCTGGGTATGCAGCTCCGATCGACAACGTATTGCCGATCAATGCCCACGACTCGCACCAGCCGGTTGCCGTAAGTGACATCGGGATGGCCATGAGGCTAGCCCAGCCCCAGAGCAACTGGAATCTCAAGTTTCAGTTAGCCCACGGCGACCATAGGATACCGATCGAGCTTTCGAGTTATGAGAAAGACACCCAAGTGACTTTGATGGCTCCTGGCATCCAAGAGGGCTCCGGTTCGATGCCATCTCCTTTGCCGCCAACCCCCTCGCCGCAGATCGGCTTGATCCGATCCTGGCAGCCGGTCTGGATTCATGTCGTTGTCCTTGGAGGTCGTTTGATCGTCTTCGACGAGGGTCAAGAGCGATGGTCGGTTGCATTGGGCCCGATGCAAGAGGGGCTCCGATGGACCGAGCTGAGTATGGTCGATCCTCCGGGGCTGATCGACCGTTGTATGATCTATCGAGGATTGCATTACCGTGGCATCCGAGACACCCCTGAGCAGGAATTTTCGGCGGCAGAAGGTTGGATTGTGCTCGGCGATAACGGCACGATCTCCGAGGACTCCAGGTATTGGGAGCGGCCTCGAGTCGTTCGAGACGAGCTCTTGGGAATCCTCGAACCACGGACTGGCCTGATGGAGGGGCTTGTCAAGCAACTCCCCCGCTGAGCAAGATAGCCCATGTTCGAGCCTACCAGCATAAGCCTACCGTCGGGCTCGTCCCGGCGGAGGCGTAACTAACTGCTACCAGCATAAGCCTACCGTCGGGCTCGTCCCGGCGGAGGCGTAACTAACTGCTACCTGCGCCTAAGTAGCGGCGTTGCCAAGCGTTGATCGAGGCGGTTCGGAGTAACTTGCGGACCAATGGGCCGGATAGCTATACTGGGTCGATTCGAGCACGAGCAAGAGAAGCAGCAACATCGATCCGAATCCCACGTCCTTCTTCAGCGGAATCCTGCGATGGTAATGCCGGCGAGTCGAGAGAGTTTCCAGGGTGGGGTTTTCCACGCATCGATACCCGGTGGTCGATCCGGAGCGACTTTAACGATCGCCAGAGGGGAGTTGATCGCCGATACGATCAGCGAGCCGAGCATACGATTTAGCATTCCGTTGAATCAGTGCCAAATCGATCTTGGGGGAGCTTCGAATCGGATGGTATTCTGTCGGACCGCGGAAGGCGATTTGACGATCTTTTGCGAGGAGAAGAACTTTGCCAAGGAATTGGACTTCCAGTCTGGCGGCATGTTGGCAGGTCCGCTGAAAGAGCTCAAGAAGGGGCTTGCGGCCGATGCGAATCGATTTCGGTTTTGGCTAACCGTCAGCGCTGTGGCCTGCGCGCTGCTTTTGTTCCTCGGCTACTTTGGAGTGCTCTGGACGGCCAAGATCGCCATAAGAGCCTTGCCCGTATCGGTCGACGAGAAGATCGGCTCGATGGCCTTTAGTGGGATGGAGATGGGTCGCAAGCTCGAAGCGAACCATCCGGCGAGCCGCTTGGTCCAAGAGATCGTCGACAAGCTCAAGCCCCACGCGTCGATCCCTGATTTGAAGTTCAAGGTGACGGTCGTCGAGGATGCGGACATCAATGCCTTTGCGTTGCCCGGTGGGCAGATTGTGGTATTTACTGGATTGATTAAAGAGGCCAAATCGGCAGAGCAAATCGCGGGTGTGTTGGCGCACGAGATGTCCCATGCGACGCTTCGCCATGGGATCGAACGCGTGAGCCAATCTCTAGGGATCGTCGCAGCGATTCAAATCATGGTCGGCGATGTCGGAGGGCTCGTGGCACTTGGTGCCCAAGTCGCGCAGACATCGATCTTGACGAGCTACAGCCGAGCGGCCGAGACCGAAGCGGATTTGGAGGGCGCTCGCATGTTGAACGCCGCCAAGATCGATCCGAAGGCGATGGCGGACTTTTTCGCGATGCTCAAGGAAAAGATGGGCGATCTGCCCGACGCGATGGCTTGGATCAGCACCCATCCGCAGCACGAGACTCGGGTCCAAAGCATTCAAGACCACCAAAAAAAGCTCCCTGTAGTCCAGTATGAACCTTTGCAATTGGACCTCAAGGCCGCTCAGGACGCGTTATAATTCGAGGGATTGCGCCGAGGATGTAAGCCGAAGTGGATTTGGTCACCGGCATCTTGGGCAATTAGAAATCAGAACCATTTCGCGAGGCATCGGATGCAAGTCGATATACGAAATCGCCCATCGTTTGCAAACTTGCACGTCCAGCTTGGGGCTGGCGATCGCATCATTGCCGAGGCAGGTGCGATGGCCACGATGAGTTCGAACATCGAGATGAAGACCCGCTTTAATGGCGGATTTTTTGGTGGGATCGCCCGCCGTTTCTTGGGCAACGAATCGATTTTCGTCAATGAGTTTTCCGCCAGCAGTCCGGCCGACTTGGTCCTGACCCAGCCGTTCCCTGGCGACATGATCTGCACAGAATTGCGAGGCAACACCTTGTACCTGCAACCCGGGGCATTCATCGCCTGCGAGCCCGGGGTGCGCATGGCCTTGGGTTGGGCTGGACTTCGAAGTTGGATAGCAGGCGAGGGACTGTTTCGATTGAAGCTCTCAGGTAGCGGTCGACTCTGGTTCGGTGCTTATGGAGCGATCTTCGATCGCGAGGTCAAGGGGGAGCTCATCGTCGATTCGGGGCACCTGGTCGCTTATGAGCCGACGATCTCGATCAATGTCGGGATGGCCGGTGGGATCTTCACGAGCTTCTTCAGCGGCGAAGGGTTGATCACGCGCGTCCGTGGTCAGGGGAAGATCTACATGCAGTCACGCTCCTTCGATGGACTGGCGGCTTGGACCAATTCCCACTTGATGTAGACCATTTCAACACGGATTGAATGACGGATTGAATCATCATGCGACACCAAATGCTATGCCCACCTGCCGCGACCGCTCTGCGATTCGAGCTCGAGCAAGGCGAATCGATCACTTGCGAGGTCGGAGCGATGATCGCCATGACCTCGGGCTTGACCGTCGAGACGACCAGCAAGAGCCGGGGGGGTAGCGGCGGGATCATCAAGGAGCTCAAGCGGATGTTTTCGGGCGAGAATTTTTTTCTCAACCACTTTACAGCACAGCTCCCGGACCAATCGCTCTTGATCGGCCCGACTCTCCTGGGCGACTGCGTCCACCACAGCATGCGGGGCGGGACGATGATCGTCCAGGGATCGAGCTGGTTGGCATCGACCCCTGGAATCGAAATCGATACGACATGGCAAGGCTTCTCATCGGCATTGTTCAGCGGAGAGTCGATGTTTTGGGTCAAGTGCTCGGGGGGAGGCGAGTTGTACTTGAGCAGCTATGGTGCGATCCATAGCCTCGAGATCGACGGAGACTACACCATCGACACCGGGCACATTGTCGCCTTTGAGGACACCTTGAAATTCAACATCGGCAAAGCCAGCCGTAGCTTGATCGGAAGTTTCTTGGGAGGCGAGGGGCTTGTGTGCAAATTCCATGGCCAAGGCAAGCTGTACTATCAAAGCCACACGTTGCCATCGCTCGGCGCTTTGTTGGGCCCGAAACTCAAAGCCAAATAGGAGACCCCTTGTATGACAGCGACACTTCAGCACGAAATCCAAATGCGGCCTGATTTCTCCATGCTCAAGGTCACCTTGGAGCAGGGCCAAAAGGTGCATGCCGAGCCATCGGCCATGGCGGCAATGACCCCGAACATGAAGCTCAAGGCGGGCTTAAAGGGTGGTGCATTGAAGTCGCTCGGACGTCTGATGGGTGGCGAGAGCATGATCGTCAACACGTTCACCGCAGAGAATGGGCCGGGCGAAGTCCTGTTTGCTCCGGGGCACCTCGGAGACACCCAACACTACCGGCTCACCGGCGGGACGCTCTACCTACAACGCGGCGCTTATATGGCCAATAGCGATGGGGTCGAGATCAGTGGCAAGTGGCAAGGAGCCAAAGGTTTTTTCAGCGGAGAGGGGTTGGTACTGCTCAAAGCCAGTGGGGTTGGGGATGTCTTTTTCAACTCCTATGGGGCGATTCTGGAGATCGATGTGACGGATGACTACATCGTCGATACAGGTTACATCGTCGCTTTTGAAGATACGCTTCAATACCGCGTATCGGTTCTACCTGGACTTCGTGGGGGTGGATTCAAGCGATTGTTCTTCAGCGGTGAAGGATTGGTTTGCCGATTTGCGGGTCAGGGAAAGGTATGGGTACAAACCCGATACGTTTTGCCTTATCTGTCATGGATCGATCGATTCCGTCCGACGAAGAGCAAGTAACTCAATCTCAGTCTCTTCCATGGTAGAGCTATTGTCCCCAATAGCTCTACCCGACGCGCAAGCGGCGGTGTCTTCGGTTTTACGGCTGCTTTTCTCACCGGTCACGCGGCCTTAAAGCTCCGATCGATTGGGGACAATCGATCTACCATCCCCGACGCGCAAGCGGCGGCGTCTTCGGTTTTATGGCTGCTTTTCTCACCGGTCACGCGTCCTTAAAGCTCCGATCGATTATCATGAAAACTCCTGCCCAGGGCCGTTTTCTGCCCACAACCCACCGCCTACCACGTAGTGACAACCATGCATCCGTGCGTTTCCTCTCCCACGACGCGATCAAGCCCCCGAAAGTTCCTCTGGACACTCGGATTGCTGTT
>JAJTEK010000123.1 GCA_021299695.1 Pirellula sp. | reverse complement strand
GTATCGGAATCGGTTACGGCATCGCTGCCTTATTGACCGTCCACCTGAGCACTCGCGGCCTGTTGGTCGTCTGGCTAGCGATCCTGCTTGGGTATTGGGGCATTTTAAGCTGGGTGCCTGTTCCTGGAGGAATCGCAGGGGATTTATCCCCCGCAGGAAACCTATCGGGCTATTTCGATCGAACCTTGCTTCCTGGAAAAATTCTGGAAAAGTACTACGGTTATGGCGACAATGAAGGATTGCTCTCGACGATTCCTGCAGTCGACACGGTCTTGCTCGGGGTCGGTGCAGGACGATGGCTTCAAGGAACAGCGACCCATTTGCAAAAAACTTCGGGATTGATGGCCATCGGCGCCCTGCTCGTGATCGCCGGGAACCAATGGGGCCACTACTTCCCTGTGATCAAGAACCTATGGACAAGTTCCTTTGTGTTGGTTGCCGGCGGGTGGAGCTTGATGCTCCTGTCGGTTTTTTATGGTCTGATCGATGGATTGGGTTGGAAGCGTTGGGCATGGATCTGGGTGGCCATCGGTGCCAATGCGATCACCATCTACCTGCTGCAACGCATCGTACCGTTCCCCTCGATCTCAAAGTTCTTTTTTCAAGGAATAGCGAACCTTGCTGGCGATCACGGAACGATTGTCCTTTTGGCCGGTGCCCTGGCCTGCAAATGCCTCTTGCTCGCTTGGCTCTACAACAAACGAATCTTCTTGAGGCTCTAACCCGCCGCCAGAGGGGCAGAAGAAACCTCTGATCGATCGGTAGTCCCCAGTGGTCGAAAAGTGGTTTTTTGGTTAAAGTAACCGGACGCAAAGCGAGCGATGTTTTGTTTGAAAAGTTCCTTTTGAGAATCCTATGACAACCACCCCCTGGCAACCTCGAATCGATCAACTCCGCGAACGGCTGGTGCCGTTGCGAGGAGGTCTTTGACTACGACGGCAAAACGGCACGCTTGGAAGTGCTAGAAGCCCAAATGGCCTCTCCCACATTTTGGGATTCCCCCGAACGTGCCCAAGGGGTGGTGATGGAGATCAAAAATCTTCGCAAGGTCATCGAGCCTCTTAAAGAGGTCGTCTCAAGTTGCATCGATCTTGAGGAACTCTCGCAGATGTCCGATGGGGATCCCGCCCTCGAACAAGAAATCGAATCGGAACTTGCCAGGCTCGAACAGACGACCGAACAACTCGAAATCCGCTCTCTATTGAATGGCCCCAACGATGACTGTGGAGCGATCCTCTCGGTCCATGCTCGTGAGGGTGGTCTAGATGCCAACGATTGGGCAGAGATGCTTCTAGGCATGTACACCGCTTGGGCCCAGCAACGCGGCTACAGCGTCGAACTGCTCGATCGCTCCGATGATGAAACTGCCGGGATCACCCAAGCGACCATCGTCGTGCGTGGCGAATCGGCTTACGGCTACCTCAAAGGGGAAGAAGGCATCCACCGTTTGGTACGCATCAGCCCCTACAATGCCGAAGGTAAACGCCAGACGAGTTTCGCCGCCGTCGACGTTTCCCCAGAAATCGATGATTCCATCGATATCGATATCGCGGAGAAAGACGTTCGAGAAGATGTCTTCCGAGCCTCAGGAGCCGGTGGACAGCACGTGAACAAAACCAGTTCGGCGATCCGTTTGACCCACATCCCGACCGGCATGGCCGTCCAGTGCCAAAACGAGCGTTCTCAACACAAGAACCGAGCAGCCGCTTGGAAAATGCTTCGATCGAGACTAGCACGAATCGAAGAGGAGAAGCGCGAAGCTCAGCAGCTTGCAAAATACCAGAGCAAGTCGATGACAGGATTTGGTTCCCAAATCCGAAACTACTTCCTGCACCCGGATCAACGGGTAAAAGACGCTCGAACCGGCTTCCAAATGGGGAACTTCCACGTCGTACTCGCCGGGGATCTTCAAGGTTTCCTTGACGCATTTCTCCGCTACCGGATGATGAACATGCAGCCAGGAACCTAGGAGCTCATGACCCAGTCCAAAATCACAATCGTCGGTGTGGGAGATGATGGCTCTCAGGGCCTCAGTCAGCAGGCGATCGAGGTCATCTCCAAGGCGACGACCCTTTTTGGCTCAGTCTCGATGCTCGATCGTTTCCCCCTCTTCGACGGCACCAAGCGACCCCTTGGTCCTGACTTGGATCGACTCGCCGCTGAACTCGAACAAGCTCCCTTGGGTTCCGTGGTGCTCGCAAGCGGAGATCCGCTCTTCTACGGGACAGCACGATTCCTTTGCGAACGGCTTGGCAAAGACACCTTCGAGGTCATCCCGCATGTAAGCAGCATGCAACTTGCATTCGCGCGGGTCAAAGAGAGTTGGGACGAAGCCTACCTTACCAATGTAGCCCACCAACCTCTCGACCGGATCATCGATCGGATCCGAACCTCAGAGAAAGCAGGTATTTTCACCTCCGAGCAGGTTTCACCAGCGCGGATTGCCGAGTTGTTGATCTCCAAGGGAATCTATTACTTTACCGCTTATGTTTGCGAGAACCTAGGCGCCCCGGACGAGCGCGTCACCAAACTCGAACTCAAGGATTTGGTTCAGCAAAAGTTCGCTTCTTTGAATGTTTTGGTTTTGTTACGACACAATGGCACCCCCGACCAGCAGATCCTATCGAGCCAACGACGGATGTTTGGCAACCCCGACGAATTCTTCAAGCAGAGTCGACCCAAACGGGGTCTTTTGACCACCAGCGAGGTTCGATCGATCGCCCTGAGCGAGATGAATTTACGCATCGATTCGATCGTTTGGGATATCGGAGCCGGGAGCGGTTCAGTGGCCATCGAAGCTGCGATGATCGCATCACGTGGAAAAGTCTATGCGATCGAAATGGATGCCGAGGACTACGGCATGATGATCGAAAATGCAGCCCAATTCAGGATCGAAAATCTCGTCGGTGTCTTGGGCCAAGCCCCAGAAGCATGGGCGAATTTGCCCGACCCCCATTCGATCTTTGTTGGGGGAACAGGTCGAACGGTCGTCTCGCTGGTCGAGGCCTGTTGGCCCCGCTTGCAACCGGGAGGAACGCTCGTGGTCAATATGATGAGCATCGAGAATGTCTCAGAGCTCCAGCAGTATCTGATCCAAAAACTCGGGCTCGAACCCCAACTCTGGATGATACAGATTTCCAAAGGAACCTACCAACTAGAAAAACATCGGTTTGAAACATCCAACCCGAGTTTTTTGATGAAGGTTTCCAAAGGAAACTAGCCGTCTAGAACGGTGCGTCGCCCGCATCGTCCGAAGAGGCTTGGGAGAACTCATCGTTGATCGATCCAATTGAGCCGCCAGAATCCCCACCCCCCTCGGCGGATCGTCGGTAGGACATCGCCTCGGCGCTGAGGAAGTACTTGACCTCACTCTGTGGATCCCGCTGCCACTTGCGGCCCGATAGCCGGTAATTGACCGTGATGTCGTCGCCGACACTCAAACCGTCGGCACTGTCGCACGCATCCCCGATGAAATCCAAGGGGATGTAGTTGGTGAATCGCCCCTGATTCTGCTCGAGCACCACCGTGCGCTTGCGGAAACCTTTTTGGCCGAAGGTTTTTGTATCCTCGATCAGGTGGACAATGCCTCGGATTGTAGCGTTTGACATAGCGAACGAGCTTTCGAGTGAAAAACGAAGACCAAACAGGACTATCTAGCGGGAAATTCTAAGCATTCTTTTCTTGGTTGGAAAGGACCGAACCGCCCCTCGGATCGGTCTTGCCACCCCCTAGGATTTCCATCAGGGCCGTCGACTCGCATTGACCGATTGCGAGGAGGGGACTTTACACAAGTCAAAAACGCTCGATCGAGCACCTCGGTCCAATACTTTCTTCGTACTTTTTCTCTTACTCGTACTCAGCATCGCGGTACTCGTACTCGTACTCGCAGCGTTCCAGGGTAGCAATCTGGCCATTGGCCCGCAAGTAGCCGCGTACTGCCTCGATCAACGATCGGCATCGGCGAGGTTCAAACAGCCATCGAGTACGAGTACCGTTTCACTGAGTACCGCTTCGCTGAGTACGAGTCCGACAAAATCTGATGCGAGGGCACGAACATTGCGATTAAGGCCATCCGTGCCATTTTCTGGGCCATTTTCTGGGGCATTATTCTGGGCCATCATCCGGGCCATTGCGTTTTTTTCGATAGTCCAACCATTTCCAGTAGCTTGAGTGCATTGGTCGTTGGGGTCACCCCTGATCGCATCTTGTAATCGAATCGCATCTGCTCGACGCCGTCGATCTGCTCAAAATACTCTCGGAAATGAACCACCTGGGCCACCTTGACAATCCCCGGGCAATTGGCCAACTCCAAGTCGTGGGTGCTTGCGACCACCAAAGCTCCTAACTGAACAAATTGATCGAGCACTTGCTCGACGGCGATCTGTCGTTCGCGAGAGTTGGTCCCTTGGAGGATCTCATCGAGTAGAACCAGCGAAACCCGCTGGCCGCCAGAAGTTTGGTGCTTGCGGGTGGCGTCGCTGATCGATCGAAGGCGTTTGAGTTCGGCCATGAAAAACGATACACCGTCGGCTAAACTGTCTTGAACCCGAATGCTCGAGGCCAGGGCGCAATTTGGCCCCACCCAGGAACTGCAAGCGACGCGACATCCGAGCCGCCCCAAAACCGTATTGATCCCAAGGGACCTTAGCAGCGTCGACTTGCCTGCCATATTGCTCCCGGTGACCAGCAGCAGCGGTTGGCTTTCGGCGATCTGCACATCGTTGAGAACTCGTAGAGGATCTGGGATCAGGGGGTGCCCCAAATCCGTGACCCGCAGATCGCGGCAGGAAACGTCAAAGCAATTCGGGTATCTCCAATCCGGATATTCGTCCGAAACCGCAGCGCCACTGACAATCGCTTCGATTTGCCCAAGTCCATCGATCCATGATGAAACTTTCTTCCCATGCCGAACCTTCCAGGCCTCGAGCGATTCCAAAACCCGAGCGTCCCAAAAAAGGGTCAATTGGAGAAACCAATAAGGAATAAAAAGCAGTGGATTGCGTTGAATACCAGCCCACTTCATGCGCCGCTGAAGGCTCGCAATCGCGTCGGTCGAGGGGATATCTCCGGAAAAAAATCGTTTCCGCAACTCGATCAATAACGTCGACTTCGGCTCGAGTTTCTCGACGAGTCGAAATAGCTCATTGAGCGACGAGAGTTCGCGATTCGCGTTTCCAATCTGGACGAACAAATCATGGATCCGACCGATGATCGAAACGGTCAGGAGCAAATTGATCGTCACAGCACCGAGGAAGGCGAAAAAGCCGATGCTGAAAACCGTTGCCTGATCCATCAAGACCCCCGCAATCATTCCCGCAATCGAGATAAGCACTCCGATCGGTCCGATCCACGTAAGTTGTCGAAGCCAGTTTCGATGGTCGAAGAACCCCGGAGACTCGCCCCAGGCTGCAATCCTCTCGGGAGAAGTATCGCAGCCTCGAAACCCTAAGGCAGCATCCCAAAAGGACTCTCGCCACGAGCGCTGCTTGCTTAACTCCTCGACGGCTTGCTGACGGTCGACAATCTGCGAAACAGGCGACCAGCTACCCATCCAATCGGCGATCGTTTTTGCACCCGATTCGGTAACGGCTAACGAAAACCAACGGAACAAGGATCGATCGCCGAAAAGATCGAGGTCCTTCGATAGATCATTGGCAAAACCTACTGCCGCTTGCTCGGTTGGCAAGGCAGGAAGTTCGCTCCAATCCCTCGCGCAGCGAGCCTGCATCCGCCGGTAAAAATTTCGTTTATGGATCGACCAATCGAGCTTGTCACGAAGGACTTCCTGCCAGGACGCGAAAGCCAAGAAAGCAACGATCAAGAGCAACCCTAATTGCCAAACGAAACTCGGCAGTTGGGGCTCGCTAAAACCTGCGATAGCCAGGAGCAAACCCGGTAAGGCCGTCGCCAAGCGAGCCATACTGAGTTTCTTCGAGAGCGCCTCGCCTTGGGAAATCCGTTCGTCGAGTCTCTCTGTATTCCGTAGGTAGTCGGACTGCGCTGTTCCCAAAGTTCGCTCGCGATCCTTCCGATTTCAAGAGAACAAAGCAGCGGCGAAATCGTCGGGTGAGAACTCTTGGAGATCCGGTAGCTTTTCGCCGATTCCAATGAACTTCACAGGGAGCCCAAACTGCTCGGCAATCGGAATGATTACCCCTCCTTTGGCCGTCCCGTCCAGCTTCGATAAGACGATCCCGGTGCAACCGGCGGCCTCCGAAAATCCTTTGGCTTGGCTGATCGCATTCTGACCCGCCGTCGCGTCGAGCACCAACAACACCTCATGGGGGGCAGACTCAACGTGTTTTTGTAGGACGCGTTTGATTTTTTCAAGCTGTTGCATCAAATGGCTCTGCGTCTGCAATCGTCCGGCTGTATCGACGATGCAAACATCGTACCCCTCTTCAACGGCCCTCTGCATCGCTTTGAAAGCCACCGAAGCTGGATCCGAACCCTGTTCCCCCATGACAATATCACAACCGATCCGATCGGCCCAAATCCTCAATTGCTCAACGGCTGCGGCCCGAAATGTATCTCCTGCAGCCAACAAGACGCGCTTGCCTTGGCGTGTCAGTCGATGCGCGATTTTCGCAATCGACGTGGTCTTGCCCGATCCATTGACTCCAACCACCAAAATCACAGCAGGCTTGGTATCCGGAAGATTGAGCGTCCCACCCTTGCTCTTGAGCGACTCGGCGACTCGGTCGCGGATGATCCTCAAAACATCCTCCTGATGCACCTTCCGAGCGCGATACTGATCGTGGATCGAATCCTTGATCTTCGTCGCCATGCTCGGCCCCATATCGGTCCGGATCAAGATCGCATAAAGATTCGACAGAAACGCCTCGTCGACGAGTTCCCCCTCGGATTTCCACAAGTCTCGGATGTCGGTTCGAAGAAGGTCGTTGGTCTTTTGCAACGCCCGCTTGAACCAACTGACCTTGGTCGACGCAGCTTCCGAAGAGGCAACCTCTGGGACCGGAGCATCGGCCTGCACCTTACTTCGTGAATCTTGACTCTGAGAATCTTGGACGATCGAAACCTGGCGAATCGAACCCTCTTTAGGAGTCTCCAGAACGGAAGCATCCTCGCTAGGGCTCTCTTGCGATCGCTCGGAGAGGCTCTCGGGTATATTAGCCGGTATATCGCCGGTGCCGTCGTCGTTCGAAGCCGACTTCTTTTTCTTCCAGAAAATCATGGGTGCAAAGGTCCTTACTCGGAAGTGCAGTGCCAAGGTTTTAGTCGGGGGGATTCGAGTCGACAAGGGAGAATCGATGCGGTCGGTGAGCTTATGCCTTTTTTCCGCAAAAAACCAAATGATTCACTACGAAAACGAACCGAATTTGCTAGCCGAGGAGTTCATCGATTGCTTGATTCGATCGACCTTGGCCGAACGTCGTCCCATCGCAGATCCCAAGCGGATCGAAGGCATGTTGCGCCATGCCGATGTGGTGCTCACCGCAAGAAATCCCACAGGCTTGCTCGTCGGAGTCGCGCGGGCGATCTCCGATTTCCACTACTGCACCTACCTCTCGGACCTGGCCGTCGATGCCCAGTTCCAAAAACAAGGGATCGGTAAAGAGCTCATCGCAAGAACGCATCAAGCCGCCGGATCACACACGACCCTGATCCTGCTCTCTGCCCCCAAAGCACAGACGTACTACCCTCATATCGGATTGCTCCAACACCCCAGCGCCTGGACGATCCCACCCGAGGCCTAACGCCTAAAACCTACTTCGGTAGGAGTCCGAGGGCAGCGGTCGAAGGCCGAGCGATGACATGGCAAGCGATGAGCTTACCGAGTCCCTCGACCTTGGGTCTGGCCGCTTCAATCGCTGCACTGACGGCAGCGACGTCGCCGCGGATGACCACCGTGACGTATCCACCGCCGAGTTTTTCCTTGCCGATCACATCGACCGAAGCGGCCTTGCATGCCGTGTCGATCGCTTCAAAGACGGCCGTGAAGCCTTGTGTTTCGATAAAGCCTAGAGCTTGACTATTTGCATTGGACATAATTTCAGATTCCGAAAGAGGTTGTTTGACGACGGCTTGCTCGATCAGAGCGTTGAATTCCGGGGGACTTAGGATCGCCCTGAGCGCATCGCGATCGGGGCTATGAATAAAATGACTCGAGCGGTACTGCTGCATGGATTTGGCAGCCGAAGCGCCAGCCTCGATCGCCGACTGCACATCGCTGGGCGAGCCGAAGATCTTGAGGACCGCACCGAGCATATCGTTCCACTCGACTTGGATCACCGACACGTTGGCCGATTTTGCCATCGCATCGCAAGCGACCATGCCGGCAGTCCAGCCGTTGGTCTCGAGGATCCCGATCGAGGGAAAACCGCTTTCGTTTCCCGGTCCCCAAGCAGATTGATCGGTCAGCGAACTAGCCATCGGTTTGGGTCTTCAGGGGTAAAGTCTTACGGGGGGGCGGTTCAATAATCAACGCACGGCACGGGACCGTTGTTGGCAAGGCTAGTTCGTGAATTGCTCATGTCAAAGTATCAAGTGATTTTTTTATTTCCTGCACCCAGCCAGGGACCGCTTCGATCGCCGGTTCCTGAGCTTCGTACTCCAGAGCCACCCAACCGCTATAGTTGGAATCCTTGAGTATCCTCAAAATCCGCCCTAAGTCGGCCATCTCACGTCTGCCGCCGGGAAACATCTCGACCTTGATTTGCGCGTTGATTGCATAAGGAGCTATTTGGGCGAGTTCTGCGTAAGGATCCTCCGTCGAACGAAAATTCCCCGAATCGAAGTTCACCCCGAAACTCGGGGCCTGAACCCCTCGGACTATCTCCAACAATCCGTCTGCTTTGGCCGTGACTCCCCCATGATTCTCAAGTGCCAAGTAGACCCCACGGGTATGCGCGTATTTGCAAACCTCTTCGAGAGCCCCGATGCACCGATCGCGCGTCGCGGGCCAAGCCTCCTCCTTGGGTTGATTGCCCGCGAACACGCGGATCGCTCCCGCGCCGAGCAAGGCGTAACGGTCGATCCAAAGCTTGGTATGCTCGATATCACGTCTGCGCTTTGCGTCATCAAGCTGGCAAAAATCGTTGGCGATCGCGCCTCCGGAAATGCTCACTCCCCGCCGTCGACAATGCGCCTTGAGCTCGACGAAGTACGCGTCGGAGACATCGGATGGAAAATAGTAGCTTGTCAGTTCCGCTCCCGGAATCGCTTGGGCATGGCAGTAGTCGACGAATTTGAATAGGTCCCAACCTTCCTTGTTCCCCTTGAGCAAGTCTCGAAACGAATAGGCGGCCAAGCTCAAGTGCATGCGTCCAGGTGCGATGCGCGCGATGGGTTCAATCCCTAGAGCCTGGGATATCAAGCCACAAGGTCGGTCGCATGCAATCAGGGTAGCACAAGCCGTCAACGAACCGAGAATTTCTCGGCGATTTGCGATAGGTCTCTTCATGGAGGTTCCTTGGGATCAAAGATCTCTTCGGGAGCTTAGGTAGCAACAATATCGGTAATCACTTTTCCGGTAGAAATTCGATGCGGGCGGTTCTCGCGATCGAGCAGCATCGCCGAGCTATCGATCCCCATTTGATGCAGGATCGTCGCAGCGAAATCCTGAGGGGAAACGGGATTTAGGCTAGGGTAAGCTGCATGACGATCGCTTTGACCATAGACAGCCCCCTTGGCGATTCCGCCACCGGCAAGGATCCCACTGTAGCAATAAGGCCAATGTTCTCGGCCCGCATTTTGAGGGGTGATCTGAGGTTTGCGTCCGAACTCGCCAACCCACGCGATGATCGTATCGTCGAGCATCCCGCGAGCCTCGAGGTCTTCGATCAATGCGGACAAGGCCATGTCGGCCGGTGGGATCAGATCGTTTTTCAAACGGTTGAAATTATTCCCGTGGGTGTCCCAGAAGTTCTGACCGTCGTTGTGCCAATTGACCGAAACAACAGAAACACCATGTTCGATCAGACGTCTTGCCATCAGGACGCACTGGCCATGGATGTTGCGACCGTATCGATCCCGAGTTTGAGCTGATTCTTGATTCAAATCGAAGGCTTGCCGTACCTTGGGACTCGATAGCATCTCAAAGGCTTGGAGTTGCTGTTCGTTCAAAGCTCCGGTTTCAGCCAGCCGTCGCATCGATCGATGCTGGGCTTCGATCGACTTGAGGAGTTGCGTGCGCGATTCGAGTCGCTCGAGCGTCACATCCGCCGGAAGCGAAAACGCCTGGGGTTTCCACTCGGGATGATTCAAATCCCCTTTCAAAAGGACTCCGTCGTAGGTCGGACCTAGCCAGCCGCCGTGCTGACCGGGTGCTTCGCCGCCGGGCGCGGCCGGATGGAGGGCCTTCCAAGGCATGGCGACAAACGAGGGCAGTCCGTCGGCGTTTGGCCTGAGTTTGGTCAAGAGACTCCCCAAATGGGGCGAATCCTTGTCGCTCGGCGGATCCGCATCGCTTTTTAAAACCGGTGCTAGATTCCCCGTGAGCGTTGCGTGACCGCTCGAAAGATGGGCTGGGTCATCATGAGCAAGCGAACGCAGGATCGTCAGCCGATCGGTCAACTTGGCAAGCTTCGAAAAATGCTCACAGATTTGTACCCCGGGCACCGCGGTCGAAATAGGACGAAATTCGCCTCGAATCTCCGCCGGTGCATCAGGCTTCAAATCAAACGTATCGAGTTGGCTCGGCCCACCCCACATGAAAATGAAAATGCACCGCTTGGCCCGGATGGGCAAATCGCTGGAGGCTTGGATTGGCCGGTCCCCGAACGTCGCTCCGAGTCCGAGCAGTGACATCGCCCCGGCCTGGAGGACTTGCCTGCGGTTCCTCTGAAGAACTCGTTGGAAATCGGAACAGTACGGTGAAGGTCGCATCCGTGTTGGGGTCGCCTTAAGGCGGGAGTAAAAACCGGAACATGCAAGGCAAGGTGGGGGCGAGAGGCTCAGGTCCATAACCCCTCCGAGGGCTATTGCACAAGAGATGCCGCAGATTCATTATAGCACAACAAAATCCCCCGACGGGTCGAATCGTAGCCATCCGCTGCCAAACGTAGCCATCGGCTGCCAAGCGTAGCCATCCGCTGCCAAGCGGTGGACAGCGGGGCGAGAAAACCTCCACCGTCTGGCGACAGGTGGCTACGTCCGAGGAAGCGTAGCCATCGGCTGTCAAGCGGTGGACGGCGGGGCTAGAAAACCTCCACCGTCTGGCGACAGGTGGCTACGTTCGTCTGGCGACAGGTGGCTACGATTGCGCGGATAGGGGTAGGGAAGTCCGGTTGAGCCGGACTCCCCTCCCTCCGAACCGTACGGGCGGTTTTCCCGCATACGGCTCTCCGGTCAGTAGTGTCCCTGATGGGATTGTCCGAAAC
>JAJTEK010000122.1 GCA_021299695.1 Pirellula sp. | reverse complement strand
CGGCGGTGTGGCTTACACGCGTCCGGCTACTCCTCCTGCGGCCACCGATGCGGCACTGGTCGTTTTCTATTCTGGGGGCTGGCAAGTCTTGGATTAGCGGATCCGAACTGGTGGCAGTCTCGGGAATGTGGCCGAGGAGCAATTGGTTTGGAGCGTGGCGTACATCGTCGGGCTGATTCTTCGGGATCGCAATGCCGACTTAAACAACGCGACGGGTGCTGGCGGCTTGAAGGAGCGTGTGTATGCATTGCAAGATGCCTTGTGGAACACAACAGCACTGGTGGATGTGAATGGGAATGTCTTGAATCGATTCGCTTGCACACCGCACGGTGTGGTAGAAAGGTCCTCGGCAAGCACAAGTGTCTCTTCGGAGCCGTCTTTCATTCGGCCATCGTTACGTGGGCTTTCCTTTGCCAAGTGAGATCAATCAAGGGCGGTCAGGCCTCTTTGTTGTGAAGGGGTCATGGGACTGACGGACTCATGGGGCCATCCATCGATGCTTGTCGGCCGATTTTCGTTTGGGACGTTGCCCTGAGCTATCCCATTTCACCCCTTTGGGGCTGGAGTAGCCCTTAGAATTTGGGCTTTAGCCAAACCGCCAAGAAAGTGTAACACGGGGGCTTTGACCCGTTGCCGTTAGCCGACTGCCCGCAAGTAACGGGCACTCCGATTGGCCAACGGCCATAATCATCATAGCCAGGGGCATCGCCCCTGGAAAACGGACTCTTTTACAATCAAGCAACACTTCAACGTCGCTCCATCGCTTACAGGCAAACCCAAAATCTCCTGCAAGGTTTGGAGCAAGTGGATCTCGCCTTCCTTTAGCCCTTCTTGCTTGCCTTTGTTGATAAATTGATCTGCAATGTTGGATTGCCAAAAAAGCTGCAGTGTGGAAAAAGTCAATGAACGCCTGCGGAAAACCGTCAGAATCCTGGAGGATGCCAAGGTACCTTATGCGGTCGTCGGCGGACATGCCGTAAGGGCTTGGGTCGCCCAGGTCGATGAAGCCGCACTGCGAACGACACAGGACGTAGACATTCTCGTACGCCCAAACGATTTTCCTGCGATGAAGGATGCAATGATCGCCGCAGGATTTCATCACCGAAACGTTTCGGGATTGGACATGTTTGTCGAACATCCAGACGCCTCTGCCCGCGATGCTGTTCATGTCGTACTTGTCGGTAGAATCGAACGAGCCGGCGACAACCCCAACCCCGACATCGAACCTTTGTCGAGATCCAACGATTTTCAAACCGTTCAACTTGAAACTCTTGTCTTTATGAAGCTCAATGCAAATCGTCGGAAAGATCAAGTTCATTTACTAGACCTAGTCTCACTAGGTTTGATCGATCAAACATGGACAGAAAGGTTTCCCGAACCTCTGCGATCTCGGTTGATCGATCTGCTCAACGATCCTGATGGCTAAAAAGACTCATGGCGAGCTCGGATCTGCAACTTCGTTGTGCCGCTTTCGAGCAAACAACGCAAAAGGAACTCAAGGTTTTCCTCAAAGTCCCACGTCAACGGTCATTGCTCTGGTCGTAGCGACTTTTGCTCGAAGACTTCGAACTGCTCTTTTTTGAACTATACAGACCGGCCATGTCGGAGATCTGTTCAGCGAGGATCTCCCGAGCGCTTGCAGGTTCCAGGAGTTCAGCGGCTGAGCCGAGCCGGAGAATTTGCGGGATGACTTCCAGAGGGTGAAACGCTGGCACGCTCAGGATGGCCGAGCCATCGGGTTGCATTTCGATGGTCTGTTCGGCGTGCCAAGGTTCCTCTTGGACCCATCGCACGGCTTTGGATGTCAAACGGATCTTGTATATCGAGGGTTTGTCCCCGCTAAAAATTCCTCCTGAGCGTCCCAGGTGCACATCGAGGTCGATTTCGGGATGGGGTTTGAACCATTCATCCATCGCCGCGGCGAACTGGAATCGATCGAGCTTCCAGTGCCGGAGGCGTTCCTCGGGTTCCAAATCCAGATGCTGTCCGAATTCGCTTGCTACCAAATAGATACTCGATTGGTAGATGATTAACCCATAGGGCTCGAGGATGCGTTGTCTAGCTGGGCTACCGGTCGATTCGTAGATCGCATCGATTTTGCGATGTTCCTGGATCGCTCGGTTGATCGTCTGGAGCATCCCTCGTTGCTTCTCGTAAGTCTTGGGAACCACGCCGATGACGCGCAATGTTCGCCGATAGCGCTCGTAGTGGTCCCAAACGCCTTCGGGCAACTGCTCTTTGACTTTATACCAGAACGCCTCGATCCCTTGCCAAAATTGGGTGCCCGCAAGTGGGATCATCAAATCGCGTCCCATCGACAGAGCGATCAATTCGCTCGCGGAGATCGCGATCTTATGGAGACCAGTATCGCTGCGATTGAGCTTCCATACACGCCCCCTGGCCGTGTCCTGAGTGGAGATAGGCATACCTGCGGACTGAAGGGCTTCGATGTCGCGTCGGATACTTCGGGTATGGAGAGTACCTAGCCCTAGTTCCTCGACCACATTGCTGCGAAGTTCCTCGAGCGTCACACCGTAGCGTCTACGCTCTAAGACTTGGAGGATTTTGTGCTGACGGATTAGTTGTTCGTTGCGTGCCAAGTTTTTGGACTCCTTTCCGAGAGCTCCATTTTCGCATGCGGGTCCCAAGCAGTTGGATTCACTTCAACGGAGTCTTAATCCAGATAGGTAGTCCAACTGGCCGCCTCCTCGTATTGCCTCGAAAGTGCAGCAGCGAGTTTGTCGTCGAGATACCCCCCGGCGACTCTCGATTCGAGCCGCTTTTGGAAATGGGTATGCAATCCTGTAAGGTCGTATCTTGCGAAGTTAACCATGTCTTGAATCTTGCTACCGGGCACGATTTTTGAGACATGGAATCGTCCGTCGGATTCGATATGGATCGAGGCTTCATTGGGCAAACCAAATAGGTTGTGGTAAGACCCCATGACTTCTTGGTAAGCACCGATCAAAAAGATCCCTAAGAAGTAATCGTTCCCCTCTTTCCACTCAGGCAGTTCAAGGGTTTCTTTGACGTCTCTTAAATCGACGAACTTGTCGATTTTTCCGTCGGAATCGCAAGTCACATCGACCAAAGTGGCGAAATCGATTTTGGCATCCTGCAGTCGATGCAGTGGCACGACCGGGAAGAGTTGCCCGATGGCCCAGGAATCGGGAGCCGAACGGAATAGGGAGAAATTGCAGAGGTACTTCGCAGCTAGAACCTTTTTGACGTCCTCGAACTCTTCGTTGGGATTTCGCGCCTGCTCGGATTCCTTTAAAGCTCGGGCACAGATTTCCCAATAGAGGACCTCCCCCTTGGCTCGGTCCTCGAGCGATACCATGCCGAGATTGAACTGCGTGTAGAGCTCGTCTTTGTGTTCGACGGCATCGTGGTAGTACTCGAAGTAGTTTTTCCCGTTGATTTCATCGAGCAGCCACTTCATCTCGGTGATTACCTGTGGATCGTCTTCGTCGATCGTCACCTCAGGCAAATCGTCGGCGAAGGTCTCGATTTCCTCGCGGATCGAGGTGACCAAGACGGTATGGTAAGCCGTCATCATTCGGCCACTTTCGGTCACCAAGTTCGGATGCGGGACATTTTCGTGGTCGCAGACGGTCTGCACGGTGTAGACGACATCGTTGGCAAACTCCTCGACGGTGTAATTCATCGACGATTCGGTGCGCGTCTTCGATCCATCGTAATCGACACCCAATCCACCACCGATGTCGAGAAACTCGACCGGATAACCGAGTTGGTGAATTTTGGCGTAGACCCGGGCCGCTTCCTTCATGGCGTTCTTGACCCGCTTGATGTCGGTGATCTGACTACCGATGTGGAAGTGAAGCAGATGGAGCAAGTCCTTTTTGCCGTTCTCGGTAAGGAGCCGCAAACATTCTAAGAGTTCCGAGGTGGTCAAACCAAACTTGGCCGAATCCCCACCGGAGCTTGCCCATTTCCCGCTCCCCTTGGTGTAAAGTTTGGCCCGCAACCCGATCCAAGGATAGGTGTTCGCCTCGTTGCAAACGCGGAGCAAGATCTTCAACTCATTGAGCTTCTCGATGACAATGACCACCCGTTTGCCGGATTGGACGGCCAAAAGAGCAAGTCGGCAAAAGGACTCGTCTTTAAATCCGTTGCAAATCAGAAGCGATTCAGGGTTCTGGTCTTGGGCGATGGCAGCATACAATTCGGCCTTGGAACCGCATTCGAGCCCAACGCGGTACCTACCGGTGTCCTTGAGGAACTCCTCGACCACCTCGCGTCTGGGATTGACCTTCATCGGGAAGACGGGGTAATGATTGCCCTGGTATCCGAACTGTTCGATTGCTTCTTTGTACGATCCGCTCAAGAGCTTGAGCTGATTGGTAAGAACCTGAGGAAACCGCAATAGGATCGGTAACTGAAGTTTCTTTTCCTTTTGCAAGTAGTCGACAACGGTCTTTAGGTCGACGCTTCGAGGATCGTTCGCTGCCGGGCGGGCAATCATGTTTCCTTGGTTGTTGACGCCAAAGTACCCTGCAGACCAATTTTCAATTCCGTAAGTTCTCGATATGCGTTGCAGGGTTTCGTCGTTCATGTTGCATTCGGTTTCCTGGACAGAGAGAAAATTTGGACCAGCCGTCTGACTGATTCTAACGCGAAACCCGGATTTTTTACAGTAACCCTCGCGGCAACTCGCTCAGCGCCGTGTGGGACTTGCCGTCCATGGATCATCAGGCCAGGAATGCTTGGGATAACGGCGCTTGAGCTCCTTTTTTACCTCGGCGTATCCACTGGTCCAAAACGAAGCAAGATCGTTGGTGATCTGTTGAGGACGTCCACTAGGTGCGAGCAAATGCAACAGCAAGGGAACTCGACCGCGCGCGATTCTCGGGGTTTGCTTCCACGAAAACACTTCTTGGATTTTCACTGCCAAAACCGGTGGCTTGCCGTCTGCATATTCGATCTTGATCGAGCTGCCCGAGGGGACCTGAATCCTCTCGGGAGCCTCCATGGATAAACTGCGGCGCTGCTCGGGGGATAAAAGCTGTTCGAGCCAGTCGATCCACGCCCCGGTTCGGACTTGGTCCAAACCTCGCTTGCCACGACAAAGTTCCCAAGCTGCCTTTTGAAGGGTAGGAAGGTCGAGTTGGGGCAGCCCCAACTCAGGCACCCACTTCCCAAGTGCCCCGACGCGCTCTACCCATTGCATAACGTTCGGATCCTCTTTGGGAAATACACTCTCCCAATTCGATTGGACCGCAGCAAACAAGCACTCAGCGCAAGCTTCTTCATCGGCGATGGCAACGGGCGTCTCGGCAAGGCACAAATCCAACCAGTAGGTACGACGTCTGCCTACGACCTGTTTCTGTGTGGGATGAAAGAACATTTCATCTCGAGTTGCAAGAGCCTCGCCCTGCAACCACTCAAGCCGCACGCCGCTTGCTTGTTGCACGAGGGCTTCTCCCGAGGTTCCCTGTGCTTCGACGCACAAAAACAACTCCGAATCCCGCACCCCAGACTCGGGGCTTAACTGAACTCCCTTGCCTCCTACCATCAGCCCCTGGGGCTTACCCATCGCGCGTCGTTTGGCCAACCGATCGGGAAATCCCGCAAGCAGTGCGCGCTGAAGGCCTTCGTCAGAGGCTTGTGCCTCGGAGCCATGGTGTGCCGTCGGCCTAGTGCCACTGAACAATCCCTTGCAGACTTGTTCGATCTGTTGAGCCGTTTGCTTGATCGCCTGTAGTCCTCCTGAATTCAGCCATCCGAAGGGAGTCTGCCGATCCGCTTGACCGAGTTGCAGCCAACGGGCTCGCTCGATCGAGTCGCTCTGCCAAGCGTTTGCGCTTCGCGTCGGGATCTGCCTTGCACCCGTTGTGGGTTGCTGGCCGATGGCCTTTGAAGGTCCGCGTCGATCGAAAGCATCGCGTTCGCTCAGCATCGCTGCGAGCCAAACGGCTCGATCCAGGCAGCCATAGCGATGGGCTTCGATGCAAAGACGGGCCAGACGAGGATGGAGAGGAATCCGTCCCATCTGCAATCCGAGTTTTGTGATTTGGCCTCGATCGATGGCTCCGAGTTGCGTTAGCAACCTACCGGCAGCCTCCCACGATTCCTCTCGCGGAGGTTCGACCCACGGAAAATCCCGGCGGTCCCCGCAGATCGGGCTCGGTCGGATGCCTCGGACCAAAGCCGAATGCACACCCCTGGTCCAACTCTCCCAGCGCGGCCCGCGCGCTGGGTCGCCGACGCGCTTGAGATATTCTCCAACTCCAATCGATCGAGCCCGACATCGGGTGCGAATCGCAAGACCCTAGCAAGCCCGCTATCGATGACGGTCTGGACCCCGGGGATCGTCAGCGAGGTCTCAGCGATATTCGTCGCAACGATGATCCGCCGCCGAGGTCCGACCTGGATGGCTTGCGATTGCTCTTCGATTCTCATCGAGCCATAGAGCGGCAGGACATCGATGGGATCGCCAAGTCGCTGATTTCTGAGCAACTGGCAACAGCGTTGGATCTCTGCGGCTCCTGGAAGAAAAATCAAAAGGTCCCCTGGCCGACTTTGAGCTAGCCGCAAGGCCACGTTGGCCGCGTGCTCGACAATGTCCTGCCTTGCCTCGGCCGGTGCGTATTGGATTTTGACCGGAAAATTTGGGGTGGAGATTTGGATCCATGTCGCACCGGGCAATGCATTGGCCAGCCACTGTTCGTCGAGCGTTGCCGACATGATCACGATCCTCAGATCGTCTCTCAATTCCGACTGGACTCGCCTTAGCATTCCCAAGAGCAGGTCCCCATCGATCGACCGTTCGTGGAACTCATCGAGAATGACGATTTTTGTATCCTGGAGCGTCGGATCCTCCTGCAGTTTGCGGATCAAAATACCTTCGGTGACGACCACAAGTTGTGTTTGTTGGGAGATCTTTTGATCGAAGCGAACGGCGTATCCGATCTGTTGCCCAACATGTTGATTCGATTCGCTCGCGATGCGCTCGGCGACAGACCGCGCGGCAATGCGACGCGGTTGAACCAAATAGATCCTCTGGTTCTGTGCGCTCGATCGAAGAAGCCATGGCGCGATTCGGGTCGACTTCCCTGACCCAGGGGGAGCTTCGATGGCCGTAATGCCATGGGTGCTCACGGTCTGTGCGATGGACTCAAGATGATCGTCGACCGGGAGAGTTTGCACGAACTAGCCCTGCCGACGTTTGGGGTATCCACCATTGCCATTGTCGTTGTTGACCGAAGGCTTATTCATACGCAGCCGATGGCTCGATTCGCCGAGCAGATCGTCCAAGCGACTGCGTAGCTCTGGAGTGATGCTGACTTTATGTTTGGTGCTGGTCATGTGCACGAGACTTCCGGAGGCCATTTTGACTTCGAATTGAAGTTCCCGATCACCGGGATATCCGCGAAGGACTTCGGCAAGTCGGTTGACGGTGTCTTGCGAATGTTTGGATTCGTCGAATAGGATCGTCAAGCCTGAGGTGAAGCGGGCTTCGACTTCCGCGATAGGAATGACCTCATCGACGATGAAATTGATTTCTTCCTCGCCCCGTTTATCGATACGACCTCTTACTAAAACGATCGCATCGGCAACGATCCATGGCGCGTAGCGTTCGTAGGTGTTTGGCCAAGCGATTGAACGTGTGATGCCTTCGAGATCCTCAAGATCAAAGTTTGCATACTTGGTCGGTGAGTCGGGCTTGGGGTTTCGCGTGTGTGCGATTTTGATCGAGGAGACGACTCCCCCCATCCAGACTTCGGTCCGATGCGCAAGGGACTTTGCACCGATCGAATGGCTTGTACAGCAGGACTTAAGGGTCGATTCGTATTCGGCTAAGGGGTGCGAGGAGAGGTAGTATCCTAGGACCTCTTTTTCCTTGGCAAGTTTTTCTTTATCGGGGAATTCAGGGATGTTGGGTAAGCTTTGGATCGTGGTGTCGGATTCCTCGACCAGGTCGCCAAAGAGGCTCAGTTGGCCGCTCTTTTTGTCCTTGGCCGCGGCGATTCCACCTTGGATGGCTTTATCGAGGATCGCCAAATGCTGGGCGCGGGTTCCGCCTAGGCAGTCCAAAGCGCCAGCCATGATCAGGGACTCCATCGATCCTCGTCCGCATTGCGAGGAATCGATGCGGTTGCAAAAATCGAAGATGTTTTTGAAAGGCCCGCCTCGCTCTCGTTCCTCGGCCAGAGCATCGCCGACGGATTTACTGCAGCCTTTGATCGCCGAGAGACCGAAGAGAATCTTGCCATCTTGGACTCCGAACTCTCCACGCGAGGAATTGATGCTCGGTTGCTCGACTGGAATCCCCATCCGCTGGCAATCCTCGAGGTGCTCGACCAATGGGTCTTTGCGTTTGAAATTTCGGTTTGCGATATCTCCGGTCAGCAAGGCAGCCATGAATTCCACTTTGAAGTGGGCTTTGAGATAAGCGGTCTGGTAGGCGATAAATGCGTAGGCCGTCGAGTGACTCTTATTGAAACCGTAGCCTGCAAATTTCAGAATCTTATTCCAGAAGTCCTCGGCATCCTTTTTCGCCAAACCCAAATCGACGGCTCCTTGGAGGAATTTCTCCTGGTTGGCCGCGATGATCGATTCTTTCTTCTTGCTGATCGCCTTGATACACGTGTAGGCTTTGGCCAGTTCGATCCCACCGAGTCGGTTGAGGATCCGCATGACCTGCTCTTGATAAACCATCACACCGTGGGTTTCCTCGAGGATTTCCTTGAGAACCGGGTGCAGGTAGGTGGCGGATTTCTTCTTGAGCTTGACGGCGATGTACTCGTCGACCATACCGCCTTCGAGCGGTCCTGGACGGTACAAGGCATTGGTGGCGATGATGTCGCGAAAATGGTCGGGTTTCATCCGTTGGAGCAGATCGCGAATCCCCCCGCTTTCCAACTGAAAGACCCCTTTGGTTTCCCCACGGCGGAGCAGTTCGAAGGCCTTTTCGTCATCGAGCGGGAACTTCATCGGATCGATTTGGACGCCTCGGGTTTTTTCGATCATCTCGACAGCTTTGGAGAGGATCGTCAGGTTCCGAAGTCCCAGGAAGTCCATTTTCAGGAGTCCTGCTGCTTCGACGTCACCCATCGACCATTGGGTGATCACATCGTCCTTGCCCGAGCCTCGCATCAACGGGACGTATTCGGTCAGAGGTTTGTCGGCGATGACGACTGCGGCCGCGTGGGTTCCGATATTTCTGGCCATCCCTTCGACTCTTTGCGCAAGGTCTAGCATTTCGCCAATCTCTGGGTTCAACGCTGCCTTTCTCAGATCCTCGCTCGATTCGATGGCTTCCTTGAGCGAGGTTTTTCCGTCCTCTGGAATCATCTCGCTGATTTCCGCGACGCGGCTCAAAGCGATATTGATGGTCCGGCCTACGTCCTTGATGGCCCCTCGGGCTTTGAGGGTACCGAAAGTTCCGATCTGTGCGACATTGTCCTCCCCGTATTTGTCTTTGACATAGCGGATGATTTCGCCTCGCCGATCCTGACAAAAATCGATATCGATGTCGGGGGCTTCCAACCGGCTCTCGTCGAGGAAGCGTTCGAAGAGCAAGTCGTACTTTATCGGGCACACGTGAGACAAATACAGGGCATAGCAGACCAAGGCGCCGACACCGCTACCGCGGGCGGTCGCTGGGACTCCGATTTCGCGAGCGTGGCGGACAAAGTCCCATACGATCAGAAAATAGTTGGAAAAACCAAGTTTTTGGATCACACCCAATTCGCGGTCCAAGCGATCCAAGACGACTTGGGCCAATTGCCCATGGGGGATCATCTCCGCATTCCCTTCGTAGCGCTCGAAGAGACCTTGGATGCATAACGTCCTCAGGTACTCATCGGTGTTGGTTTGTTCTTTGGGGATTTCGAACGACGGGAAATTCCGGCTGCCGAGATCCAGTTGAATATCGACCGAGTCGGCGATCTGCTGGCTGCGGGCTACGGCATGTTCGAGGCCTTGGAAACTCTCGTACATTTCCTCTTGGGAACGCAGAAAGAACTGGTCGTTGTCCATCCGCATGCGGTTGCTATCGGTCCGGAATTTACCCGTGCTGATGCACATCAAGACATCTTGGACCTCGGCGTCTTGGCGTTCGGGGTAGTGGGCGTCGTTGGTGGCCACCAGGGGCAAACCCATCCGGTTGGCTATATCGACTGCACCGAGCAGCTGTTCGCGCTGGATCGGTATCCCATTGTTCATGATCTCGATAAAGTAACGGTCCTTGAACAGCTTGGAAAACCAAGCCGCGACGTCTTGAGCTTGTTCGATCGACCCTGCGGTATCAGAGCCTCGCAGGATGAGTCTAGAAAATTCGCTAGACACGCATCCGCTCAGGCAGATGATCCCGTCGCTGTAGAGTTCGAGCAACTCCTTGTCGATCCGAGGCTTGTAGTAGAAACCTTCTAGGTGGGCGCGAGAAGCCAAGCGGATCAGATTGCGAAACCCTGTCTTATTCTGAGCTAGAAGCGTCAGATGATAGGACGCTTCTTTGGCCGAGTCGGCGTCGCGCGTGTATCGGCTACCCGGGGCGACGTAAGCCTCGTAGCCAATGATTGGGTTGATTCCGGATGCTTTGGCCTTTTTGTAGAACTCCAAGGCTCCGTGCAAATTACCGTGGTCGGTAAGGGCCAAGGAGTTCATTCCGAGATTTTTGGCCCGTTGGACCAGTCGATCAATCGTCCCTGCTCCGTCGAGCAGGGAGTAATGGCTGTGGCAATGGAGGTGAACAAATGGCCGATCGAGCGTCTCTGATTCCTGATCCATACGCTCGACCTCCTTGAACTCCTTTTGCGTGCCGACCCGTTAGTTGGCTACTTCTTGGGCTTCAAATCCAGCCCGGGAGATCGCCTTGAGAGTCGAATCCAAGTCCAAGTCGCCCTTGTACTTGACGAAAACGACAGGGTTGTCGATCGAATCGGCCTCTTTTTGCGGGGCCAGTTCGATGCCGATGACACCTTTCTGCTTGGCGATCGCCGACTTGACGCTAGGGTAGCACCCGCTCGGGCAGGTCATTCCTTCGACTTTGAAGGAAACCAGCTTCGTTTCGGCGGTCTCGTCCCCTGGGGCCGCATTGTCGCCGGCCGAAGGGCTTGGGTTGGCCGAAAGGGGCTGGTTGCAGGAGGATTCGCAACCTGGGAAAACCAAGAGGCTGGCCGAGAGAGTGAGCAAGCAAGCGAGCCGAATTTTGATAGACATGGATCCAATCTCCTACTCTTGATAAATCAGTTCGGGTTGGAACAAGCTCCAGCCCACGGATCAGTTTAGGGGATTACCCTGGATTTGGAAACCTCTTAGCGTCTACGAAAACTTTCCAGGTCGGCTATAATCGAACTCCGATAGCTTTCCACCTACCGACTCAATAGGATGGTCTCTGTTGGCCAACAGTACCTCCTTCCAACCTCGATCAAGGCGAATTAGGCATGCGACGAACGATTTCCAAAAACAGGGTTTGGCTCTCACTTTTGGCAGCGGCGAGTTTTTCCGCCTCGATTTTTCCGGGGAGCTTAGCGGCCCAGGATAAGTTTGATGCGACGGCCGTCGCCAGTCAGGGGATCTCCAAACTGAAGGTCAAGGCTAAAGATTGGCCCCAGTGGGGCGGTTCGGCCGAGCGAAACAACGTTCCGGACTCTGGACCTCTGCCGGTTGCTTACGATGTCAAAACGGGCAAAAACATCCGTTGGTCGGCCGCTTTGGGCTCGGAAACTTACGGAAATCCAGTTGTCGCCAACGGCAAAGCGTACGTCGGCACCAACAATGGCTCGGGTTACGTCAAGCGCTACCCGGCTACAGTCGACTTGGGTTGCCTGATTTGCTTCGACGATTCGACCGGCAAATTCCTTTGGCAGCACAGCAGCGAAAAGCTCCCTACGGGCCGCGTGCACGATTGGCCTAACCAAGGCATTTGCTGTGCACCTCTTATCGATGGAGACCGACTCTGGTATGTCACAAGCCGTGGCGAAGTCGCTTGCCTGGATACCGAAGGCTTTATCGATGGAGAGAATGATGGCCCCTTCAAAGAGGAGCCCAATGAAAACCAAGACGAAGCCGATGTGATTTGGAAGCTCGACATGATGTCCAAGCTGGGAGTTTCTCAGCACAACATGTGCAGCTGCTCGGTCACCTGCGTCGGCGATCTACTCTTTGTCAATACATCCAATGGAGTCGATGATGGCCACATCACCGTGCCGGAGGAAAAAGCACCTAGCTTCATCTGCTTGAATCGGTTCACCGGAGAGGTGCTCTGGACCGACAATACCCCTGGCCCGAACATTCTCCATGGACAGTGGTCTTCGCCAGCTTATGGAGTTTTAGGCGATGTCGAGCAGGTCATTTTTGGAGGAGGCGATGGTTGGCTCTATAGCTTCGATGCTAAAGGAGAAAACGGAAAAGCAAAGCTCTTGTGGAAGTTCGATTGCAACCCCAAGGATTCGGTCTACAAGCTCAATGGGGCGACCCGAAACCACATCATCGCCACGCCAGTGATCTACGATGGGAACGTCTATGTAGCCGTCGGTGAAGACCCCGAACACGGCGAGGGTGGTGGTCACCTCTGGTGCGTCGATCCGACCAAACGTGGAGATGTCAGTCCGACCCTCGTGTACAACGCCAAGGATCCGACGGTGACGATCGCACCGAAGCGCAAGCAAGCGCTGGTTGCGACCGAGGGCGATCTGGAACGTGACAACCCCAACTCGGCAGCAATCTGGCACTATATCGGCTCGAACCCCAAAGACTTCGAGCAAACCATGCACCGGACCTGCGGCACCGTGGCGATCAAGAACGACCTCTTGGTCATCGCCGATTTTTCCGGAGTTATCCATTGCTTGGATTCCAAGACCGGGACGGCCCATTGGACCCATGACATGCTCGCCGCCTCCTGGGCTTCTCCACTGATCGCTGACAACAAGATCTACATCGGAGACGAAGATGGCGATATCTTGATTTTCGAGCTTTCCCCCGAGAAGAAGGAAATCGCAGAGATCAACGTCGGTTCGGCTGTCTACACCACCCCCATCGCTGCCAACGGGCGAATCTACATCGCCAACCGCAATCGCCTTTTCTGCATTGAGGAAGGAACGCAATCCGAAGGTGTCAAGTAACGAGCAACCGGTTGCCGCTAACTCCGAACCTGCTTGGAAGCCTCTGACTGCCAAGCAGCGTCGGGTTCTCGGTACACTGATGGAGAAATCCAAAACTACGCCCGATGCCTACCCGATGTCTTACGCTGGACTTACAACCGGGTGCAACCAAAAGAGCAATCGGGCCCCGATCACCAACTACACTTCCGAACAGATCGAAACGATTGTCGATGAACTTAGGGCCCTAGGGGCCGCAGCGATGATCCAAGGCAGCGGGCGTGTGACCAAGGTTCGGCATTATGCCTACCATTGGATGGGATTGGAAAAAGTCGAGGCAGCCATCATGACCGAACTGCTCTTGAGGGGCGAGCAAACGCTTGGAGAACTACGAACTCGCGCCGCGCGGATGGAGCCGATCAACGATCTGGACGAACTCAAACGACTCGTCGATGGTCTGGTCAGCAAAAAATTGATCGTCGAATTGACACCCCCTGGACGAGGGCAAATCGTCACTCACAACCTTTACCCCGAATGGGAACTCGCAGCGGTCGTCAAGAGCGTCGCAGCAGGTCTTTCCAGTGGACTGACCGACGGCGATGCGACGGATGATTCCGATCACGGCCAAGCGACACATCCTCGGGTTGATTCCAGGGCCAACCCCTCGGGAGCTTCGCAACTGGCCAACGAGGTCCAAGCCTTAAAAGAGACCGTTGCAATGCTGAGCCAAAGGCTTGAGCGACTCGAAGCGGTCTTTGAAAAAGAGCTAGGGAGCGGCAGTTGATTGTTCGGTCTGCTGCACCCCCCCATAGGCGAAACACAGCAAATGTGCTCAAAGTCCCCAATCGTGCAATCACTCCAGCGATCACTCCAGCAACTACGTCAGCAATCAAATCAGCAAATAGTCCTATAAGTCGGAGACTCGATCGGGATGGCCAAGCCAAAAGCGCTCATTGTAAGAGCACCAGGAACCAATTGCGACATCGAGACGGCGTACGCCTTTGAGTTGGCTGGCGGGGAGTCAGTGCGGGTCCACGTCAATCAACTGATCGATAACCCTGGTCTTGCCGACTCCTTCCAGATCCTCTGCTTTCCGGGTGGATTCAGCTATGGCGACGACATCGCCGCTGGCCGGATTGCTGCCGTGCAGTGGCAGACACGGTTGGCTGAAGTGGTCAATTTGTTCCAATCTCAAGACCGCTTGGTCTTGGGTATATGCAACGGCTTTCAGATCATGATGCGGCTTGGGATCTTCTTTGACTCCGACGAGCAGAGCCCTCCTGCAACCTTGACATGGAACACCCAAGGGCGTTTCGAGACCCGATGGGTTCATCTCAAGCCGGAATCCGATCATTGCGTTTTTCTCCGAGGAATCGATAAGATCTACTTGCCCATGGCGCATGCCGAAGGGCGTTTGCTGATTCGCGACCAACAGGCGAGCAAGGAAATCGTCGACCGAAAGCAAATCGCGGTAAGGTATTGCACTCCCGAGGGTCATACTGGCGACGATGGGCTTGGGTTTCCCACCAACCCCAATGGAGCCCAATGGAACATCGCCGGTATCTGCGATCCATCCGGTCGTATCTTTGGCCTTATGCCACACCCTGAACGATTCCTCGACTCGACGAACCACCCTTCGTGGACCCGCCAATCGTCGCTGCCCAAGCACGGCGATGGGCTCAAGATCTTCACCAATGCCGTCGAATATTTCGCCTGAGCAAGCCTTATGAAAGTCCTCTCATCCTCCGAGGAGACCTACCGTCTTGTCGACCAGATGCGTATGCAAGGCAAACGCATCGGACTCGTTCCAACCATGGGCGCATTGCACGAAGGACATTTGTCCTTGGTCCACAGGGCCAAGCAGGAGTGCGACGTGGCGATCGCAACCATTTTCGTCAATCCTACTCAATTCGGCCCGAACGAAGATCTTCAGAAATACCCGCGGACGCTCCAAAACGACTTAGTACTGCTCTCTGCAAACGGGTGCGATTTGGTCTTCACACCTACCAACGAGCAGATGGATCCCCCAGACCATTCGACGTTCATCGAACCGCCCAGAGTCGCTCAAGCTTGGGAGGGTCAGATACGGCCCGGTCATTTCCGAGGGGTCGCAACGATCGTGCTCAAGCTCTTTCAGGTCCTGCCGGCGCATGTGGGTTACTTCGGTCGTAAGGACTACCAGCAGGTCGCAGTCATTCGGGCGATGTGCCGCGACTTGAACTTGCCCATTGCGATCGAAGCTTGCCAGACGGTCCGCGAATCCGACGGACTAGCCATGAGCAGCCGCAATCGTTACCTTTCCCCATCGGAACGCCAGCGGGCACTCGGGTTATCGCGTGCCCTGAAGGGTGCCGAAATGCTGATCCATCAAGGATGCACCGATGGTAGGCAGGTCGAGACGTTCATGCGCATGGAGCTCGAGTCGAGCCCTGTCGACTCGATCGACTATGCAGCGATCGTGCATCCCGATACGCTCGAGCCGATCGAAACGATCGCCACGGAGGTCGTCGGGATCATTGCCGCAAGGGTCGGCACGACGCGGTTGATCGACAATGCCACTTTCGGCCCCCGTTAAATCAAGATCCAAGGAGCAATGCTTCCATGCGGCAAACCCTTTTTTATCTTCCGCATGAAATCGGACCGCTGCCGCTTTTCGGTTGGGTCAGTTGGTCCATGCTGGGGCTCTTGCTCTATTTGGGAATCACGCTTTTTTACAGCTACAAGCAACCCAAAGGGGGATCGGCACTTTATGAGGGCCTGTTCAATTGGATTGTCGGCGCGGCGGTCTTGGGATTTGTGCTCCCTGCGATCGAAGCGAAGGTTGCCCCCGGGACGGCCGATCAGATCGTCGTAGGCTTACCCGTTCGCGGCTATGGCTTGATGATGATGCTCGGAGTCTTGACCGCTGTCGGGATCTCCTACCGTCGCGTGTTGCAACTCGGGGTCGCCCAAGAGTCTTTTCTAGGATTGGTCCTTTGGACCGTCGTTGGAGGGCTGCTCGGAGCAAGGCTCTTTTACATCGTCCAAAAGTGGAGCGAACTCGATGGCTCCTCGATCCCCGAGAAACTCTGGACGGCCCTTCAGTTTACTGAGGGTGGGTTGGTCGTCTACGGAGCGATCCTCGGTGGGATCGCTGGGATTCTCGGTTGGACTCTCCTGCAAAAAGTGGTTCCACTGTCGTTGCTAGACGCGATCGTGCCAGCGTTTTTTATCGGACTTGCTTTCGGTCGAATCGGTTGCTTGATGAACGGCGGCTTACATGGACCAACTCGCTTCGGGCAGGCTTTTGGGAATTCATACCAAGTCGACCCATGGACCAGACTTGACGATCGATGCGGTCGATCCGGGAAGTTGGGCTCAGCGAGTTGGCATCACGCCGGGCCAAATCCTCGATTCGATCCAGGTTGGACAGGTGCCGCAAGCCCCCCAGGTGCAAGCCCAAGCCATGCGCGAGCACGCCCCACCGGAGCTCGAAGGTCTAGTCCGCACCGACCAAGTTCGGACCGTGGTAAGGGAACTACCCAATCGAAGTTTGCCGGTTCACCCATCGCAAATCTATGCTTCGATCACGGGGTTTTTGCTCTGTTTTTGGAGCTTGACGATCCCCCGATGGGTCCAGCGTCCAGGGCTGGTCTTCGGCTCAGGTTGGCTCGTCTACGGGGTACTTCGTTTTCTCGAAGAGATTGTTCGGGTCGACGAAGGGGGACAGTTCGGTACCGATCTGAGTATCGCCCAATGGGTCAGCATCGTCGGGTTCCTCTTCGGCGCGATCCTGACGGTATACTCATGGTCCGGATCGTCGAAGTCCCAGCTCGACCAGACTCCCGACAAGACCGCAGTCTAGGCAACCGATCGTCCCGTAACTCGTCCCGGTTCTCATTTTGAAACGCCTCAAGTCCCAAACGTATTATGCATGTTCTAACGAAGCTCTCGTCGCTAAAGTCCCCTGCTCAGTTCCTTAAGCATGTCGAGTCGCTAGGGATCGATATCCCTCTGGATACGCAGGTCCATCAGCCCACCGGAAGCCCTTTGATGGAATCCTGCACATGGAACTTTCGCACGATAGGAAACCGGATCGCCGTCCAGCCGATGGAAGGCTGGGATGGAACGACCACAGGTGGAATCACCGAGCCGATGCTCAGGCGTTGGAAGCGGTTCGGGGAGTCCGGGGCCAAGCTGATTTGGGGAGGAGAAGCGATGGCCGTGCGGCCAGACGGACGGGCAAACCCCAACCAGTTGATTCTGGTCGAATCGAATCGCTCAGGCATTGAACAGTTGCTCGATGGGCTCCGTCAATCCCATCACGAGCATTGGGGGCAGACCGACGATTTGGTCATCGGCTGTCAGCTTACCCATTCCGGAAGATTTTGCCGACCCAACGACCACCATCGATGGGAGCCTCGCGTGGCCCATCGCCATCCGTTGCTGGACTCGAAGTTTGGGGTTCAAGACGATTCGCAAGTTTTGACCGAACCGGAGATCATCGATCTGATCGGGGCTTACGTGAAAGCCGCCAAGCTTGCCTACGAGGTCGGCGCGGACTTTGTCGATATCAAATGTTGCCATGGTTATTTGCTTCACGAGTTCCTTTCGGCTCGGACCCGTCAAGACGGTTTTGGAGGGAGTCTCGAGAACCGAGCTCGCATGGTGATCGAGATCGTCCGGGGAATTCGCAAAGAGGTTCCCGGACTGGGCATCGCAGTACGCCTGAGCGCCTTTGATTCGATTCCCCATGAACCCAATCCGGATACGGCCGTCGACGGAAAGCTTGGTCAGGGCCGACCCAAAATGCATGAGCATTTGCTCCCTTACCAATGGGGCTTTGGGATCAACCCGGATCGACCCACGGAGGTCGATCTGAGCGAAGTACACCAATTCATCGATTGGTTAAGTCACGAAGGGGTCGAGTTGCTCAACGTCACCGGAGGTAGTCCGTACTACACCCCGCATATGCTGCGGCCTGCAGCATTTCCTCCCTCCGACGGCTATCAACCCCACGAGGATCCATTGCTTTCGGTCGCGAAGCATTTCCAGGTCACCCGCCAGATCAAGCAGCGGCATCCTCGGATGTTGGTCGTCGGCTCGGGGTATTCGTACTTGCAGGAGCATTTAGCCGCCTCGGCGGTTCATAACGTCCGCGCAGGCTGGACCGATTTCGTCGGGCTTGGTCGAACCATTTTGTCTTATCCTAAAATTTTGACCGATGCGGTCCTTCGAGGGGCATCCGAGCGCAAGCTCATCTGCAGAACATTTTCGGATTGCACTACCGCACCGAGGAACGGTTTGCCGTCGGGATGTTACCCGCTAGACGATTATTACAAGGGGACCGAGACGGCTCAGGAGGTCAAGCGGATCAAAAGTACGTTCTAGGGAGGCGAAGGTTGTCGGATCGGTACCCGGGGCCTTGGTCCCGAACTCGTCCGGGGCATGAGACTCATCCAAACCCAGCGTTTTTGTGTTATCTGATGGTCTCGGATAGGTTTTCTACGGACACCGATCGGATGGGGACTTGTGTTGCACCTTCCAATACCCCCCCAATGGAGGGGGGTGAATGCGGTACGAAGAATGCGGTCATCGAACTGCCGCAAAAGGGGTCTTGTCGAATTCTCTTCGGTGGGCTACATTTTTAGCCCTGAACCAAGACGGTCATGAACCGATTTTCCGTTCCTTTTAACCCCCAATGGATACTACCCTGTACCCCTCGAAATTTCAGAAAGACAAGAAGTTCGCACGGAAGCGGACTCGAGTGAAGGTCAAAATCAAGAAGAAGGACCCTTTGCTAGTCGATGGCAAGCGTCCTCGTCCGATGTATGTGGACTACAAGGATATCGAGCTGCTGACCAAGTTGGTCAATCGTCATGGTCGTATTGTGAGTCGGCGGAAGTCTGGTTGTTCGGCGACCAGTCAGCATGCCGTTGCTGAAGCAGTCAAGCGAGCTCGGTTTATGGCATTAATGCCGTATGTCGGAGAGTAGTTCACCGATATTTACATGGGAGAGGCGCGTCGAGTTTTCAGAAACCGACGCTGCTGGAATTGCCCACTTCTCTTCGTTTTTTCTCTACATGGAGCAGGCCGAGCACGCGTTGTTTCGGCACTGTGGGTGGACGATTTTTCCGTTCCGAAGCGAAGGGGCTTCGTCTGAGTCTGCGGCCGTCTCTTGGCCGCGTGTTCATTGCTCGTGCGACTTCAAGAGTCCTGCTTTTTTTGAAGACCAACTCAGCGTCGATCTATCGATCGAGCGGCTTGGGAATACGAGCATCACGTACCGGCATCTCATACGGCGCGACGGAACGATCCTGGCGATAGGCCGAGTCACCACGGTTTGCAGTCGAATCGATCCGCAGACCCACCAGATGACCGCTTGTCCAATCCCAGAGCGCATCCGAGACAGGTTCCAAGCCGAACATCCATAGCGCGGATACCTGTTTGATCATCGCTGACCGAAGCCATGAATGACCCGGTGCGAGGGTTGATCTCCGAATGTTCTTTTCTGCTCTGCTTTGTGCAAGAGCCTTATCGGTCCTATTACGTAAAATATCGTCATTTGTGGCTCGATCCACGAAACGGAATTGATTAGCATGCTGTTATGGAACAGGTGCAACCCGAATACGGTCAATACACACACTCTGCCGACGAGGTAATGCTACTGGTCTACGACGATCTACGGAAGATAGCCCGCCGATACGTCCGTGGCGATAAGGCAGGGGTTACCTTAGGAGCAACGGGTTTGGTTCATGAAGCTTGGCTCAAAATCCGGCGGACCCTAGGAGAGGAATCGAGCCGTAGGTTCAGTGATCGCGAGTACTATGCAATCTTATCCCAGGCTATGCGTAGGATTTTGGTCGATCGTGCACGGAAGAAAAGACGCTCTCGTTATGGGGGTGGTTTGGTACGCCACGAATTGTTCGAAGATCAGACGGTCTCGCCGACTTGCACGTACAATTTCATTTCCTTCTGCAAGGCGCTCGATCGGCTTGAAGTCGAATCGCCGATCCATGCAGAAATACTGTCTTTGAAGTATTTGGCGGATCGGACCAATGAACAGGTTGCTGAAATGTTGCACCATTCACCTCATTGGGTTCGACGGCAATGGACTTATGCCAAGGCGAGGATCGTCTATTTAATGGACTTGGAATGATCTCCTCCGATCAGGGTGACTAGGAATGGAAATCCATGACATCTTTCTCGAAGCTCTAGAGTTGACAACGCCTGAAGAGCAACGACGATTTCTTGATAAGGCATGTATTGGGCGTCCGGGATTGCGGGCCGAAATCGAGGCGATGCTCCAGAAGGCACCTTTGATCGATAACTATCTTGAGCATTCAGTCTTTTCGACTCCTTCGGCCCAGGCAGCCTTGGTCCCGAGTCAAGCCGAAGTTCAAACACAACTCGGATCGCGTTTTAGGCTCCTTTCCGGCCTGGGGGAAGGTGGGATGGGTTCGGTATGGCTTGCCCGCCAAACGCACCCGATCGAGCGGCAGGTTGCGATTAAACTCCTAAGGCCTGGGTTCGACTCTCGCAAAATCCTTGCCCTTTTCGAGGCTGAACGCAACACCCTCGCGCAACTTCAGCATCCGAATATCGCGACGATTTTTGATGCGGGCACGGCGGAGGATGGAAGACCTTTTTTCGTGATGGAGTATTGTGGCGGTCCGACCATCGCGGAGCACGCCTCTTCGGCGCAACTTGGCGTCCGTGATCGGTTGGAGCTTTTCCTTCCGATTTGTCGCGCGATTGACTATGTTCACCAGCTCGATATCCTGCACCGCGACATCAAGCCCTCGAACGTGCTGGTGGCCGAGTACAACGGGTTGGCGGTCCCCAAAGTGATCGATTTCGGGATTGCGAAATCGGTCGGGCAAGAGCTTCCCAAGGGGACTGAGCATTCGGCCCCCTGGGGTTTAACCGGCACCCCCGAATACATGGCTCCGGAGTTGATCATCGGCCAACCTGCAGATGCAACCAAGCTTTCGGACATCTACAGTTTGGGTGCCATGCTTTACGAACTGCTGGTGGGTACCCCCCCCTATGGCACGATGCGAACTGATCGAGCAGGTTTATTAGACTATGTCAAACGGGTTGATGAAACAGATCCGGATCCCCCCAGTCGCGCTATCCGTCGAGGCGCCGAGATGTCAGCGGACGAACTGCCAAGCGAGCTCGATTGGATCGTGATGAAGGCGATCGAGCGGGACCCGATCCGTCGCTATCAAAACGTCGCCGCCTTGCATACCGATCTGCAGTCCTTTTTAGATGGAAGGCCAGTCAAGGCCAAGGCTCCGAGCCTCGTCCGGGCATCTACGAGGTGGTGGCGACGAAACCGCGTCCCGGCCAGTACCGCAGCCCTATCGCTGGCTGCCTTCTTGTTGCTCGCCATTTATTTCCGGAGCGGGTCGTTGCGCCGAAGCGGTGAGGAAAGTTTCCGTGACCCCGCGGTCGCATCGGCGATCAACCGCGCTGACCGCTTGGAACAAGCCTTCGTGGACGATCTCCGCCTGGCTGTTCGCGACACAATCCAGCGATTGTCACGTGCCGATAGGACCAAGCAAGAGGTCGAGCGGCAGGCATTGCGTGACCTAGCCAGTCGCTGGGCATCGCTGGCCGAAAGCGTCGGGACCGACCAGCGCCGCGCGGCGGTCCTGGCCGAAAGCAATTTTCGCCTGGGCCAAATCCACGGGTCGCTAGGCAATTCGGACGAGGCGATCGGTAGGTTCCTTACCGCCGAGACTCTTTATCAGAAGCTCACCGACTCGCTGCTCACCTCGCCGATGCAAGCCGTTTACCGTTTACAAAACCTCACCGAATTGGGACGCCAACGCTTTGAGAAAGGGAGCGCTACCGATGCGCTGACCTCGTTCGCCCAAGCGATCGAATTGGGGCAAGCGATACCAGTGGAAGAGGGATCAAAAAAGGAACTTCTGTACGCGCTGGCAGAATTGCACACCGATCAAGGAAAGGTTCTGCTCCGAGCGGGAAAGGGCCAGCAAGCCCTGGTTTCGGTCGCTCAGGGGATGGAATACGCGGGAAAGCTCGAAGGGCTCGATCCCAACGATGATCGGACCCAGCAATTGCTCATATCGATGCTCAACGGCAGGGGCTTCATCCTCAGGTCGCTCGGGCAAATCCAGGCCGCGATCGCTGACATGGAATCAGGAAAGGAACGGATCGCAGTCCTCTCGAAGACCTCGGCCGATTGCGAACTGGTGGAAAGTCTGCGAGGTACCCAAAGCTTGATACTCGGTTTGGCATACTACGCCATTCGACGGCATTCAGAAACCTCGGACGAGCTGACACGGGCTAGAAGGATCTTCGAAGCATTGGTTGAGGATTATCCCTCGAACCATCAACACCGCGAGCGTCTCGCATCGACGGTCAACTCGTTAGGGACCAACGCATTTTTGGCTGGCGATGTCGATCAAGGGGTCGCCGACTGCGAGTATTCGGCATCCATCTGGAGCGCGCTCAGGCAAGAATTCCCTTTGCTTTCGGAGTATGGCAAGAGCGAAGCGGAGGTCGAAATGAATCTAGCAGTGATGGCTTCGCGGGCCAAGCGTTTCGACAAGGCCGAGGCGTCGGCTCGCCGAGGAATGGAAACGAGCCGACGGTTGGCCGAGTCGTTTCCCGATCGGGTCGACTTTGCGATCGTTGCCGCTCGTTCGCATACGATCCTCGCCGGAATTCAAAGCCAGCGGGGTCAGACCGATTTGGCGATCGAAATGCAGGGCGAAGCGATCCGGTCGTTCGAACAGGCCGCTTCAAAATTTCCTGACTCAGTCGAATCGCGCGACGGCTTAGCCACGGCGCTGGCGATGCGAGCCGATCTTTGGTCGGCGAAACACGAGCACCGCAAGGCGCTCATGGATTATGAAGCGGCGGCAGCGTTGGTTGAACTTCTCCCGAGGCAAACCGCCGGCATGACCCAGCCGCGTCATTTGACCGACCTACAAGGCTCTTGTGCGCAAATGCACATCGCCCTGAACGAACCGAAAACGGCGGTGGTTTGGTTGGAGCGGATCGAAGCGACGGTAAGGCAACAGCTCGTCGCGCGGCCCGACAATCAAATGCTAAAGGACAAACTGCGACAAGTTGAAACGCTGAAGTCCGAATTTTCGAGAGACAATCCGTAGGGGACCAAGCCCGTTGATCGGCAGTCAGACCACTGGCCGCTCGCAGGCGACTGGCAACGACCAGCCGATAGCCGACTTGCTTTTCAAAAAATTTTGTGCGCAGGTCTTAGAAAAAGATCGCTCCTTATTTCTAAGAGGAGTCGTTGCACGCTTTCGCGTTTACTTCTACCTCCCCCAAGCGCTCGTCGAATTGCTGCTTGCCCCATGGTTTGGCAATAGACGAAAAGCTGGCAATCTTATTTTTAGTCACGGATGCGCGATTTGTTTCCATGGAGGCGTTTGTCGCAAATACTTGTTCGGAGGAGAGTTACAGTGAGAAGTTCGTCTTTCGCTAAGCGTCCGTCAGCCTGGGCGCGTGTTTTGGGTGTTGCAACCGTTTCGACGGTTGCTGCAAGCATGGTCTCGACCGTTCATGCCGGGGTGGTTTCGTTTGGCTCTGGGGACAACCAGTTCAACATGGAGTTTGTCACCATCGGCAGCCCCGGCAATGCCGCTGATACCACCGGGGACCCGAATCCAGCAGGTGCCGTGGGTTACACCTACGGCATTGGCAAGTTCGAAGTCAAGGAGGATATGATTGAAAAGTACAACGCTTTGAACCCAGGTCTACAGATTTCAAAAGACACCCGTGGTTTGAACAAGCCCGCGACGAGTGTTTCTTGGAACGAAGCGGCCCGGTTCGTCAACTGGCTCAATACCAGCACAGGGAACCAAGCTGCTTATAAATTCACGAGCGATGGTGTTAACGACGACATCGCTTTGTGGGTATCTGGCGATGCAGGTTACGACGCATTGAACCCGTATCGCAATAGTTTGGCGAAGTACTTTTTGCCTAGCTACAACGAGTGGTACAAGGCGGCTTATTACAACCCCACGAACAGTACCTACTACAACTTCCCAAATGGCAGCGACACGATGCCGGTATCGGTCGAAAGCGGCACGGACAACAACACGGCAGTCTACACTGTTTTCGATGATTTTTACAATCCTGTACCTGGAAGTCCAAACGGTCCAGCGGATGTGGACAAAGCAGGTGGCTTGAGCCCTTTTGGAGTGATGGGCCTAGGTGGCAACGTCTCTGAATTGGAAGAAAGCCCTCGTTTCCTAGGTAGTTTTAGCGGTTCATCTTCTCGGGGGGTCCGCGGCGGCACTTGGAAGGGCTTCGGCTCCAGTATGTCTGTGTCGTCTCGCAACAGCCTCTTCTCTGACAGCGAGAGTGTCGAGACCGGTTTTCGTGTTGCCACTCTTTCTTCATCCCCCCCACCTGCAGTGCCTGAGCCAAGCATGATGGTGATCGGTACGCTGTTTGGTATAGGTGGACTCATGGCTAAAAGGCGGACGAAGAAGTAACCCTTTTTTCTTTTGCACTTTTACCCTTTTTTCTTTTTCGCGCGTCGCCCATGGGCGACGCGCGGCGAGTAGCTAGGAGCAGACTACGTGGTGCGGGAACTCGCGTTGCAGTTCTGTTTCGCATAATTGACGGGGATTTTCGTGCTCGTGCTCGTGCTCCTGCTCGAACCAACCGCGTCGATTACGAGCACGAGTACCATTTCATTGAGCACGAGTACGACTGAGCCAACCCTCCAATCCTGAACCGTCAATCCTGAGACTCTTGAAAATTCCGACACATTGTTTGTGACGAGAACAAAGCCATAGCGAACACAGATTGCGGCAATTTGTAAATCATAGGGCCCAATAACCTGGCCCTGGAGTTCAAGGTCATGCCGGATAGTCGCGTAGTAGGTTGCATCGACTTCGTCGAAGGGAACACATGGAAATGGTGCGAGCATTCGTGTCAAGCAAATATTGCATTACCAATGACCTCGTTGCGGCAACGTTCCTTGATCAGCACGAAAGAATGGTTCATTCGCGAAGGCCCCCGCAGTAGCTTCAAAATAGCCATCTGGCCAACCACCGGTTTTTTCGACCACTCGTGGCTCAAACTCAACTTCAACCTTGTCCGGTAGATCGACGGGCTCCACCGGCCGGAAGATTCCATTTTCGAAGACTGCGTGGATCGTTTTTGACATCGCGTAGGAGCTCAACCATTCGTTTTTTGGACAGGTTAGTAGTCACACAATAGTCTCATCGGCCGATCCTTGAGTCAAGTCGCAGTCGATGTTTCGAGCGTGTTCCCAGTGATGCTCAAATCGAGCGAATCGTTTTCAGCACCTCTCGAACCTCTCAAAAACACAGGGAAAACACTTAATTGTTCGGTTCCTGTCCTCTCCGTTAGCTTTCTGAAGCCCGTGCTGCAAAACCCTGGTTTTCCCAGGGTTTTTCGCATTTCTGGCCAATTGCTTTGGCTTTCCTGCACGTCCATGCACGTGCATGCTTGCAGGTGCTGCCCAAATAATTCAACAACTCTAGTGCGCTGCCTTGGACCCTGGTGAGTCGTCCAGTGAGTCGTCAGAGTCGCCTCCGAACCCTCGTTTTTCCAGGGAAAACAGGTGGTTTTGCAGCAGAGGTGGTAGGATTCGAACTAGTTGGTGATGTTTTGAAACGCGCCGAAACATCCTATCACTCCATCCAATTATTGTTCGGTTCACAAGTGACTGATATCATTCAACTTCGGATAGAGGTTAGCTTGCGTGATAGGCTGCATTGGTGCGGTCTACAGAGTTTAGGCTGATCCGTATAAAAACAAGTTCGGCAAAAGACAATGAGAGCACATTGGACCGAAATTGAATCTTGGCTGAAGGCGAATGCGCCCGCGATTTACGAAGGCCTAAATCCTCCTGCGAGCGCTCAGCAGGTTGCCGACGCTGAAAAGGCGTTGGGCATCCGTTTCCCAGCGGATTGCGTGGCTTCGTTTCAGATCCACAACGGTCAGAAGTTCGACTCACCCTGGCTTTTCGACGCATGGGAGCTTCTTTCATTGGAGCGAATCGTCGACGAGTGGAAGGTATGGAAGGATCTCCTAGATAGGGGAGATTTTCGCGAAAGCCGTTCAGTATCTTTCGGAGCTACGGTCGATGATTGGTGGTCGCCACTCTGGATTCCGCTGACCTACGACGGCGCCGGGAACCATGATTGTTTGGATTTAAGTCCCGGCCCTGAAGGGCGATCGGGCCAAATCATCAAGATGTGGCACGATGATGTAGAACGAACTGTTATGGCCCCAAGCTACGAGGCATGGTTTTCTGGATTCGCTTCCGATTTGAAGAATGGGCGATGCAAATTTAGCGAGGAATACAATGGAGTTATTCGAGACGAAGAATAAGCCGAACCAGTCGCTACCGCCAACTCCGGGATCTGTCACGCCGCCTGCTGGCGCAGGCGTCGCGCCAGTTCCCTCCGTGGCTGATCTCTGACGTTACGTCATTAAATCATGTGCCACTATATCACCGCGACGATGGCGCCGAACGGCGATGAATCGGAAGTGCGGCGACTTGCTAAGGCGTCGCTGCTGAAATGGGAGTTGCTCGACAATCCCGGCGTCATGAAGCAACTGCGCGATGGCGAGCGATACTTTTTGACAACACGAGGAATGTGTGATTGCGGCACTGAAATCGGGGCGTGCATTCGAACTGATGGAACACTTCCGCAACTCGATCCCGACTTCTCACGCGACGTCAGGAAACTCCGGAAAAAAGGTTGGTCTGAAATTAAGATTGGCCGATGGGTTGAGCAGACAAAGGCAGGCGCGGCAAAAAAACACCATGAAGCCGCCGTTCGCCTTTCTGGACCACATCCAGAATTGGATCGTTGGATTCAATTCGTGTCGGCAGTGTTGACGGGGCACCATGCCGACTGGATTGGGATTCTCGTACACTGGTACGGTGGCAACGTGACGTCCGAAGCAGTAGCCGCTGGGAATCGCCGTTGGTTGACTCTACCCAATTTCACAGAAGACTACCTGCTCAACGCAGAAGAGAACACGCTTCACACTGTAACGCTTCAAACTGTAACGCTTCATGCCAAAATGACGCAAATCGGGTAAGCCTGCCCATTGCCCGGCACCCTCCCCACACCACAAATTGCATCACCCCTCCACCATCATCTTCGCCACGCCGGCAGCTTTGGCAAAATCATCCTCGGTGACCAGCAGATAACTCTGCTGTGCGATGCGTGGCGAGTTGCCAAGCCAAGAGCAGACGACATGCAGCGGGAACTCGCGCTGCAGTTCTGTTTGTCTGCTAGCTCGCATCGAGTGGAACAAACGTGGCCAACCTGAGACGCCGGCGCGTCGCAGGAGTCGCGTCATTTCGGTGCGTAGGTTCGAGTTCTTCCAGCCCATCGCCGTGTTGGCGGCCGCACGGTACTGTGGAGCCGCGACCACATACTCGCTCTTATCGCCGAATATCTCGAACGCTTCGTCGAGGATCGGTCGAAGCTCAGGGAAGATCGGGCAGCTACGAATACCCCGACCTTCGTGATGTTCGACCTTCCGATAGCGTTTCCGAGGGCGTGCGCCCCCTCTAGGGAAGCCGATGCATGAAACTTGAGTCGTCCCTCGCAGCATTCATCACAGCGATCACGATGATCTGATCGTCTTCTACCACAAAGTGAATGATGTAGGAGAATCGTTTGATCAAGCTGGGGCGGAGACCATTGGCGGCTATCGAGAACAGCCATGGGTTCTCCAGGATACGATAAATCGCGGCGACGTATTCTGCCAGGAATTGATCGCCCAATCCGATTTGCTTCCTGTCGTACCAGAGAGATGCTTCCACTAGGTCGTCTTCGACCTGCGGGCGTACAACAAGTCTCCACATTACCGACGACTCTTCACACGTCGCATGATCTCCTCATGGGAAATCGCCGAACCAGGATCCTTGCGATGCTCGGAGAGTCTGCGATCTAGTTCGGCTTGTTGAAGGGGACTTGGCGACAGATCAGCATCCTGTGGTAATGTGTCCCAAATGGCAGATACTAAACGTAAGCGAACATCGATCGGAAGCGTGGCAATCTCCAGAATAGTTTGTTCTACATTCATCGCGAAGCGTCCTTACGTAGCAAGTGGAGTCAGAACTCTGTTGATCCAGGCAATCTCCGCTCTTGGGATTGATTTATGGTCGCGTCCCGATAGCTGAAAGTCAAGGTATTCTTACAGAC
>JAJTEK010000121.1 GCA_021299695.1 Pirellula sp. | reverse complement strand
TCGGAGTATTAGGACCGGCCGTCGGCGTAATCGCCAGTTGGCAAGCCCTCCTGGCGGTCCAATGGATCATCGAGCGAAAAGACTCCGATGCCTCTTCTCGCCCAAGCGTGCTTAGCGTCTTTGACCTCTGGCACGGGGATGTCCGCAAGATCCAACTCAAAAAAGTCCCCGATTGCCCCTGTTGCGGTCGCAAGGAGTTCCCGTTCCTCGACGGTCATCACAGCACCGACGTGCAGGTCATGTGTGGAAAAAACGCCGTACAGGTCCAAGTCCCAAGCGGTACAAGAATCCATTTGGCGGAATTGGCCCAAAGACTTCGCCCCCACGGCGAGGTGGTCGAGACCCCATTTCTGGTTCGATTTTCCCAAGGGGGCAGCACGCTGAGTGTCTTCGCCGACGGTCGAGCCATGGTGCATGGAACCGAAGATCCGGTTCAAGCTCGGAAAATTTATCAACGTTGGGTCGGCAGTTAGCAATATTTTTGCTATGCTAATGGCAGGAAAAGGCGCACTAAGGCTCTTTACAACGTCGCTCTCCCCTTTCATACCCTGACCCAACGACCCGACCATGAGGTATGCATTCCGACTTGCCGAACTGCTGGGACATACTCCAGACCGCAAGAAACGCCCTGGGACGATCAAATCGATCGTCGAATACACTGGGCTCGATCGCCATCAGGTCGCCGCCTTGCTCAAGAACGAGGCCAAGTACATTCCGCTCGAGGCATTGTCGCGGTTGTGCGATTATTTGATCGAGCACGGGCATGCCCGTGCCGACGAGCTGCCTGGGGCTTTGTTTGCAGTGACCCCAGAAAACTTCTGGGAATTGCTGGCACGGCGATCCCGTTTGGAACTTTGCGTCGGGGTGCGTAAGCCCCCGGAGGACGACAGTGCCGACACCGCATGGATTGTCGCCTCGGACAATGTGCTCGCAGGCGAAGTGCTCAATGGGGTATCGACCTTGGGTGGGACGGCCAAGGCGATGAAAAGGGTTTCGGGCAAGGACATTCCCCACATCGAGCATCTCCGACAGACGTTGGTTTGGAGCCCCGGGACGATGGCCGTCGAACAGGTCCACGCAAGATCTCGCGACGTGTACGAAGAGTTTGGAGAGATCGCAGGTGACAAGGCTCTGGTCTGCCTAGGAAGTGTGAAAAGCAACCCCACAGTCGAATTGGTCTTGGGCGAAGCCTTCGGTTGCGAGCCGTTTGTATCGCAGGACAATGTCGCCAAGGCGACCGATCGATCGCTTCCCTTTTTCTTGCGATTTCGGGACCGAGATCCTCATCCACCCGCCTGTTCGGCCGGTTTGCAACTGAGCAAAACGCAGAAGGTATCTGAACCTGGGTTGTACTACGAGCAGGCCGACGGAACTTGGGCGTTCGCTGGCGGGGCTACGGCCGGTAAAGACGCGGCGTTGGTCTTTTACATTTTCCGCGAATCGCTGGGCCGTTTGGATATGGTATTGAGCGGATTTTCGCGTCGAGCGACCCGTCTTTTGGCCAGGACGCTCGCCCACCGCGCCGAGGACTTCTGGCCGCCGGTTTTCCATCAAGATTATCTCCAAGTGGGTGCTTACATCGTGACCTATGAGCCCTCCGATGCGGTGGATGAATCGAGCGACATTCTTTCGACCGATTTGATGGCCAACGCCACGGTGATTCCGTTGCCTGTCGAAGCCCTCGCGCGTCGATTGGGCAAGGCCAATGCTTAAGCTCTTCCCATGCATCGAGTTCTGTTTTGGATAACTCAAATTCTCCGATGGATCCCTCATTGGCCACGGTCGACCTCAGCGTAGAGCTCGGTCGACTGAAGTTAAAAAATCCTGTGATGGTCGCATCGGGCACCTTTGGTTACGCCAAAGAGATGGCCGACATCGTGGACCTGCGTGCTTTAGGAGGTATCCTACCGAAGACGATCACCAGAGACGCTCGGCCAGGCAACAAGCCATGGCGGACCGTCGAGGTCTCGGCCGGACTGCTCAATGCGATTGGATTGGACAACGACGGTATCGATTACTTCATCGAGAACCATTGGCCTTATCTGAAATCGACCGCCGCACCGATCGTCGTGAGTGTGGCGGGTAAATCCCATGAGGACTTTATCTATCTTGCTCAACGCTTGGCCCCATTAGGGCTCTTTGCGCTCGAGCTCAATGTCTCATGCCCGAACGTAAGCGGGGGGATCGATTTCGGTACCGATCCACAAGCCTGCTTCAGAGTCGTCTCGGGGGTTCGAGGGGTGATCGATTGCCCTTTACTGACTAAGCTTACCCCTAATGTCACAAGCATCGCACAGATCGCCAAGGCTGCCTATGAAGCCGGCACCGATGCGGTCACCTGCATCAACACGGTTCTAGGCATGTCGATCGACTGGCGGCGACAAAAGCCCCTGCTGGCCAACAATGTTGGGGGCATGAGCGGACCGGCGATCAAGCCTATCGCACTGCGATGCGTCCACCAAGTCGCGTCGAATGTTCCAGTGCCGATCGTTGGAGTCGGCGGCATAGCCACCATCGATGACGCAATGGAGTTTTTCGTCGCGGGTGCTTCGGCAATCCAAATCGGGACGGCCAACTACTACGACCCGATGGTCAGCACCCGCATCATCGAACAACTTCCCCAAGCGATCAGCGAATTGGGCTTGAACCGACTGCGCGATTGCATCGGATCCCTGAAAATCAACCCACCGAGTCCATCCACACCAGAGCTCAAGCGTTCCTGAATTCGAGTCCCCGTTTTTTTCGTAGGTTTCCATGAGAGTTTTGAGCGGTATTCAACCCACCGGGCGTTTCCACTGGGGCAACTATTTCGGTGCGATCAAGCAATACATCGAATTGCAGCACGAACACGACGGCTATTACTTCATCGCCGACCTACATGCGCTGACAACCATCCGGGATCCGAGTCTTTTGCGGTCGAACGTTCGAGATGCCGCATTGGATTTGTTGGCTCTAGGACTCGATCCGAGCAAAGCGACACTGTTCGTGCAATCGCACATTCCTGAGGTCTCCGAACTCTATTGGATCCTCATGACCGGTGCGCCGCTGGGGCTCCTCGAGCGATGCGTTGCGTTCAAAGACAAAGAGGCCCGCGGAATCAAAGCCGATGCCGGCCTGTTTACCTATCCAGTCCTGATGGCCGCCGATATCTTGGCATACGACTCCCAATGCGTACCGGTCGGCGAGGATCAAAACCAGCACATCGAGGTGTGCCGCGATCTGGCCAGGAGTTTCAACGCGCAATACGGCGATACCTTCGTCATGCCGACGGCTCGGATCGTCAAGGACACGGCCAAGGTCCCTGGGACCGACGGTCAGAAGATGAGCAAGAGCTACGACAACACGTTGGGGTTGTTCGAGGACGCTAAAGAACTGCGAAAAAAGATCATGCGAATCAGTACCGATTCGCGACCGATGGAGGACCCCAAAGATCCTGATACCGACCATCTCTACCAGTTGTATTCGCTTTTCGCGACCGATGAGCAACGCCAGGAAGTGCGAGCGATTTACGAGCGTGGTGGTTTTGGATACGGCGATATCAAAAAGCGGCTCGCTGATGCCGCTGATGGATTCCTCAACCCGCTCCGAGCACGTCGTGCAGAACTCGCAAGCGATGATGCTTACGTGGCCAAAGCGCTTCAGGACGGAGCCCTGAGAGCCAGAAACGTTGCTCGTGAGGTTTTGTCTCGCGTCCAAAAAGCTTGCGGGCTCACCTAGGCGCCTCTCACCTAGATCCGGCTGCTCACACCTCACGCCTCACTTCCGCTCCATCCAACCGCTTGGCCCCCCTTCTCCACCGGGGCTTTGGCCGGGGGAGTAAGGGGCGGGGGGGTTGAGGGGGCCGACCGAATCCTGATGCTTCTCTCGGAGGATCCATCAAAGCTCCGTGCCCTCTGTGCCTCTGTGTTTCAAAGAGATTGCGTCGGTAATCTTTGACGTACGGGAATCGCCCTAAAGAGGGGCTATTTCAATTGCTGCAGGACTTGGCCGTTATCCAATTGCCAGATCCATAGCACACCGTCTTGGCCCCCTGCCATGGCAACGATTTGCCCCTTGCCCGTGACGAGCGAGCAGTAAACCGCTTCGGCAGGACCGCCTATGGCCCGCACCTGCCCCCCGTTGCTCACATCGTGAACACGGACCTGTTTGTCGGCTGAGGATGAGACGACTTGGTTGGTCCGCCCCACAAAGGACAACGCTGTGACTTCTTTTCCGAAGCCTGGAATGGTTCGAGTCGCAGACCCTGTCTCGACATCCCAAACCTTGATCGTATTGTCCGCCGAAGCGCTAGCAATCCAATGGCTATCGTCATGCCAAGCGAGACCAAGGACATGGTGCGTATGGCCCTCAAAAGTCCTCGTGGGTGCTTCGGCATCGACGCGATGGAGACGCAACAACTTATCGGCCGCTCCGGTCGCTACCGTCAAACCATCGGGAGAGAGCTTGGCGACCAAAATCGAATCGCTGTGAACTTGCCCCCAATCTTTGACCACCGCACCATCTGCAATTCGTATCATCTTCAACTCACCAAAGCGGCTCGGTGCTCCGCTCCCGACGACCAAATGTTGGCCATCGAGACTCCAGTCCATCGCCGTGACCCGATCGCTAAAGGGGGAATCATTAATATCGCCGATGGTCCTTTCCAAGATCCATCGATTACCCCAGTCCCAGGTAAGGGCTCTGCCATCGTCGACGTTTTCGCAGATCCAGCCGTTGGCCGTTGCGATCAAACTGTTGATATTGGCCACGCCGCCGACCAAGACGGTTTGCTGAAGACCTTTGTCTCCACGGAGAATCGACACCGATCCGTCATTGCGTGCGGTGACAATGCTCCGATGGTCCGCGGTGAACGTACCTCGGACCACAGGCAAAGGGACCGCAGCGGCTTGCACCTGGGTCAAGCCCTGCTCCATCTGAGGGGTCTTTTGTTTCTCTTGTTCAAGCGTGGCTTGGAACTGCGCCAACGTCGCAGTGGCTTTCTCAATCGCTTGGGCTGCTGTCGCGATCGTCTTATCCATCGTCGTCAATTTGGTTTCCACTTCGGTTTTTGCTTTGGTGGCCGCAAGCTGCGTTTGTTTCTTCGCCTCGACATCTTTTCCTGCTGCCTCCATCTTCTTCATCGCTTCTTCGACGGCTGCTTTCGCGGCGAGCATGGCCGCTTCGCTGTCTGCGACCGCCTTGGTCTGAGCATCGAGTTCAGCCTGTTTCTTGCCTAGTTCTTCCATGATCTGCGTGCGCGATGTTTGCAGTTTTCCATGCGCTTCGGTTTCGGCTTGTTTGGCCTTCTCGAGTTCGGGGACCTTAGCCGTCGCTCGATCGATCTTGGACTTGTGTCTGGCCAAGGCCAATTCCGCTTGCTCGATCCTGCCCCGACCTAACGAGTCGACTTTCTGCTCCCATAGCATCGCCCCGTCCGCAGACTTCCAAGTTTTGATCAAGCCGTCGGCACCGATGGTTGCAAACTTACTCGAATCTCCGGCTGCAATGACATGATGAATGGCCGCTCCATGCCCGATGGTTCGCAAGACAGCTCCATCGGTTCCCTGGACTACCCTGACGTTTCCATCGCCAGAAGCTACCAGGATTCGCGATACGCCGGCTTCCTCGTAGCGAGCCAAGCCAACGACATCGGCGATATCCCCAAGACGCTCGACTTTCTGGAGTGCCGAGGGGACTTCTGCGGTCGCAACCGTCAGTCCCCACCACTGGGTTTTCTTATCGGGAGTGATTCCGACGAACGAGTTAGGATCGTTGCTGACCAAAGATTTCAGAGGCTGCTCGACCTTGGAGGTCAACAAAGGCTTGACTGCAATCGCCGTAGGAGTTTCATTGGCCTCGATCGCGAATTGATAGACTGCCGAATCCTCGCCGACGACCCACAAACGACTTGCGTCGTTGCTCCATGCCATCGAGGAGACGACGCTGGGGCATTCGAGCGTGTGCGAAACGATGGACTTATCGGCTCGGACAATCTCCAGCGTCGGGGTCCGCGTCGCCTTGGCGATCGCGATCCCGTTGCTAGCTATCGATACCGAATGGGCACCCTTGAGCAGACCACCTAAGCCCTCCTCGGAAACTCCTGCGTTGCGTTTCCAGATTTTCACATCGCGGAATCCGCCGGTCGCTAGTCGGGTCGCATCGGGACTGATCGCAATCGATTGGATCATGTCCAAATGAGCGACAGGCAAAGTGGTTTTGAGCTGCGATTGGGACGCGGGATCGACCAAATAAGCAACATCGGCGGCACCATCGAGCGACGGCCAGCGATAGACCAACGTTTGGTTGCTTCGTCCCGTGGCCACCCATTGCCCATCTGGGCTGGCCGTCATGGCATACATCGGCCGCACCGTATCGGGAACCTGTTTCCACTGCGCGGCGCTGGCAGGTTTGAGCACCCCTGCTGGAGCCCCGGCATCGACCCAGGACTGTAGCAATTGGATTTCTTCGGGACTGAGTCGCTTGGCACCGACGGCATTTTTCTCCGGTGGCATGGCCGATTCATCGGTGGCAAGGACACGACGGACCAGTTCGCTTTCGCTCCCCTTACCCGCAATAAACGTAGCCCCACTATCGCCCCCCTTGGAAAGCTTGTCGTAAGACTCGAGGTTCAAGCCTCCTTCGGCTTTCTGCGTATTGTGGCACGCCAAGCAATTGGTTCTGAGGATCGGTAGGATATGGTTCGCATAGTCCTTGACCTCCGTAGGTGCTTGGGAGTGCGCCATAGGACTGCACAGTCCCAGGGTGCAGAGAAATACCGCCGCGACTGAGAAGTGGTTGGTGGTTCGCATGGTCAGAAACATCGGAGGGCCTCGCGGCGTCTAGGGAATGCAATCGGTTTGTTTATTTGGGGGCTTCCGCTGCCGGTACGATCCGTAGCCGAAATGGAGCGCAGGAAAGAAATGTCGGGAAATCCCGTGGTGCGATTTCCTTGGCAATCGCTTCGATCTTCGGGTTGGTCTCCGCGATGATTTTCTCTGCCATGGGCCGATCGCCGGCCCAATTTGGATCGGCTAGCTTCGCCTGAATCCGGTCGCGATACGCGACGAGTCGAGCATGGGATTCCGGGTGCAAGGATTGCTTGAGGATGATCTCGGTTTGAAACCAGACGGTGTATTCACCTGGAGTCGCATCGGCTGCGACCTTGATCTCCGGGGTTGCTTCGGCGGCATTTGGCGGAAGCTCAAATTCGCCAAATGCAACTTTTCCAGGTAGGTTCTGGGGTCTCATGACCCCTTTCTGATCGCCACCTGCCCTTCGCAACGCCTTGATCGGCAACTTCCCACTTCCCCCCAATGGGATTTCCAAAACCCAATCGGGGCCATCCCCGGCTCGGATCTGAATCGGTGCAACCTCTTGTTCGATGACCTTCAGTTGCCATTGGCTCGATAGACGCGATTGAGGCGATCCGCGGTCCCCAGAGGCGCTCAGCGCAATCGTCGCGGCTCGAATGGGAACGGCAATCTCTTGGGGAGCATTGTTCGGATCCGTCCAAGTCCCTTTGGCAACAGGTTGGATGGTACCTATCCATGTCGTTGCATTTTCGTCAGCATAAAAAATCAACTGGGTCTCGGTTTGACCTGGAGCGATGATCGCTGGGACCATGGATACTCCTTGAGGCAAATTTTCGCATGTGACTCGGATTGGGCCGGCGAATCCACCCGCACGCCGTACGCTGACTTGCATAGCGCACTGGCCCCCTTTGCTCAGCGAGACGCCGGTCGTCTTGGCTTGGACGGCATTGTTGGTATCGGGGACCCAATGCCCGACGGCGTGGAAACGGGGAATGGCCGGTCCGACCCGTAGGTTCAATCGCGTCGCCCATTTTCTCGACGGAGCCATCTGCAGATCAGTGATCGAGAGCCGAACGTTTTTCGCGACCGGTCCGGCCGGGATCGTCGCGATGGGGTCTGCTGAGCTTAACCCCACGGCCCGAGTGCCGGCTCCTGGTCCGTCCTCAGCGATTGCGATCACCTCGCGTCCAGTGTTCTGGATACGAGGTCGATAGTCTTTGACGCGTTGCTCCAAGGCTGGGTCCAATGCGGTGCCTAACGGGGCATTCATCGCAGCCTGTATTTCAATCAACTGCTCAGGCGTCGGCGCTGGAGCGACACGATCGGCCACAATGCGTATATCGGACATTTGACCGTGCGAGGCCGAAAAAACCTCGCATTCATAAGCCTGCCCCTCTGCCACAGGAAACTCGACCTGAGCCTTTGGATTCTGCGGCGTCAATTCGATCGTGGTCTGCCAAGCTGGGGATGGAAAAAGGCCGCCGGCGGGTATCGTTCCCGGATCGACCGTCGGCCAACTGGCGAGCGCTTCCTCAAACACGCTAAAGGGTGGCCTCCAGGCCGCAGTGGACAAAAGGGGATGATTCTCAGGAGGATCGATCACCAGTGCAAACGACGCGGTCTCGGCCCCGCGATAGAGGAAGTCGTAGATCTTCAAGTAGATCTCTTCGACCGGTTGGCGAGGTATCACCGTCGGCGTTTCGAAGAGGATCGGTCGTTTGCCCTGGGCTCGCAACTGACTCAGCACTGTTTGCTTGCCATCGGTCACGGTCAGCGCAGGCAGGGTGGCCGCATCGAGGACCTGTGCTGCGATCAAGCACTTTGGCCAATGGTCTGTCTTTTTCGTTTTTACGATCACCGTATCGCTGCGCTTGGTCGTCCCGACGTAGCATATCCCCGGTTTGACTTCTATAGGATTTTTTGGATCGATACTTCCCGGAAGCTGTTCGACCGGAGTAGAGACTACGGCGATGGTGCGAGGATTGGAAATTCCATATCGACCTGCGGCCCAAACTTCGTAGAACCCCGGTGGGGTCGCCGGATCGACCGTGACGGTAAAGCTCCCAAAGTTTTTCTGTGGGACATCGTCGAGAGCCAAATTGGGAGCTGGTTCCAGGACTGCACTGATGCGAGGGTCGGAAAAGACCAAGGCATCGATATCCTGAGTGAATCTTCCCGCCGAAATTTTCAAGGGGTTCGCATGGACCGACGAAAGGACGGGAGGATAGACCGCATCGACTGCCAAGATGGGGACTTCAGCAGGCGTTATCTCGCAGAGCAAACCTACGAGCAACAACGCGATGGCCGACCTGATCAAAAGAAACGATCTCATGGAATCAGTCGGATTAGTGATTGAACAGAAATTCTTTGCTATTGACGATACCCCAAACGAGATCCTCGTAAGCCTCCTTGAGTCGATCCGCACGTTGCATCAAGTACTCTAGCGCAATGGCTTGTTCGGACTCGCTCGGTACTCGGCCCAGACTGCGGAGGTACAATTCGCGGATTCGCTCAGGAGCTGTCTTGCGAATATTCTCCACGGGGCTCAGAGCCGCATCGGCAATCGCGGTGCTTGCCCATTTTGCCGCGCGGCTTGCGTCTGAGGATAGTTTCCCTTGCATTTCTTTCGAGTTGAGCAGATGCAAACTTTGAGCCAGCGTTGAAGAATTGGTTCGTTCGCATTCGCACGCAGTCGAGGAATCCGGACGTCCGAAAACGGTCAAGAAATACGACGCAAACGACGTATCGGGCAGTTCGATCGCCCGGGTTCCTACAGGCAAGCCATCGAATTGCGAGATGCTCCCAGTGACCGTGTCGATGCAATCGAGCAGAACCTCAGCCGAAAGTCGCTTGGGGTAATACCGCGAGTAGCAATTCGTGTCCTTGATGTTCCATTCGTTAGCAACCGAACTGAGTTGGTAAGTCGTCGAGGTGCAAATCGAACGGACCAAGGATTTTAGATCGTATCCGGACTCGACGAGTTGCTTGGCCAGCGCATCGAGCAATTGAGGATTGGAAGGGGGGTTGGTGATCCGCATGTCGTCCTCGGGTTCGACAAGCCCTTTGCCGAGAAAGTGCTTCCAGTAGCGGTTGGCGATCGATTTGGCGAAGAATGGATTGCTCGGGGCGGTCATCCACTCGGCCAATGCCCCACGGGGATCTTCGTAATTGGCCAACTCCACCTTGGCCGAATCCAATCCGCTAGCCGCAAGAGCTTGGCCTGTCTTGGGGTGATTGGCCGTTGCGGCGGCGACTCTAGAGGCGAATTTAGGTTCGTTGGGCAAGGCCCCTTCGCGACGGTCGAGGGTCGAGAAGAACGCGGCCATTTGGTAGTAATCCTGCTGGGCCCATTTTTCATAAGGGTGGTGATGGCATCGGGCGCACTGGAGTCGTTGCCCCAAGAAAAGTTGTGCGATGTCCTCGGTGCGGGATTCGGTGTTGCTCACTTGCCGATACCAGATCACTGCGGGATTGGACTCGGCGTCCCCAGTCGCGGTGAGAAGCTCGCGGACCAAAACGCTGATCGGCTTGTTTTCGAAGAAGCTCTGTCGAAGCCAATCGTGGAAGGCATACGACCCGTAACGGGTGTCCTCGCCGGATCGGTTATTTCTAAGGATGGCAGACCATTTCGATGCAAAGTTAGAGGCATAGTCGGCCGATTCCAAGAGCCGGTTGACCAATTCGATCCGACGTAACTGCGTCGCTTCTGGGGTATCGCCGCCGGCGGTGACTATAGCGCTGTAGGCATCGACCTCCTCGACACTCGGCAAACGGCCTGCGATATCCAAGGTGACCCGCCGCAAATAGGTCGCATCATCGCAAGGACCCGAGGGGGGGATCCCAAGCGCTTTGAGCTTATCGAATACCGCTTCGTCGATCGGCCCCTGGGCGATCGGAAGCGCCTGGGTCAGAGTACCGAGCGGGACACTTGCGCGGAAAACAGTCACCTGCCCCTGGTAGCGTGCCATGATCGATACCTCGCCGCCGAAATCCCGGATGCTCACTAGGCCCGAGGCGTTGACGTCGGCCATGTCGAGATTGTTCGATTCGTACTGGACGGTTCGCGTGACGTTCTGGCTCGATCCATCGCTGAACTTGGCAAGGACGCTCAGTTGCTGTTGGGTATTGCGAGCCATTTGACGGGCCGAGGGAGTCACGACGATCGAAGTGATCTTGCGCGCGTTCGGGTCGCCGTAGGGCATGGCTTGGGAAATCCAGCGGCGAAGGACGCGGTACTCATGGCTATCGAGTTCCATCCGCTGTCCACCGCCGTGAGGAACCGTGCCGATCGATTTGGTCAGTAGCAGGCTTGTGTCCGGAGCGGCTGGGAACAAGCGTCGGCCCCGCGATTCCCGAACCAGATGCTCGAAATCTTCGGCCGGTTCGGAACCCAAAAGCGAGAGGCGAAATCCATTTTGCCCTGCGATCTTCCCATGGCATCCGCCCCCATTGCATCCGAATTTGGTGAAGATCGGGACAATTTGGTTCGTGAAATTCACGGGTTCTTCCACACCCGAGAGTTCGACTCGGATGGGGATGATCGCTGGAGCATACCCATCGGCATGAGCCGTCAAGTTCAGCGCACCGGTGGCCATCGGAGTGATGAGTCCTGCCGGATCGATGGCGATCAGATTCGGTACCGATGGCTCGAACCGGACGATTCGCGTCAGATCGATGACTGCCCCA
>JAJTEK010000120.1 GCA_021299695.1 Pirellula sp. | reverse complement strand
CCCGTGCAGGTCGTATAGACCCCAGGCGTTCGGCTCCAAAAGTCCAACCGTATGTGTCCGGTTAGAACTGTTGCGTTTAAACCAACCGTACTCGGGCAGCAAACCCTCTTCATCATCAAATGAATATGCCGTCTTGCTACCGGCGCGACACGCGTACTCCCATTCAGCCTCCGTCGGTAAGCGGTACACGCGACCAGCTTTCTTCTCGTCGGGCAATTCCGATAGCTTTTTGCAAAATTCGACTGCATCGTCCCACGAAACCATCTCTACAGGAAGATCAGCGTTCTCGTTACCAACTACGGCCCCTTGAAAGTAACTCGGATTCTTACCCATCACCTTTTCGTACTGTGCTTGCGTTACTTCGTACACACCAAGATAGTAGACCTTACCGATCGTCACTTCGTGCTGGGTTTCGTTCTCTTTACGGCCTTCCTCGCTCTCGGGTGAGCCCATCATGAATGTACCCTTGGGTATCAGCACCAGTTTCATCCCGATGCTGTTGGTGATCTCTTTGGGCGCTTGGGCTTTGGCCGGATGCAGCAGCGCAAGGAGATAGAAAAGAACAAGGACCACAGAAAAAAACGAAAGCGAGCGTTTCATGGCAAGATTTCTCCTGAAGTAGTCCATGGGGCTATTTGAAATACGAACATCCCCGCAATTTTACACTGGATGGAGGCTTGTTGCTGTATTGATAGAAAAAGTTCCTTTCTGTGGTAACTCGCCGCTTAGCCTGCATACTTGCGATTTGAAGCCTGAAGGAATCTCACTCGTTCCGTATGCCGACTCGACCCTCTGAGCCGCATGCCCAAAGGCTCTTGTCGCTGGCCACCCCTAGACTATGAAATGGTTGTTCGCTCAATGCATACCACGTTTTGCCATCCTCACTGAAATCACACCCGCTGGGACCCGCACATATCCACCTTATCCATGACGCTTGTGGATGCTCTATGCTCAGCGCCTCGGGTAGAAAAACCACGCTCGAACGGAAACCTCTGGGAACTTGCCCCTCGGCGGCTTGCCAGACCCCTGTCTCTGAATCGTAAATCGCAACGTTTCCCCGATTCGAATCGGGCTCCATGTAGTCTCCCCCGACGGCAACAGCCCGACCTTTTGGACTCATCGCGATCGAAAAAATCCCTGCAGACTTACCACTCGGAATCGCCGCAATCGGACTTCGGGTCCAAATCATCCCCGCGTCGTTACTGATCAAAATCTGCGCTGGCCCAACGGCTCCTCCGAGACCTATCCACACCGATAACCTTTCAGCGGGCTTGGTGCGGAACACAAGAAGGCTGCTGTTGCTTGCGGCAAAACCAGCTTCGTGCTCTTGCATGCGAAAGTCTTCAACGCCGGCCGCTTGCCATGTAAGACCTCGGTCCCCACTGCGCAAGGCCATGAGCTTCGAGTCGATCGGATCGCCAAATGCGAACCCTTCCTTCTGGTCAACAAACCGTAACCCGTCGATGAACGCTTGTGGGTTGCGATTCTCATAAACGATTTCCCAGGATTGACCCGCATTGCTCGTTCGGTAGATTCGGCAAGGAGATCCTGCTGTGGCCACGACGAGCTCATCGGCCGACCATGCATGAATCGATCGCAACTCGGTGGTCTCTAAGCCCTCGATGGGATGGGTGGTCCAAGTCATCCCCCCGTCGATAGTCCTTACCAAAGTCGATCGGCTACCGCACGCCCATGCAGTCGATCGATCGACCTGGGATAGCCCCCGAAGCGACGCCTCGGTTCCTGTCGGCGCAAGCTTCCAAAACTCCTCGGCTCGAGCAACTCCGGCCAGCGAAGCAAGAAAGACCACCATCGATCCTACTGAGCGGATCGAATTCCAGCCGATCGAATATCGGTTTGATGCCATTGCATTCCCTTTCGCTGCCCGTAGATACCTCGATAAAATCATCGCTCGATAAACTCATCGCCCAAGCCCCTCTTTTTCACACAGCTCCATGACGATTGCCTTGGGGATGACGCTCAATCCCAATCGAAACTCCTGACTAGGATTTGCGGGCCTTAGGGTTCTCCAAGGATCTTCGCCATCTAAGTGCAATGGGATCGTCGCTGAACTGCGTATCTCTATTTCGGACTTTCGGTCGGTCGTGATCCTAGGATCGCTTGTGGGTATATCCCCGCGAATCATGCGCGGAAAGTACCTTACGATATCCCGTCGTCGCAACGCGCCGACGAGGAGCAAATCGAAAAGCCCATCGTCTAGTTTCGCATGGGGCGTCAACGGATAGCTCCCTTCTCTCAACCCGATCGCGGCGCTGATCATCAAGTAGGACTTTGGCTCTTGGCCGTCGATCTGGAGCGGATCGGTGCGGTAGGAGGCCCCCATGCATCGTAAGATCGCAAGGGTGTATCGCAAGCGGGCCGGCAATCGCTTCATCCCTCTTGCGAGTTCGGCTACCCGGCCAGGAAATCCGATTCCAGCCACGTTGGCAAAGTACCTTCGTTGACCATTGCAATCCAATGCTCCGATATCGACTCGCTGGGTAAATCGTTCTCGATGCGTTGGTCGCTGTGCGAGCGAATAGGCATAATCGTTGGCTGTCCCCAAAGGCATGATGGCCATGCGAACCCCTGTAGACTGGCTACTTAAGACCCCATTTAAAATCTCATGGATCGTTCCATCTCCACCCGCAGCGATGATGGTGTCGAAGCCCTGCTGGCAAGCTTCCTTGGCCATCGATTCACCATGGCCTTGGTGCTCGGTCTCTCGATGCATGACTTGCTGAGCATCCGAGGTGATCCAATCGGGCAAGCTCAACCCTTGCTTGAACCGCTTGCCCGCCACCGGATTGGAAATCACGAAGACTCTCATCCCGATCAGCGATCCGACCTTAGCTGCATGTGCATCAAAGCTTGCGCGTTGAAAATATTTGGCATCGTGAGTCGAATTAGTGCAGGAGGGTTAACGGGTGGATGCGTGACTCCAAGGGCAGGGCGACTTCATGACCAACTCTTTGGGATTCGAACGTTGCAAGGATCATCTCGGTGATTCCGAGAGCGTCACCAAGCGAGCATTTCGGCTCTCGTTGGTTTTCGATGGCTAGCATCAGGTCCGCAATGGCAGCGAGGTGACCGGCTTGGTAGGTACCATCCTGGATCGGTTCGTTCAACCCAATTCCAGCCGAAGTGACCTTTGCCCATTTTTTGCCGGACCGACCTGGTGACCAACTTCCATCCTGGAGAATGTAAGCTGGGGCAAGGTATCCGCTTTCGATTTCCAGGACTCCCTTGGATCCGAAGACTTGGAGTGCAAAGCGGCTAGGGTTTGCCGCCATCGATTTGCGTGAGCCAAAGCTTCCGCGGATCCCGTTGGGAAAAGTGTAGTGGGCTTGGACATGGTCCCCGGCGAGTGGTCCGAGGCCTTCGTTTCCATCCACAACATGCTCTTTTCGGATCGCTTGTCCTTGGACTTCGATTTGGGCCGAGCATCGGATCGGATCTCCTTGGGCGAACGATCGCATCAAAGCGAAGATATGGGAGCCGAGCACCCATAGGTCTTCGGCCCCACCTCGATGATCCTCTTTGCCTCTTCCACGCAGTTCGAGAACCTCCCCGATGGCACCTTGACGAACCAATTCGAGCACGGTGGCGAGTACGGGGGAATACTGTCCGGTATGGGCGATGGCTAGTTTAAGGTTTTTAGCTTCGAAGTCTTTGCGGATTTCATCGCATTCGATCAAGGAGGGGCAAAAGGGTTTCTCCATGTAGACATGGCAATTGGCCTGGGCTGCCGCCGAGAGCATCTCGAAGTGTTGATCGATCCATCTTGGGCAGATCGCGACAAGGTCGAGAGACTCCTTGCTGAGCATCTCATGGTAATCCGCATAGGATTTTTGGGGCCTAAGTCGCTCGATGGCTTTGGCAAGTCCTTGGGGGTTTGCATCGGCGCAGGCGACGACTTCGACGTTGGGCAATCGGGTGAATGGAACATCGACCGCATGGCCGTAATCCCCTCGACCCGTCGCACCGATAATTCCGACACGGTATTGGCGTGTCGGCTCACTCGGATTGGATATACTCGGTTTTGGGGCGTTCGGGTTTGGTTCTTTGGCTTGCATGCCCATGGCCGAGCGGGTCGGCGAAAGGCTTGCAAGCAGCCCGGTGGCAACAAGGCTGGATTGGAATCCACGGCGGGTTGAACGATGGGTCATGGTTGGTTCCTCTTTTTATTTTTTTTCGGTGGAGGATCGCTTCCGTCGTTTTTGGTGGGCATCGGCGCGCGGATTTCGGATCTCCAAGCGACCAGGCGTGCATGGAGGTCTTTGGCTTTTTCTGGGTTGGCTTGAGCGAGATTATTCGATTCGCTGATGTCCTTTTCGAGGTTGTAGAGTTCCAAACGGCCATCTTCGAGGAACTCCATGAGTTTCCAGTGCCCGAGACAGATCGTCGAAACCGGTGTGGTTCGCCACGTGTCTAGACCGGCTCCGAGATAGCCGGGGAAGTGTTGAAAAATCGCCTCGCGAGGCCAATTGCTTTCGGGATTTTTCATCAGTGGGACTAGGCTTGTGCCATCGAGCGTTTGTTTCGGCAGGGGAGCTTGTGTCAGTTCCAGCAGGGTCGTGTAGAGGTCGACGTGAATGGTTGGAATCTTGCATACGGTGTTGGGTTGGATTGTATTTGGCCATCGGACGATCAATGGGACACGTGTACCACCCTCGTAGAGACTACCTTTGCCACTGCGGAGCGGAGCGTTGTCGGTGATACCACCGGAGTTCTTGATCCCTTCGCGGGCGTAACCACCGACCCCTCCGTTGTCGGAGGCGAAAATGACCACTGTGTTCTCTGTGAGTTTAAGTTCATCGAGAGTCGCCAGGATCCGTCCGACGCTTTGGTCGACCGAGGCGATCATGGCAGCGTAGGTCGGATCGCCGTGGCCTTGGGCTGCTGGTTTGTTTTTGAAATGAGCGACTAGATCCGGTTTGGCTTGATGAGGGCTATGGACCCCGAAGTGGGGCAGGTATAGGAAGAAAGGGCTTTGGTGATGGCGTTTGAGAAAGTCGGCGGCGCGATCGGTAAGGAAATCGGCTAAGTACTGGTCCTTGGGATAATCGACCTTAGGATTGGTTTCGAAATCAAAATGTTTCCCTGCGCTGACGATCGCTTCATCGAACCCACGTTGGCTAGGATGGTATTTCCCTGACTCTCCGATATGCCATTTGCCGAACATAGCGGTGGAGTAGCCCGCTTTTTTCAATTGCGAAGCGATCGTGTCGCAGTCCAATGGAAGTTGGGTGAGGTTATCGACCGGTCGGAGTGGTCGTTGGGACCAATCGAAACGATCGATACTGCCGACGGTGTAGATGCCTGATCGAGCCGGGTGCTGTCCCCCGAGGATCGCAGCGCGTGTGGGGGTACAGTTTTGGCAATGGTGGTGATTCAGGAAGCGAACGCTTTGGGATGCCAATCGATCGATGTTTGGGGTTTCGTAGTACTGGCTTCCGTAGCAGGCCAAGTCGGTATATCCGAGGTCATCGGCCAGGATGAAAACGATGTTTGGCCGCGTGCTGCCCGGTGGGTTGCCCGTCGGTGGATTGGCCAAAAGTTCGACAGGACAGCGGCATAGCAAGCCGACGAGCAAGCAGATCCAAATTGAGCGGCCCGAGAATGATCTGCTCAAGAAAAGATAGATTCGAGGAATGGTATCGTATGGCGAGTGACTCATCGGCAAGCGACCCTGAGAAGTAGAACATCGGCGGGCTTGAATAGGCTCGCCACAGTTTACATCATTTTCAGGGTCGCTGTTCGCTTGCGTCGGGATCGGCGCAATAGAGCCAGCGATCCGCCGAGGGTCCAAAGGGCCAGGGTGGTCGGTTCGGGGACTTCGCCTCCCGATGGATTGACGTAGGTTGAATTTTTATCGAGCGTCCAGGCTTCTGTGCCATCGTTGAAGTTGGTGTACTGGTAGAACAGGTAGACGTTGGTGGCTTCATTGCTGCCGAAAAGCCCGTTGGGTACGAAGAAATACATGTCGGCTCCACCGGTTCCTACCGAGCCATCGACGCGAAGTGTAAAGTCCTCGGAATCATCCAAATCATAGATCATGTTCGCAGTCGTCAAATCCGCGATCGAGGTCAACGAGGCCGACGTGGAGGTAAAGAGCTGGAGCATGGTGATGTCGATATGATCGTCTCCTTCGGATTGGTTTTGGTTGGCGTCGAAGAGAAAGACGCGGAAGGCGTTATCGCTTGTCACCGGGATGTCTCCGAGCACGATCGTATGGGTTTTTCCTCCACTGAAGATCGCTTCTGGGTTTCCGGCGTTTGCCGACGCGCCATTGAATGCGGCGACGAATCCATCGTCATTTGGTTTTTTTTGGTCGTCTTGGGTGGTCAAGAAGGCGTCTGGGTTTGTGTGTTTGTTGTTGGTGTGTTGGAACAAAGCAACGCCATCGGTAAGGGTCGTACCGATCGGCACGGCTTCGAGATTCAGAAGTACTCCGGCTTGGCCCTCGATCGCCGTCGAAGACCAGCAGACCAGAGTTCCAAAAATTGCCCCGGGAAGAGTTCCGAGAAGAGCCGCCTGGGGGTTACCTAAAAGGACGCGAGACCAAACTTGTTGCATTTTCCGTAGCATCATTTTTCCCTTTGCTTGAAGCAAACCGTGCAAATCGAAGCCTCACTCCAACGCGGCTTGAGGCTTCGAGCATTGTGGAACTGCATCGCAGGGGAAAAAATCGAGGAAACAACCTTATGGGGATGGCGGAATTCCGGTGTAGGGTTCGTCCTGGTGGATTTCGATCATCTATGGTAAAAAACTGGATATTCCAGGGGTGGTTGATCACCATCGGGACGTGTCCTTATTCATTCCGTTTTGAAAGAATCATCATTCATGAGCGACGTCGAAAATTGCATCATCATCGGGAGTGGACCGGCAGGCTGGTCGGCTGCGATCTATGCGGCGCGAGCGAACCTACGTCCACTGCTTTTCGAGGGGGCGATGACCGAAGAGAATCGGATCATGGGACGCTTCCCGATGGGCCAACTTGCTCAGACGACCGAGGTTGAAAACTACGCGGGTTTTCCATCGGGTAGGCTCAAGGAGTTCATCGACTCGGCCATCGACCCGAGCCGTCAGTACATGTACCCTCCGGTCGAGGAGCATCCTCATGCGGTTACTGGTCCGGAGTTGATGGAATTGATGCGTCAGCAGGCCACGAACTTTGGTACTCGCGTCATCACGGACGATATTGTCAGCGTCGACTTTTCCAAGAAGCCGTTGGTTTTGAACTCCAGCGAAAATGGATCGTTCCAAACCCGCACGGTGATACTAGCGACGGGAGCTAGCGCGAACTATTTGGGGATACCGAGCGAAGAGAAGTTTCGCAATCGTGGTGTTAGTGCTTGCGCAGTATGCGACGGAGCGCTTCCGCGATTTCGCAACAAACCTTTGGTGGTCGTCGGAGGGGGAGACTCGGCCGTTGAAGAGGCGAGCTATCTGACCAAGTATGCATCGAAAGTCTATTTGCTTTTGCGGCGCGGCGAGATGCGGGCGAGCAAGATCATGCAAGAGCGAGCGTTTTCCAATCCCAAGATCGAGTTGGTCAAGTTCTCGGTAGTCGACGAGGTACTTGGCGATGAGGATCCTCGTATCGGAGTGACCGGAGTGCGGATTCGAAATGTTCAAAACGACCAGACCTCGACGCTAGAAGCGACCGGAATGTTCCTTGCGATCGGCCATACGCCGAACACTAAGTTCCTCGGTGGGCAAGTCCAAACCCATGCAAACGGATACATCGCTTGGACGCAGCCCTATCGGACGATCACCAGTGCCGAAGGAGTCTTTGCGGCTGGCGACGTGGCCGACGATTACTATCGTCAAGCGATCACATCGGCAGGTACCGGTTGCATGGCTGCCTTGGACGCCGAGCGTTATCTTGCGCATGCGGGAGTCCATTGATCCCGTTTTTGCATCTATCGTTTCGTGCGACTATTCGACTTGCGGCTCTGTTTTCTGAGGAAGGACTTTAGTCTGTGGATCCCAAGGGCTCGAGCCGATTGAAGGATGATCAACGCGCCGACGTGCTTCCCATCGTTGTTCGCGGTGCTCGGGAGCACAATCTCAGGAACGTGAACCTGGAGCTGCCCCGCAACCAGTTGGTCTGCTTTACAGGTGTCAGTGGCAGCGGCAAAAGTTCGTTGGCCTTCGATACGCTTTTTGCAGAGGGGCAGCGACGTTACCTCGAGAGTCTTTCGACCTATGCAAGACAATTTCTCGGACAGATGCCCAAACCCGATGTGGACTTGCTTTCGGGGCTTGCACCTTCAATTTCCATCAGCCAGAAATCGACCGGTTACAACCCCCGTTCAACCGTTGGGACCATCACCGAGCTGAGCGATTTTTTAAGGGTTCTCTTTGCCCGATGCGGGACCGGGTTTTGCCCTCAATGTGCTACGGCGATCTCCCATCAGACCCGTGATCAGATGGTTCAGAAGATCCAAGCATTGATCCCCAAGAAGCCCTCATCGAAGGATTCGGCGGCTTGGTATGCGATATTGGCTCCATTGGTTCGGAATCAGAAGGGGACTCAGAAGGATCTGTTCGAGCAGATGCAACGGTTTGGTTTCAATCGTGTCCGGGTCGATGGCAATCTCTATGCGCTGAGCAATCCACCGGAGTTGGATAAACACTACAAGCATGATGTCGATGTGGTGGTCGATCGGATTTGCGTAAGGCCCGAGTTGTTCGAGTCCCCTAACCTGGAGGTGTTGATCGGAGCGATCGACAAGGCGTTGGACGTCAGCGATGGCCAGATGATCCTCAGTCGGGCCATCCCGCTTGGAGGCAATGCCTCGAAGTCCGATGTCGAATGGGGTTGCGATACGGCCAATGATGTCGTTTATTCGTTGCTTTACGCTTGTTCAAAATGCGGTGTTTCGTATCCGACACCAACACCGCAGATGCTGAGTTTCAATTCACCTCAGGGGGCTTGCGAGACCTGTGAGGGGCTCGGTGTAGCGAAGTTCTTTACCGAGGAGAAATTGGTTCCGAATCCCGCGCTTTCGATCCGAGATGGGGCGATCGAGCCTCTTGGGACTTGGGAAACCATGCCCCTTTGGCTGAAGCGAGGTTTGGGGGATTTCTGCTACGAGGTCCAAAAGATCTATAAATTGCCCAAGGACCCATCGAAGGTTCCATGGCAGAATCTGGCAGAGGGGATTCGTAGGGTCTTGTTGGTTGGCGATGGGAGAGCTTACGCCTATTGCAATCAACCCTCGACCGGCCACCGGAGATACTTGGGCATCGCAATGGATATGATGTTTGTCTACCGCCAGTCGAACAGCCAAACGGTGAAATCTCGGTACGACCGGTATTTCGAGGAAGTCCAATGCCCGAGTTGCCAAGGGGAGCGAATCCAGGCGTTGGGCAGATCGATTAAGCTCAAGACGCTTACCCACGGGTTTGACAATCTCGATCCCTGGAGGTCGATCGGGCAGTGTTCATCGATGCCGATCGACGAAGCAGTCGAGTTCTTTGCGAGCTTGGAGTTGACCCCCACGCAGGAGCTGATTGCGGCCGAGGTGCTCAAAGAGGTTCGCAACCGACTGAGTTTTCTTCAAGACGTTGGGCTAGGGTATCTGTCGCTCGATCGGGGGGCACCGACGCTTTCGGGTGGGGAGTCGCAGCGTATTCGGCTTGCCAGTCAGATCGGAGCCGGCCTGACCGGTGTATTGTATGTTCTGGATGAGCCATCGATCGGTCTGCACGCCCGCGACAATGAGAAGTTGCTGCGATCGCTCAAGAAGTTGCGGGATATCGGCAATAGTCTCATTGTTGTCGAGCATGACGAAGACACGATGCGAGCGGCCGATTTGCTCGTCGATTTTGGGCCGGGTCCGGGTGTCAAAGGAGGCGAGTTGATCTCCGTCGGTTCCATCGAAGACATCTCCTCGAACGCAAAGAGCTTGACCGGGCAATTTCTAAGCCGTGCGCGTTCGATCCGACGACCACCGACGCGTCGAGTCGGCTCGGGCAAGACGCTAAGAGTTTTAGGGGCCAAGCACAACAATCTCCGCAACATCGATGTCGATTTCCCTTTGGGTCGGTTGATCGCCGTGACGGGCGTGAGCGGTTCGGGAAAAAGCTCACTGGTCACGGACATCCTCTCGCCAGCCTTGCGCAATGCGTTGAATCGCGCCGAGGACTCGCCTGGGTCCCACCGAGAGATCCAGGGAATCGAGTTTTTGGACAAGCTGATCGAAATCGATCAGAGTCCGATCGGTCGGACTCCACGCAGCAATCCTGCGACATACACCAAGCTCTTCGACGAGATGCGAGACTTGTTTGCCGAGCTCCCCGAGAGCAAGCGTCGGGGTTTTTTGCCGGGCACCTTCAGTTTCAACACCGAAATCGGGAGATGCTCGTTGTGCGAGGGGCATGGCGCGATCCGTTTGGACATGGAGTTCTTGGCCGACATTTGGGTACCTTGTGCAGTGTGCGAAGGCAAGCGTTATTCGCGATCGACCCTGCAGGTGCTATTTAAGGGCAAATCGATCGCGGATTGTCTTGATTTGGATGTTCAGCAGGCCATCGAGCTTTTCGACGCGTTTCCGAAGATTACCAGCAAGCTAAGGACTTTGGCCGACGTCGGGCTCGATTACATCAAGCTCGGTCAGCCATCACCGAGTCTCTCAGGGGGAGAAGCCCAGCGGATCAAGCTTTCGCGGGAGTTGAGCAAGCGTGGGACCGGACAGACGATGTTTGTTTTGGACGAGCCGACGACAGGTTTGCATTTTCACGACATCGATCTTTTGCTTCAAGTCCTTCACAGTCTGGTGGATAAAGGAAATACCGTCGTCGTTGTTGAACACAACCTCGATTTGATTCAGTCAGCCGATTGGGTTATCGACCTGGGACCCGAAGGAGGCGCCGGGGGTGGGATCCTTTTATGCCAGGGCACCCCCGAGCAAGTCGCTCGGAACCCGGATTCTTACACGGGCTTAGCGATCAAGCAGTATTTGGAAAGCCGTGAGAGTGGTTCGACCAAGCCGAAGAAATCGGCTAGTCGCAAGGGTAGCAAAGCCAAGGTTGAACCGATCGCATCGCCGTTGACGAGTCCGGCGTTGCAAGATATCCGCGTGATTGGAGCAACGCAGCACAATCTCAAGAATGTGGATGTGACGATACCTAAGCAGGCCATGACCGTCTTTTGTGGACACAGCGGAAGCGGTAAGACCTCCTTAGCGATGGAGACGATTTATGCCGAGGGCCAGCGACGATTCGTCGAGAGCTTGAGCCCCTATGTCCGCCAATTCGTCGGTCAGATGCCCAAGCCGCCGGTGGAGAAAATCGAGGGGCTAGCCCCCGCGATCGCGATCGAACAAAAAGGGCTTTCGCACACACCCCGTTCGACCGTCGGGACCGTTACGGAGATTTACGATTATTTTCGAGTGCTCTATGCTCGGATGGGCAAGCAGCATTGCACGCAGTGCGATGCGCCGGTCGAATCCCAAACGATCGACCAGATTCTCGATCGCTGGATGCAGAAGAAGCAAGAAGCTAGCCGCAACAAGAAGTTGCCACAGCGATGCTTGCTATTGGCACCCGTGACCCTTCAGGCGAATCAAAACCTCGAGGGATTCTTGCAGGACCTGCGCCGATCGGGTTACACACGGATTCGGGTCA
>JAJTEK010000119.1 GCA_021299695.1 Pirellula sp. | reverse complement strand
ACAGAAACAGCAGTACCTTGATTTATTGAATCGCATCAAGGATACGGTCGAACAGGCCGAAGGGAGCGAACCGCTCCTGGCCGAGCAGTTGTACGAGACCTATAGGGATGCGAGCCGTTCGCCGACCGAACAACGCCTTGATCGGATCCCGATGATGATCGAGCGGGGGATGGAGCAACCGGCAGACGAGGAATCCGGTGAGGCTTCCAAAGAGCTACAGGGCCTCAGGGAGCGTATTGAGAACTCCACCCAAAGTGTTCTGGGATCCGAGGAGGAGTCGTTGCGTCGAGCGATCCAAGAAATCGATCAGGCAAATCGAGCGATCGAAAGCGAGATCGAGCAGCGTTTGGGACAAGACAGTTCGCAGGACGCCAAGGCGATGAAGCCCAGCGAAGGCCAACCCAGCGAAAGCCAACCCAGCGAAAGCCAACCCAGCGAAGGCAAGCCCAGCGAAGGCAAGCCCCAAGAAGGCCAGCCCCAAGAAGGCCAGCCCAGCGGGGCGAGAAGTTCCTCGCAAGCTCGCGAGCCTTCCCCTCGCTCGGCGCTCGATGCGATTGAGGAACGGATGCGGCAAGCCGGCGGCGGAGCATTGGAGTCGAGCGCTCCGTTGATGGGTGAAGACTACGCGGAGTGGACTGACCGGCTTCGGGATATTGAAGAGTTGGTACGCGATCCGGAATTGAAGGCCCAAGCGGCGCGGGTGCGCGAGGCTGCGCGAGAATTCCGCAAGGAGTACAAGCGGCATTCCAAGGAGCCACAGTGGGAGTTGGTCCAGAAGATGATATCGAATCCGTTGCAGGAGTTGCAGCGGCGTGTACAAGAGGAGTTGGTTCGCAAAACGGCTAAAGAAAACGAACTTGTTCCCTTAGATCGCGATCCGGTACCGGATCGCTTCCGATCGGAATTGGATCGTTACTTCGAACGCTTGGGGGGGGAACAAACCAAGTGATCGAGTGGTTTGACAGTATTGTGTTCGCAAAATCTGCTTGGGCCCCCCTGGCGATCCTGATGTGGATTGCATTTTCGGTCGCCACATGGTTTTCCTATCGCAAGGCGATTGGGCAAAATTCTCGATGGATCGGCACATTGCTTCGATCCGTCGGTTTGGGAATTTTGTGCTTTTGTCTTCTGGAGCCCTCACGCAGTTTGACGGTACCGAAATCACAAGCCAATACCATTGCGGTGCTTGTCGACAACAGCCGTTCGATGAGAGCCTTGTATACCCAGGATTCCCCCTCGGAGGGGCAATTGACTCCAGCCTTTGCAGGAACGATCGCCGATGAAGCGAGTTGGTTGAGCGAACTGGGATCGGAGTATCGTCTAAAGAAGTACCTCTTTGGCAGTCAGATTCGATCGGTCGAACAACTCAGTCAGTGGGATGGTACCGATTACCAATCGAACATTGAAGGAGCATTGGTAAGTCTCAAGGAGCGTTACCCGAACGAACCGCCGGCGGGCATTGTGGTCATTACCGATGGCAGAAGCACCAATCGGGTCGAAAATACTCAAGCAGAAGGAAGCCCTTTTAAGGGTATTCCTATTTTTCCAGTGTTGGTACCGACGCAAGGGGATCCAAAACGGGATTTGTGGATACAGAGCGTAAGTGTTCAGACCAGCGATTTTGAGACCGCGCCGGTGACGATCGTCGCGACGATTGGCCATCGCGGCTTTCGATCCGAACAGGTCGATGTGCATTTGGAGGGGCTCGATCGAGAAGCCATCCAGAAGCAGACGATCGAGCTCGATGCGTCGGACAAAGCATCGATGGTTCGGTTTGAGTTTCGGCCCAAGGAGATTGGGCCCCAGGGTTATAAGGTCGTGTGCCGATTGGTGCGAGACATTTCTGGTCTTGAGATGACACTCGAAAACAACCATCGTCATGTAGCCGTCGATCGGACGATGGGGCCATATAGGATCCTCTATCTCTCGGGCAGGCCGAACTGGGAGTACAAGTTCCTCCAGCGAGCCTTGAGCCAAGACGCCGAGTTGGCTCTGACGGCTTTGGTCAGGATTGCAAAAAAACAGCCAAAATTCAGTTTTCGAAGCAAAGGGACCGAGGACACCAATCCCTTGTTTTCAGGATTCGAGGATATCTCTCAAGAGGAGAAGGAGAAGTACGACGAGCCGGTCTTTGCGAGGTTGGGTGTTGTGGGAAAAGATGAGTTAACGAAGGGATTTCCCAAGGATGCCGCAGAGCTGTTTGCCTACTCGATGATCATTCTTGACGATCTAGAGACCGAGTTTTTCACTGTCGATCAAATGCAGCTATTGCGTCAGTTTGTTTCCCTCAGAGGAGGCAGCTTGCTGATGCTCGGAGGCCAGGAGAGCATGCGAGGTCGGGGGTTTCGGGATTCGGTTCTGGGGCAACTCTTGCCGGTTTATGGCGATCCATCTGAGCCTGATACTTTTATTCCTGAGATCGGACAGGCATCGGAAGGATTCATCCGTTTCGAACTAACGCGCGAGGGATGGCTGTTACCTTACTTAAGACTGCAGGACAACCAAGCAGACGAATCCAAACGTCTTGAGCAAATGCCATCGTTTGAGGTTTGGAACCGTACCGTTGGAGTCAAAGCTGGGGCGAGGGTTTTAGTCGAAGGTCAATTGCAGGATGGATCCAAGGCACCACTGCTTGTTGTCCAGAAATTCGGAAAAGGTCAGACCGGATCCATCATGCTCGGTGACCTGTGGCGTTGGGCACTGGCACATCGCCGAGAGAGCATCAGTCCGTTTTACCAGTCCTGGAGACAGATCGTTCGGGGGTTGATGGTCGACATCCCGAAGCGTGTCGAGATGGCGAGCCGTGCGGACCTCGTACAGAGCGCCAAGCGTTGGATTGAGGTTACGGTGCGGGACGAAAAATTTTCCGCCTTGGACAATGCAACCGTCGAGGTTCGGATCGTACCACCGGGGGGCGATGCCGCGATCGAGGTCAAGGGGGTGGCATCCTTGGAATCTCCGGGCGTTTATTCAACTAGTTTTCTGATGCGTCGCAGCGGCGTCTATCGCCTGGAGGCTGAGGCTCGAGGCTCGGATGGGATACTCGTTGGCCAAGCCCAATCGGCTTTCGTCTATGAGCCCGAGGCGATTGAACTGGCCGATTGCAGCATCGATGAAAAGCAAATGCAAGAGTTGGCTCGATCCAGTGGTGGTGCGGTGATCCCCTCGGACAACCTGAATTCTATATTAGCGAAAATTCCTGTAGAACGATTGAAGTTCACCGAGCGACGGACGACACCGCTTTGGCACACTCCTGGGTTGCTTGGGTTGGCTGTTTTTTGTTTCGCTGCTGAGTGGCTCTGGAGGCGTCGACATGGATTGGCCTAGCCGGTTTTTGATTGGAGTTCTGTTGTGGATCGGTTTTGGGAAAGAGGCATCATTGGGCCAGGATCAGGTGCCTTGTGTGTGCGTGGTTCTAGGGGCACCTGGAGAGCCACTTTATGGCAACATGTTCCAGCAGTGGGCTGAGAGTTGGCACGAGTCGAGCCAGGGGAAAACGGTGCAATGGATCGGTCCAGTAAATCCAGCCCAGGTTAGCCCAGCCCAGGTCGGGGTAGTCGATGGGACGAGCGACCGGGAGAGGCTCAAGGCCTGGATCGATCGCGTCGAGCAGGTTACCGACGAGCGGACTTATTGGCTGGTGCTCATGGGGCACGGAACCCACGACGGGAAAATCACCAAATTCAATTTGCAAGGCTCTGATGTATCAGCCCAGGAGCTTGGGCAGTGGTTAAGTGGATCGAAGCATCGTTGGGTGATCGCTGTGTGCGGGTCGAGTTCGGGGCCATTTTTAGCCGCGTTATCGCATCCTGATCGCGTGGTGATCGCGTCGACCAAGAGCGGGTCTGAGTCGAACTTTTCTCGTTTCGGGGGATTTTTCGCACAGAGCATCAGCGATCCGGAGTCGGACTTGGACCATGACCGAGCCATTTCGGTTTTGGAGGCATTTGTCTCGGCATCTCGCATGACACAACGTTACTACGAGGATAACAAATGGTTGGCCACTGAGCAGGCAATTTTGGACGACAATGGGGATGGCAAGGGTACGCCTGCGGATTTTTATCGAGGACTCAGACTCATTAAGCGACCTGAGAAAGGAGAGGTCGACGGGTTGTTGGCCAGAGGTGTATGGCTCAAAGAGCCAACCCAACGCGAGGGATTATCATCCCAGGACAAAAGCCTCATCGAGCAACTCGAAAAGAGGCTTGACGATTTGAGGGCTCAACGCAGTTCGATGGATTCGCTGCGTTACTACGCGGAGCTAGAGGAAATCTTCCTTCAGATGGCTCGGATACTTTATCCGGCTAACAGGTAGCTTCCTTGGGGTTTGGGCAACTCCAGATTTCCGAATGAAAACGTATCGAAGAGTCGATCCAGTCGATCGAAGCATCGATTGAGATTTCGGTAATGGCGAAAACGGGAGAAGGTACTGAGTTGACTGGCGATAGGTTGGCCCGGATCGATTTCCCAGGGGTGAATGTAGAAGTGGATGGTACGACCGGATCGCTCGATTTTTCGAAGTGCCCAGCGGGTAAACCACCATGGGAAGATTCTGAAGTATCCCCCACCACCGATTGGAATTCGCAATCCAGGGAGCTTGAGGACACTGACGGGATGTTCAGCGATTTGGTCTTTTCCGTCGGAAAGAAGATAGGAATCCAGGGGAGAGTCCGGGATACCATATCGGTCGTGGTGCACGGGTACGACGCTGCTGTCGTGCTCAAAGCCGTGTTGTTTCAGAATGGCCAGTGCCCACGGAGATTTCTTCGTGATGGAAAACGTCGGCGCACGAAAGTGTCGAATGGGATGGTCTGCAAGTTTCGAAAGGATCTCATTTGCCATCCCGAGATCTAGATGAAGCGAGGTCGGGGTGTGTTGGTGGATCCTTCGATGCCAATAGGTATGCGATCCGATGATGTGCCCTTGGGATACGGCGCGTTGGACCAATTCGGGGTATTTGTCGGCGACCCATCCCAAGAAATAGCAGTAGGATTTGACCCCCTTGCGTTTTAGGAGATCGAACATCCTATGGGTGTTTGTCTCGACGCGTTGTTCCCAGTCCGACCAGTGATCTGGTGAGCAGATCGAGTCGAAATTTGAGACGTGGTAGTAGTCTTCTACGTCGATCGAAAAGATGTGCTTCGGTTCGGATCGAATCGTCTGGACTCCGATAGGGTGTTCGCTAGCTCTGATTTTCTTGACTCTTGACCTTTTCGCACTTTTGCCACAGGTCGATGTAGTGGTTCGAAAATTTCGACTCTTCTGGGGTTCTGACCAAGCCTGCGAATTTAGTCGCCGCCTTGCCTGGGACTCCAACGAGTCGCAAGGCGGTGCAGCCGACCATTCGCAGGTCCGCGGTGAGCGAAGCGTCTTGAATGTAATCTAGATCGAGCGTTTGCTTTTTCATCACTGAGACCGTGTCGCTGTCGGCCGGAAGGTTGATTTGAGCAAAACCGGTAATCCCTGGACGAACGGCCAAGCGAGTTCTGTAGTAGGGAACGCATTTTTCGAGTTCCGAGACGAATTGAGGGCGTTCGGGTCTTGGGCCACAAAACGACATCTCACCTCGAAGCACGTTGATAATTTGGGGTAGTTCGTCGAGGTGAAGTTTGCGGAGCCAATACCCCAACGGGGTGATACGACGGTCTGCGTCGCCAGTGCTCCATTGGATGCCGTTTTTTTCCGCATCGGTGTACATGCTACGGAGCTTGTACATTGTGAATTCCTTGCCATCTTTGCCCGAACGGACCTGCGAGTAAATTCCAGGGCCCTTGCTCGTGAGTTTGACCAATCCCATGAGAACTAGAGTTATCGATAAGGCTGGAATGGCCAGAAGGAACGCCAATGGGACCTCCCAAATCCGTTTCCATCGGTGGTACGACGGCACTTCTAGCGTTGATAAAACGCCAGTGGCGATGTACTCTCCGCGAAGTTCCTCCGGGATGTCGAATGCAGGAATCGCGGGAAGAGAAAGCTTGGGGTTTTCGAAATTCCCCTGAAATGAGCCGGGATTTCCAAATGCCTCAGAAGAATTGAAGGCCGCGTGTTCTGACATAGCGATGCGGGTCTTGTTGAGATGAGTGGAGTAATATTCCTTCGGGCATCCACAGTATGACAGTAGGCAATCCGATTGGCAACTGAACAAATTGCCGGAGTTTCATGAAATTTCGATCACAAGAAGCTATGCCGATGGCTCGACAGCGGCCCGAGTCGGCAGGAAAACCGAAAAAACCAGGGGATTTGCCGGATATTGCCCCATGTTCCCCAGGGTAGGTTCTGCTCCAATCCTTCCTAGAGTGCCGATTGCAAGGGCAATGGCGTCTGGGCCGTCGTAATCGTTGTTCTAATGGACTTCTCGAACGCTTAGGGTGAAAACTCAGGCCGGTTTGACCCGAACAAAAATCTTGTGAAAATATTTTTATTGCGGTTTCCTCCCACCGAGCACTTTTGAGACTCGGGCTATCCTTCGTCAGCCAGAGAACCACAATGCATCGTTACCGAATGATTTCGGGTCGTTCGCTTAGGAGTTCGAGTCGATAGTTCGACGGGATAGGGCGATCGACAAAAAGGGGGCAAAGTGGAGGAGCCGAGGATAGAGACCAGTCTGTTACCCTTGGAGTGGGGGGGATCGAAAGTACGACTCGAATGCGTTTTTCTCGGTAAAACACAGCACTTCGAGCTGACTGGGCCTTTTGCTCGCATCGGCAGTGATCCACGATGCGAAATCTCGATTCCCGGCCTTCCGGCCGCTGTGTGCGTCTACGTGCAGGTTTGCAAAAGCTACATAGCGGTTCTGGAGTTAGTCGAATCCATCCCAATGTCCCTTTGTGACCCCGTCATCGCTACCCAGGGAGGAACCGTTTGGCTCCAACCCAACGCTCGCATCACGGTGCAGTCTGTCCGACCAGTGGAATCGCAGACCGAAACCTTTTCCTGGGAGAATTTCAACGTCGATGATATCCGGGTTTTTCCAAATACGCTCGTTCCTCGTGCCGGGTTTTTGAACGAGTCGTCCAACTCCTCCCATTTCCGAATCCATTCGGCACTATCCATTCTTGGGAGCTCGGCAGCTTGTCACTTGCAGCCCAAGCACAAGCAGATCAGCAAGTTCCAAGCGATCCTATTCCGAGGCGAGACTCAGGGCGACTCTTGCCGCGTTATCGACCTATTCGGTGAGCATCCGACCCTGGTGGACAATCAACCTGCCCATGGTCAAGTCCTTGAGGTTGGTAGCCAGGTACGAATTGCCTCCGTGTGTTTCGAGGCAGCACGTTTTCTCTACAACGCTTCGAGGCCAAATCACATCGTCGAAGTTCGAAGCCAGTTCAAAACATTGCCGTTTCCAAGTAAGACTTCCACGGTTGCCCCCTCGCAGTTAGCACCATCAGAATTAGCCACAAACCAACCGATAGCCCCGAAACAACCGCCGCCGACAAGCGAGGGTCTGCCAAACCTACAAGCCATGAAAGACCGTTTGGTTCGAGCGATCGGATTCGATTCTGCCGCATCGAAAAATCCATCGGTTCATTTTCCAACCAACCAATCCGCCACATCCGCAAGTCCGGCGCTCGACGCGGGCTTGGACCGAGTTGTCCGATCGCAAGAACTACTCGGCGACAAATTCGAAAAACTCTCCGAGCGACTCGATGGGATGAGCAGATCGATCGAGTCATTACCTGAAATCATCGATCGACACTCGCAGCAGCTCGTCGAGGCCATCGAGTCCTTTCGCGATCTAGTGGCCCAACTCCCCAACAACACCACCTCCATACAGTCTATTTCCACCCCTGCAAACCCAGCAACAATAGCCGAACCACTCAACGCCAATCCTCTTGAATCGGAACCCAAAAATAAGTCCAGAGCCAAAGAGCAAACACCACCCAATAGGGCACCTACGACCGGATATGCTGGGCTGAGGAATAGCTCGAGCCAAAAGCCGAACCCAAAAAACGTTGACCCAAAACCTCGCCCGTCTAGGCCTTCTAATCCTTCTTCACCCTCCCCAACCTCGAAGCCCTCCCCAACCTCGATACCTTCCTGGCTCCAACGCGCAACGAACCAGCTTACCGGGTGGTGGATCCCTTACAGCGCTCAACGGCGCAGAGTCACCGCCGAACGCAATGAACAGAGCGAGTCACTCGACCTAGCAAGCCAATCGACCTCAAAAAGAACTCGCCTACGACAGATCGATAATGACTCTGAACTCTTGGCCAGCAATGAGTCCCAAGAGGAGACCCAAGTGCTGGGTTCTCTGGTAGGACTTCGATACCGAGATGCCAGAAAAACCTACTTGCGTTGGCTCTTCTTCACCGGCACCGTCGCAGCCTTGGCTCTCATCGGCGGACCCGTCGTATGGCAACAAATTCCAGATGGCTGGCGCGAGTTGATCTGGCAGAAGATCACCTTGTCAGAAGTCTCGCAGGACGAACAGTCCTACACTCCGATCGTCGAGGAAACCAGCAATTCTCCCACCGAAGCGAGCCAGCCCGAACCGATGCCCCTTAGCTCACCTGAAATCGAACAGCAATCGGTACCCGGCCCGCCTGGTCCTTCAACCTCAGAGCCTTCAACCTCAGAGCCTTCAACCTCAGATCCTTCAACCTCAGATCCTTCAACCTCAGATCCTCTGCCTCAAGAGCTTCTGCCAGAAAGTGAAACCTAGCTATCGGGGTTCGAAACTGGATCCTTGAGCCACTCTCTGGATCAAGAGTCCGCGTTGCTACTGTTCAAATTCTGACGAGTTCTGTCCGTGCGTTCCTGTCCCGCTTGTAGATTGTTTGAGGACAACCTCGCTGCTTGGCGTCGATGAGTTGGGAGTTGAGGTTCCAGAAACGATCGAAGGAGCAATCGGCACCGTTCCCGGCACGACGCGAGGACCGTCGATGGTCGCATCGACAATCGATTTGAGATCCTCCCCATCGACGACTTCGACCTCCATGAGTCTTTTCGCGAGCGCTTCGAGAGCCGCACGCCGTTCGGTAAGAACCGCTTTGGCATGTCCGGCGGATTCATCGATCAGCCGCTTGACTTCTTGATCGATCTCACGGGCCGTCTGCTCGGAATAGTCCCGTCCATAGGACTCACCGCCCCCAGTTGCCAAGAACGCCGAGCGGTTTCCTTCGCGGAAATTGACACGACCTAGGCGACTCATGCCGTATTGCATCACCATAGCTCGGGCGATGTTGGTGGCCCGCTCCAGATCGTTCGATGCACCGGTGCTAACGTCTCGAAAAATCATCTCCTCGGTCAGCGTGCCGGCCAAGAGGACTTGCATCTGTGCCTCGAGTTCCGGTTGGGTAACAAGATACCGATCATCTTCTGGTCTTTGCATGGTGTAACCCAGTGCAGCGACTCCCCGAGGAATGATAGAAACTTTGTGGACCGGATCGGTATTGGGGATGGAATAAGCGATCAGAGCGTGACCCGCCTCGTGATAAGCTACTCTGAGCTTTTCGTCTTCGTTCATCACCCGCTTCTTTTTCTCAAGTCCGGCCGAAGCCCGTTCGACCGCCTCGTTGAATTCCGATTGGTCGACGACGTTTTTACCCTTCCTGGCCGCGAGCAAAGCCGCTTCATTGACCAGATTGGCTAGATCCGCTCCTACGAATCCTGGGGTGATCGCAGCGATCTGTTTGAGTTCAACATTTCCACTGAGTTTGACGTTCTTGACGTGCACCTTCAAAATATCCTCGCGGCCCTGCTTGTCGGGTCTGTCTACGAGCACGTGGCGATCGAATCGTCCGGCACGAAGCAAGGCGGGGTCCAGCGTCTCGGGGCGATTGGTCGCTGCCATGACAATCACCCCTGAATTCGCGTCGAAACCATCCATCTCCACAAGCAATGCATTGAGAGTCTGTTCACGCTCATCGTGAGAGCCGACAATATTCCCCGCTCGGCTCTTGCCCAGTGCATCGAGTTCGTCGATGAAGATGATGCACGGGGATTTGGCTACAGCTTGTTGGAACATGTCCCGAACTCGGGCAGCACCGACGCCGACAAACATCTCGACAAAGTCTGAACCTGAAAGCGAAAAGAAAGGAACCCCAGCTTCTCCGGCGATCGCTTTGGCAAGCAATGTTTTGCCAGTTCCTGGAGGACCCACGAGCAGCACACCACGGGGTATTCTTCCGCCGAGTCGCTGGTACTTCTCTGGGTGCTTGAGAAAATCCACAATCTCATGAACCTCTTCGACCGCTTCATCAATCCCGGCAACGTCATGGAACGTAATACCGATGTCTTCCTGGGCATAGAGTTTGCCACGAGAGCGACCGAATTGCATCGGCGAGCCGATGCCACCCATCCGACGCATGGCGAAGTACAGGAGCGTTGAGATCAAGAAAAAGGGCAAGAAGAACATCCAAAAAAACTGGGTAAGCATGCTCTGTCCAGGAGCGTTGCCCCAAGAGATCTTCGACGCCGTAAGTTTTTCCTTGAGTTCTTTGTTGGTCCCTTCGGAATTGTCTTTGATCGATTGAAAAATCCTGTTTTTAGCCGCAGTAGGTTTTCCGTCGACGATCTTCGATACCGTCACATCTCCCCGTACGGTCTCCTTGTCGACCTGAACATTGCGAATCCGGCTCAGTTCGTACTTTTCTGAATCGACGGTTATGATCTTTTTACCTTCGGACCCTTCCTCCAATTGGCTCTGGGAGGCGTCGGTGTACTTGGTCGCGTCGATCAGTTCGATCAGATCCGGATACCGAATTTCCTGATAAATGGCCGACGAAACAAAGCTAAAGGCAGCCATGACCAAAAGCATGGCAAGAAGGGCGTACATCAGCCAACTGTTCCCCGGTTGGGAATTGCCTGAAGAATTCGAACGTTTATCCGATTTGTTGTCGTCTGCCATGCATCGTTACCCGCAAAGGGCTCAGAGAGAAAAAATCAACCGAGTCGTGTCGGCTCAAAATACCTCCCGTTATTATGCACACGGGATAACCCCTTGGCAGGGTTTGACATTGAGGAATCCGATGAGAGCCACTAAAATTCCTAGAATAAATTCATTTTATTCCCAATGGCCACTTCGGCGAATCGACCACTCAGGACGGATCATGCGAGACCTTTTTACCCGAGGCCGACCGAACCGCAAATTCGTTCGCTCGAACGACGCGATCTGGGACTTGCGCACCGCTCCGGAGCCTATGGCGTGAATCGGCCCAAGAAAGTCGCAGTCCTGGGTTCCACTGGCAGTATCGGTCGCTCAGCCTTGGAAGTTCTTCAGTCGCAGTCCGATGGCTTCGAACTGACCTGCATGTCGTGCCATCAGCAAATCGAACTCTTCGAAAAGCAATGTCTCGAGCACCAACCAGCCCTGGCCATCGTCACCGACGAATTTAACCCTTCGACCCAGCAATGGCTTGCTGGCTCGGACTCTAAGGGCATGCGACGGGCTGCAGGTTCCGAGGCCCTAATCCAATCGATCTCGGGTCCTGAAGTCGATATCGTCATCGCAGCGATCGTCGGCGTGGCCGGACTCGAATCGAGTTTGGCCGCAGTTCAAAACGGCAAGCGGCTGGCTTTGGCCAACAAAGAATCTCTCGTCGTCGCCGGCCAACTGCTCCTCTCGAGCGCCAAGGAATCCCGAGCCGAAATCATCCCAGTCGACAGCGAGCACTGCGCGATCTTCCAAGCTCTCCAGTGCGATCGGTCCGGTGCGAATCCGGGCCCATCGGTCCAGAGGATTATTCTCACCGCAAGCGGAGGGCCCTTGAGGGATTGGCCCTTGGAAGATCTCGA
>JAJTEK010000118.1 GCA_021299695.1 Pirellula sp. | reverse complement strand
CCACGCCTATCAACCCGATGGAAACCAAGAGAATGGGAACGGCATACGAACCGGCTAAGCCCAGACTGGCAAAGAAGGTATCAGGGTTGGGACCCGTCAGGGGATGGACCATCACAGTCACGGCGATCTGCAGTAGGGCCCATGCCACCAGCGGCGAGACCAGCAGGGTCGAAGCGACGATCGGCATTTTGGAGTTTCCTGTGCTTGAGTCTCCGGCGTGCTTGAGCCAATACCACGGAAGGATCACAAGCACAGGAAGCGCGAGCACCAGGGTCGACCCCCAAAACACCCCGGACCATGGAGTCAATTCTGTTTGCAGCAGTACAGCACCCAATACGATCGCACCGATGGTCAGCCAGGGGGCCGCCGTATGGATCGAGAGGTTCGAAAAAAGAGAGTCGAAACGACCGATAGACGCAGTGGCCGAAGGCACGTTTTGCCGATCGATCCGGCGGATCCAGAAGCATAGAGCTAGACAGCCCAAGAGGAACACAATCGTGGTGATCCATCGAAGGGCTGAAGCGACAGCGACACCCGACTCGGCCAGAGTCGCACAGGGGTACCAAAGCGAAATTGCAATTGCGAAAAATAGGTTCCATCGGGTAGAGCCCGAGGAGTCGTCGCTCTTGGTGAGGCTTGAGCCAAAGGCCCATGTGGCCAAGAGCCCCAGGGTCCAGATCGCGAAGATCGGCGGCAATCCCCAGACTCGGTACTGGCTGCTGTCGCGTCCCCAGGAGGCCGCCGCATGGGGCAGGCCGGGGAACTCCAAGGCTTGCAGGTCCGGAACAATTCGCTCGCGCGTCACTCCGGCTTGGACATACGAAACCGATTCAGTTTTTGAAATGAAATCTAGGGGCAGAACTTCTTGAGAGACGCCTGGCATCGCGCCGTAGACCATAATTCCGAGAGTCAAAGCAGCACCGGTAACTATCGCGATTCGCGCGACGCTCGAGTCATGCAGCAGCTTGATCGGTCCTGCGATCGCCAAAGTGAACGTTCCTGTTTGACGTCGCAGCAGCCAATCGAGTAGCACTGCGCTGAGGCCAAAGACAAAGAGGGTCAGCGCCGCGTACTGAAGAAATATCGGATGGGCGTAACCGAGCGACCCATTTGAGGATTCGTTTGGCCACCAAGTCGAGGCGGCCGATGCATGCATCACTCCGGCAAACGCACTTGCTAACCCGACGACCTGTGCGATTTTCCAGAAGGTACCATCGCATCGGAACCAAGCCAGAACAAACCACAGTACGCTTGCCGACATCAATGGATTGAATCCGTCGGATCGGGTTACGGCGATGAGAGTGAACACCAGAACCGACAGCAACGAGGCGATCGATAGTGGCTGAGTATCGCTTGCTGCATCACCCAGAGCGTGCTGCACCATCAGGACGACAAGTAAGGCGATAGAAACACCAAAGGAGCATGCATAGATTCGGGTCATTAAATCGAAGTCGGTCCAGCCGACGACGATCCACTGGAAGGCCGCTGAGGCTAAGAAAGCGATCGCTAGGGTTTCGAGCCAAGGAACGCAGCGCGCTCGACTCCATCCAAAAGCGACAGCGGCGTACGCAAAATAGATGGCCGCCAAGCTCTCCGAGTAGGCTTCCCTACCGAAGCCGAAGGCCGTCAGAAGAATCGTGCCAAAAGCACCGCTGATCATCGCCGAGCGAAGAATCCCAAGCGAAAGGACCGTCTTGCCTAATCTATTGAAGATCCCTGAAATCAACAAGCAGACCAGACTGTAGGCGACCCACACGAATCCCGTCGTCGGAGTTGCCAGGGTTTCCAAGAGCTTTGGCACAGATCGGTTCATCCAGTCGATTTGACCTTGGAAACCGTACCAAACCAGAACGACCAATACACTGAGGACCACGCTGCTTGGATAGACCAACTCAGCGCGTCGAAGACTCAGGGCAGTGACGGCCAGCAAAGCGAGCAGTCCACAACCCGTACCGATCATCAAGAGAGGTGCTGGCCAGGAAAACAGGATCGCAACGGCACTCAGGGCGATTGCGGAAGTTCCGACCAAGATCATAGGGATCAGGAGACTAGAGGGTTTCTCCAAGCGCTTACCGACTTCCAAAGCAACAAATAAAGCTGGCGTAGCCAAGAGAGTCAGCAGCGGACTGAGCACGCGAAACGCTTCCATCGGTTGGCCAGAGCATCTCAGGAGTAACCCCAGAGAGAGCACGACCCCAAAGGTGTTCAATGCAAAGAAGACCAGGCTAGAACCATACCGGCCCATGGCACCCGTGATCAGTGGTCTTTTTCCTGAGGCAACTAGGAACGCATAGACCCCGATGAGCCCTAGCCCCCAGGCGTAAAGCACCGATGTCGAGGCACCTTGATCCACCGTACGTCGAACCAGGAGGTTTGCAAGTCCGAAAACGACGGGAGTGCAAGTGGTCAGGGCGATCGAGTTGGGGGTTAAGATCCTGGCGGCCAGGAACGCAAAGTAGCCGAGCATCGCCATCGAGAGAACCTCACCAGCAACCGTCGGCCAATGCCACCCCATCCCAAGTGTAAACAGGGCGAATGCCAGGAAATTCAAGGGCATTTGCATCAAAGCGATCACGAGTATTCCTCGACTCGTCGTGGGCAATTTCCAGCGATGCCAAGCATAAAGCCCCAGAGCGAACGTCGTGACATTGATCCCAGTAAAGACCGAGAACTTGAGCCATATGCGTGTGGCGATCTGATCCCAAAAACTGATCACCAAAGCCGTCGAACAGCAGACGATCAACAACCCACCGATGATCTCACCCCAGCGGATGTTGCTCTCTTCCATGAAGGTACTGAGAAGTTCAGTCCATTTCTTACTGGGCCCCTTGGTATCCACCTTCGGAAGCGGCTTGGGATCCTCGTAGGTGCGATCCAACGCGTGGACCGAGCTTTCCGGGGCTTGGGGCGGCATTGGAACCGAAGTTCGGGTCGAGGGGGCCATCGAAGGTCGATGGGGAAGTGAGGCCGTCGGCTGCTCAAGCGGCCTCTGGGTTGGCCGCTGGATCGGGCTCTGGGTCGGGCTCTGGGTCGGGCTCTGGGGCCCCTTTTCGATTGCTATTTCGGGCACGTTTGCGGGCACGTTTGCGGGCGATATCTCCGAAAGGTTTGCAGGTGGTTTGGCAGTTGGTATGGCAGGTGGTTTGGCAAGCAGGGCGAGGACTTCGATTCCACGTTGCATCGTTGCCGGGTCGATCAATTCGCGTTTCATGGCCGCTAGGAGCGCCTGCTTGCAGATCCGGTTGGCTTGCTCGATGTTTGGGGGCACGGAGGTCCAGCCGCAATGCCGACATGCTTTGTCATCGGCGTGAATCATCGACTTGCATTTTTCGCAAGGTTTTTTCGAGGACTGGGAAAACGGGTAGGCGATAGCCAACCAGATCAGGTGTCCGAGGAAAGCCCAAAGGACAAACCCGATCAACGAAAAAATGATCCAACCCATGAGGAGTACCTCCGCGCTGACGAACAGGCCAAAAAAGGGGTATGACGCCCTGATAGGCTAGATGCCTTCTTGATACAACGATGACGCGAAAAATATTGAAAAGTCCAGGGCCAAGTCAAAAATCCCCGAAACTACTGGGAAAATGAACCGCCTGTGATTTTACGCACGCCGGCAGTTCTTTTGCCGCCCTCCGGGCTAAATCCAAACAGCCGGATCATTTGCAAGATCCACTAACGAGCGGGATCTCTACGCGAAATCCACTACGGAGCATTTGCAAGCCCCACGGCCCCAAAAAACCGAATAGGCCGCTGTACGCTTCCCTTTGGGATACATGATGCAATCGGTGTTGGGTTCACAATAAGGCAGGAGCCACTCGAGTAAAGACAAACGATCAATGGACATAGAATGCGTATCCTTGACAGGGGGCAGAGGAAACGGGCCAGCTGATGGTGGCTAGGTCTGAAGCGGAATCCACCCGAAGGATTTGATTTCCTTGATTGCCTTGATCTCGGCCGCATGTCGTAGGTTCGAGGCGATTGTAGCGGAATTTGAATTTCCAGAGCGTTTTTCAAAGTTCGCGATAGGTGAACAAATTGCGAACCTTCAAGATTAAGCTTGTGAGAATCAAGCATTGGATGCCTAGAAAACAGACAAAGAGGATCCGAAAAGAGGCTCTTTGAAACGATGGGTCCTCGATCAGCCCGGTCAGGACCAGGAAAGCCAGGATGCAAGCGGTGGTCATGAGGATGACAAATCGTGTTCGGTAGAACAAGGCGCTTGCGGTGATCATCAAAGGATAGGCGACGAGCAGGAGACTTCGTGGTGGCCCCGCAGTGGCGATGAGCCAAGAAACGCAGGCCAAGTCGATTAGCCCCCAGAGGATTGCTGGCACGTGGGTATCTTTGCTTTTCAGGATCCAGCGTTGGAGCGGGAAGCAAAGGAGGAGCCAAGTCAAAAGCACCGTGAGTTGGGTCGGTAGGTGCGCCAGAGAGTAGCCCAATAGATGGGACAGCACGACGACGAGGATCACGACAGAAATAGCTACGGCGTGAGAAACCAGTCCGGGTTCTTGTTTCCACCATCGAATCCATCGAATCCAAGGTGATTTCGTCGGAGCGGACACCGCGCTACCGTGGATCCAACTTTCGAGATCTCGTGCGAACTCTGCAGCGGTCGAATAGCGTTCGCTTGGGATTTTCTCAAGGGCCCTCAAGCAGATCGTGTCGAGTTCGCGGTCGACTTGCCGATTGAGCCGCGAGGGTCGAACCGGCTGGCGATCTTTAAGTTGGAGCATGATGTCGAAGCTTGTTGGGCCGACGAACGGTGGGCGGCCGACGAGCAAGTGGTAGAGAACGGCGCCCAGAGAGTAGATATCCGAGAGGCGCAAATCATGATCGTGATGGTGTTGGATCTGCTCGGGGGCCATGTACGAAGGTGTCCCGAGTATGACACCAGATTGGGTTAGATCCGATTCGGCATGCGTCGATTTCGCCAATCCGAAATCGATCAATATTGGGGAGCCATGCAGATCGATAAGAATATTGCTAGGTTTGATATCGCGATGCGCGACGCCTTGGCCGTGTGCGTATTCAAGTGCCTGAGCCAACTGATAAACGAGTTGTACCTTGGCCGCAATCGATAGCGTTGGAGAGCGAGCCAGCCCGAGCAATGGGCAACCTTCGACGAAGGCCATGGTGTAATAGATCAAATTGTTTCGTTCGCCGATTTCGTAGATAGGAACGATCCCTGGATGGACCAACTGTGCTGCGATCTGAGCCTCGCGACGGAATCGAGCTATTTCTATCTCATTGGCAAATTCGCCGGACCGAATGATTTTGAGCGCAACAATTCGATTGAGGTCTTTGTGTCTAGCGCGATAGACAATTCCCATCCCTCCTCGGTCGACTTCGTCGAGGATTTCATAAGCGTCCCAGTCGGACAGAAATCGAGACGGCTCGGAGCTCTTCGAGCAGCTCATTTGGCGGTGCAGTTCCCAGCATTCGGTGATCTCTTCGGCCCAACAGGGATTCTCGGAGATCAGCCTCTGGAGTTGGGTCGTCGCATGCTCGTCGACTTGGATCTTCAGAACCTGGGTGAGAATCTCATCGAGTTCCATGATTTAGACGGATTTCGACCGCAGGACCTTCATTCCACGATAAAGCAAGCTTGCGATGGCATCGGGTGACTTGTTCATCAGTTTTGAGATTTCTTCTAGGGGCTTATCCTGCCAGTAACGCATCACGATCGCACGGCGCTGCTCCTCGCTGAGCGAAGCGATCAGCTCTGCGACTTTTTGATTCTCTTCGACTTGCCGCAGCCCGTAAGAGGGACTCGCGTGACTATCTTCGATCGCTAAGCCCAATCGCGAAGGGGAGGATGCGTCCAGTGGTCGTTCGAGCGCGATGTCTCTGCGGTCGGTGCGATAACGTCGCATCAAACCGTGGACAACATTCCTGAGGATCGATTTAAGCCAACCGGCTTTGGCCCCATCGGAGTTCCCACGATACTGCGATTGGGACTCGATCGCCTGAAGCATGGTTTGTTGGACCAAATCCGATGCGTCAACTTTCTTTTTCAGATCCGAATAGATCATCTCTTCGGCAAGTGCCCTAAGCAGTGGTCGGAAGCGTTGAAGATCGTCCTGGGGTTCCATACTCGACGACTTGGGCCTTGTGAGTGCAGTTGGATTAGAATTCCGAACGAGCACTCAGTGTAACCTGATGGAATGCTACTCGAAACCACCCATTTTTCTCGCCTCAGCGAGTCTCGACCCGAGCCAAAGGGTCGGATTGGCATCAAGTCGGATAATCGGGCTGGCCGATAGGGACTCCAACGTTTAGAGAATCGAGAAAAAAGAAGCGTTTCGAATGTCAAAAATCTATTCCCCCGGTCCGACCTCCAACAGTGTTCGCAGCTCAGATGGTAGGGTCCTTACGGCCCCGGCAGGCTGGTCACTTTTGCCCCCTGGTGACGCGGCTTTGACGCGTCGGGTCAAAGCCGACGGCGATCATTGGGTCGTCCAGGAGCTCAAGGGGCGAAAGGCATTCTCCAGAGGGGTTTGGGCACCGGCATCGACAATCGAGCGAATTCAGAGAGATCTTCAGCAGGAGCGTTCGACGGAGAGCTTCGCAAAGCGTAAGGAGGCCGACGCGAAACGTCGCGAGAAGACCCAGGTGGCTTATGTCGAGGATTTCACGCAAGCTGTTTTTGATTTCCTGGCCTTTGATCCCTGTCATGAACCGATCGCTAAGCGACTTGCACAATGGGTCGCCGACCATGCGACTCCCGTAGGAAGTGGAACGGTGGCCCGCACCAAGCGGATTCCAGTCGAGCAACGAGCCGAGGCAGCCGTGATTGCTTGGATGCGTCACCAAACAACAGGTTACGATTCGATGGTCATCCCTCGCGTCAAAGGTATGCGTCGCGAGGTGCGGCGGATGCTGGCCCAGCGATCGAAAGAGCTTCTTGCTCGCTACCGCAAGGGGGAAATCATTGATGCGAACTGCCCGTTGGCCCTCGCTCTAGCGAAACCTCGTTCATAGATTCGTAAAGAAATAAACGCAAGGGCGCAAAGGCGCAAAGACGCAAGGGAAGAAGGGAGCGCAAAGACGCAGGGGCGCAAAGACGCAAGGGAAGAAGGGAACGCAAAGACGCAGGGGCGCAAAGACGCAAGGGAAGAAGGGAACGCAAAGACGCAAGGGCGCAGAGACGCAAGGGAAGAAGGGAACGCAAAGACGCAGGGGCGCAGAGACGCAAGGGAAGAAGAACGCAGAGGCACGAAGGTAGTGGTCTGGCGCAGAGAGGGTAGTGTATCTCCCGCAGAGATCCACTACGGGAGATCGTTGAAGCGATGACGGAATGAATCCGTGAGGGTTTAGTTATTTATCGCTAGCGGGTTTCTTGTTCAGAAATGGGACCGGTCTGAGTTCGACTTGTTTGACCGATTGCAAAAAATCGAGCGTCTCTTTGGACTTCTCTCCACCGACCTGCGCGTGGAAGTGCAAACTGAAACCATGAGGCCCCTTGGCATCGATCAATGCCGGTTGCAATGCGAGAAAGCTCCGAATCGCTTCGGTCTGGCCTTGCATGGCCGCACAAAACAAATCGATCCTCGCTCCACGGCTGAGCAAAAACTCCACAATGTCGTGACGGCCCATGTGGGAAGCTCCCCCTAGGGCAGTCTCCCAATCTCCAGCCCCCCAATCGATCGCGGATTGAATCAACCCCGGTTCACGCTCCAAGAGCTTCTTGGTCATCTCCAAATCCGAATGGGCATAAATAATGAAGTCCTGAGCCAAGAGCCGATTGACTTGCGGCTTTTTCCACGATGGCTTGAACGCAGGCGGTTCGTAGTCTCGTTCAAATGGACTCTCGCTCGGCCCACTTTCAGGCTTGGCTGGCACTGCCGGACTCGCTGGGTCTTGAGCCATGAGGCTTCGGCCCTGAGGGTCCAAAAGCCCTACTCCCAGGGCTGTGCCTGCAGTTAAACTCGCTGCCGAGGTAAAAAAAGATCGTCTCGGAATCGATGGATTGGACTGGTCGGAAAAATGACTCATGGTGCGCGAAGAAATCTATATGTAGGAAATTAGAGAATCATCGCAATTAGCGAATTGCGTACAATGTATCGCCCCGTCGGATCAATAAAATTTCGCCCGCCTTGACCGCAGCATAGAGAACCGCTCCGCCCCCTGCGGCGGGTGTTTCGGATGCTGCATCATCCCAAGTGGTGCAAGAGGCTAATTCGCTCGCGTTGGATAAGTCGATGATCGAAGTGGTCCCCTTTTGACCGAACAAATAGAGATTTTCGGCAGTCGCTAGCGGTGTAGCCCAAACACTCCCGGCCGAAACCCGCTCGGCCGAAAGCTGCTTACCGGTCGCCAATTCCAATTGATACAGCACACCTGATCGGTTGACGATCCAAACCTTGTCGGCCGCGACGATCGGACTACCGAAACTACAGGTGGCCTTTTCGGCTCGCCAAACGTAATCGACTGTGAACTTGCCATCCGCCATAGGCTTGACCTCGATCAGACCATTGGACGCTGCGGCTTTGCCTGCCGATTGTTCACCCCGACCGTCCGAAGCGCCTAAAAGAAAGCGGCCTTGAGAAACCGGGATAGGGGTGCAAGTGGTATTGTTCGAAACGTCGGTAAACTCCCAAAGTTTATCGCCATTGGAAGTGTCGTAGCCAACAATCTTGCCACTGGCACTGCATACCAAATGTGTTTTCTCCCCTACGCCAAGACGCCTTGGACTGCTCCAACCCGACGAACCGACTCCGACGGATTTCCAGACCAACTCTCCGGTTTGTTTGCTCAGGGCGAGCACATAAGGATCTTGCTCTCGCTCTACCCAAATGTAGACATTCGATTCGTCATGTTCGAGCGAGGCAGCCAGTCCATGCCGGGCTTTGATCGGTCCATACATATCGACCAAATTCTTTTCCCACAGAAGTTTGCCGTCGAAAGCGAAGGCTGCCACGAGGCCCCCTTCGAAACTGACAACAAGCCGCTGGCCGTCGACCACGGGGCTCGGCGCAGCTCGACTGACATAGCTGTTGTTCTCCTCGGGAGTGGGGTTTTTAAGGTCCTTTTGCCAACGCTTGGTTCCGTCGGCCAACGCATACGCCGCAACGTGACAGGTCTCTTTGTTCTTACCACTTGTGGAGGTCACAAAAACTTGGTCACCTGCTACCACAGGAGTTGATTGACCATAGCCTTCGATGGAGATTTTCCAAGCTACATTTTCACCCTGTGCATTCCATGATTTGGGCAAACTTGGGACGATCAATCGGCCTCCGTTTTGAAAGCCATTCCATGTCTCCTCGGCCTGAGCCAACTGCCCAGAGCCCAAAGCTACGGAAAGACCTGAAGCCGCAAGAAGGGCTCGGAGAAACCAAGCGGATCGTTTTGTGGATGAATGCATTTTTTCTTCGATTCCTATGAAGCTATTAAGCTCTTTTGTTTACTTGTTTTGTTCCGGTGAGGCCAACGCGATTGTCCCTCACTTTGCTTTGGGTGCTGAGGCAAATTTCTCGGCCGAGAGTTTCACTACTTTCCCGTTCTCCAGGAGTACCCAGCAGCCGTCGGTATCCATGGTCTTTTGGTGAGCGATAATCCGCTCTCCGCCATCGGCAAGACCTGAGCCCCAGAAGTAAACCAGTTCGCCGTTGATCAGGTACTCAGCAGCAACCGGTGCCATGGGTTCAAGCGGCATGAAGGCTGCGACATCCTTGGGCGGTTGCAGGTTGTCTGTAGGGAGGTTCTTGAGGAACTGGTGGAAGTCCTCCAAAGCGCCGCGAAGGGGTTGCTCGACAGGTCCGGACTTTGTTCCGCCGCAACCTATCGCGGTCAACGCCAGACATCCAAACCAGCAGATCAAGGCGAACTCGCGTCGGAAAATCATTTGGAAGACCATCGAATGCATAGACCTTTTCAAGAGCTTTAAACCAGAGAGCAAAAAATTGGGCCCTTCAGAAAACAGGAGGGCTAAAGGATTAGCCAAGGCCCAAGAAATCAAGGCTCCTGCCTCCGTAGCTTTGCCGCCACGAGAGGCATGGGCCATTATTTGCTTGCGATGATTCGCAAGATCATCACACGAGAGCTACTCTTCGATCGCGACGGTTTCAGCGCCGGCTCGAGTACCAGCAGCATACCAAACCTCAAAGGAAGTCGATTCGCTGACATATCGCACCGAGCCATCGACAAAGCAACTGTTTACGCCGCCGGAGTGGTAGCTACTAGCGCCGATGTGAGCGCGTCGAAACGAAGCGTCTCCGCAGGTGTACTGCTGCGTCAAAGGATTGTTCACGTTGCGGTTCCAGTTGATCGGTAGGGTATGCGAATAGAGGGTGTTATGGTTGATCCCCCCTCGATAGTACTGCAATCCAACATAGTTGATCCGAGTACCAGCGGTGCTGCCTGCTCGGCAACCAGGGTCGTTTCGCCCGTCGATCAATCCAACGCCTTGGGAGATGTCTCCCGAGGCTCGATTGGTCGTGTAGTTGACCACGGAGGTATCCCCAAATTTCCGCATCACCTCAGTGAAAATCGCGGTGTTGCTCGTTCCATCACGCACCGAAGCCATCTTGATCCCCTTGGGGGTCTGATTCAGGGCAACACTGCTAAAGTTGCCATTGAAAATTCCGCCACGGTCATCGAGGACGCGGCAGTCAGCAACACCGCCGATGCTCCCGAAGTAGCTCAGGCGACCGACGGTCACTCCGCTGGCAGTGAACTGAGCATCGGAAGGGTCCGACGGGCAAAGAAACGTCGGGACGTCTTGCTGACGGGCTGCGAGGTTTCTCGCATGCGTATTGACGTCCAAAGTAAAGTCGAACTGATTGAACTTTGTCGATTGCTCGAGAAACGTCAGAACGATGGTCGTCCAGGCCGGACGGCTCGTCGCGGCAGTCGTCGATGCGCGCGTCCATTCTCCAGGGGGGAGAGTTTTATAAGCCGACTCAAAGTTTTGGGCCCCAAGGCCTAACTGCTTGAGATTGTTGCTGCAACTCATCCGCCGAGCCGCCTCGCGGGCCGCTTGGACGGCCGGCAGGAGCAAACCCACCAGCACGCCGATGATCGCGATGACCACCAGCAATTCAACGAGCGTGAAACCTCTTTTCGTGGTTTTCATCAATAGTCCCTCACCAAATAAAAAATAAAAAAACAGCCCTCTCGAGGGCCTTTCCGAGGAATCGAACGAATCCTCGGCCTATACAAAGAATCCTAATGAAGCCAACCCGACAAGTCAACCGAAAGCAAGGGAAGGCAATCACCCTTTGCCTAACAGCTAAGAGAGGACTAACCCCCTTTAGCCCCAAACAAGGGGTGTTGTTTGTACGCAGTAGGACAGAATCCCAGCCGAAAAACCGGCCAGATAAATTACAAAAATGCAATCTTACTGACAGGCCAGGCCGAACCGCTCAAGTGTACCTCGGAGCAGGTCGAGTTCTTTTGGTTCTAGAGCCGTCATCGGCAAGCGAAGCTCTCCGGTGTCTCGCCCCAGGAGCATCATGGCCGCTTTGACCGGAATTGGATTGGTTGCCAACGAGAGCATATCCCTACAAAGCGGGAAGAGCTTGTGGTGCCATTTGGCTGCCAGGACGAAATCCCCGTCCAAAGCTGCCTTGACCATCGCCAGCAGGTCGCCGGGAACAATATTGCCAGCAACGGAAATAACCCCTTGGGCTCCGATGCTCATCATCGGCAAGGTCAACGAGTCATCACCGCTGAGGACCGTTAGGTTCGTTGAGTTGAGGATTTGAGAACACTGATCGAGCGATCCTGTGGCTTCCTTGACCATCGTG
>JAJTEK010000117.1 GCA_021299695.1 Pirellula sp. | reverse complement strand
AATTCCGAATCGAGGGAATCTGCAAAATACCGCTTTGTGGATCGATAAGTTGCTCCCACGGGATCAAGAACTCAGCGGCCATGCGCTGGCGCGATCCACCGCTAGGAGCGTTGAGGACTACCGTGTTTTGATCCAATTGCAGCGCGGTCTCTCGCTCGTTGATCGTCAAGGATCGGATTTTCATGCCTTGTGGCAACTCGAAGCGTATCGGAGCACTCGCGGTGGCCGATTCATTCCATTCCCATTCGCCTATCATTCGCAATTCATCGCCATGGATGGAATACTGCAAGGTTTGCTTTGCGAATAATCGCTCAATCCCCCACTCTTTTGGATACTCGATCGTCTGCCCCCGACCGGTGTTGGTCCCAAGATCGATCGAGAAGGTGATCCTCTCTTGACCGCTGATTTCAAGTTGCCAATAGGCGTTCTCGACCGCCGTCGGAGCATCGGTCCCGAGCGTTGGGTTCAGATCTGGCCAATTGCCTAATCGCGATGCAGCCTGTTGCCATCCATCGAGTCGACGCATCACGACACTCGATTTCTCAAGCCTGGCTGTTTTCGGCAGTAAGAGAACTAGGCAACCGTCGACGGTTCGAGGTACAGAGGCTTCGAAATTCAACCGATTGGGCGTACTGTCTGCTAAGGGGCGAAGCGACCAACGAATCCAGGCTTCAGCTTGGACTCGATCGACGAGTGGACTCCCGCTCGCATCGAAAACCCAAGTGGGTTGAACGCTACTAGAGTTGGTTTGCGGAATCGGACCAACACCGCTTTCTCTTTCGCCTGAGGCATTGGAACTATTCGTGCTCTGCGATTGATTGAGTTCTTCGTAACTGTTCTCTATGGCTAGATTCCATGGACTGAGTCGTTCCTTGCTCGGTCGGGTTTCCTGAGGGTTCGATGCGGCGCTCTTGGGATCCGACCATGTTAAACGAGTGCGTTCGGACAACAGATCGGCTCCAACCAACCGTGCGACTGCATGAATGGAACGAAGCCCTTGGGTTGAGCTTAGCCATGGGTCGATCGTCTCGCTGTTGCTACGGATGATCCGTTCCAAAGCAGCAGGTAGTTTGTCGATTTCTAAGGGACGGAGGTTATCTAAAGGCAGTTCGGGTAGTTCCGCTTCCGGAACGAAAATCCGACGGAACGGACGGTCGACTATCGGTTGTTCGACAAATTCCGCCGGACGAATCGTAGTTGCGGGCGAATCGCTCTCGGGACGTTGCCCGAACAACCGTTCGATCGGGACGAAAAGAAACAATATGGCGAGAATCGCTAGTCGGCCGCAAATCATTGTGGCTCCCTGGCTTTCGCTGCCACCGTCGATCGCAACAACGAGGAGTCTCCACTTGGCTTTTTGATTGCGTTCGATGCTGAGCCAACACGTCCGGACAAGGGGGAAGGTGCGTATTGCCGACTGACAAAAATACTTCGACGCCGGGCCCGTCGATCCATAGCCCATCGCGACAATCCGTAGAGTATCGCCAACGCAACCGATACAATGGCCGCTTGAAGTACCAGTAAGGAGATATCCCAAGCGAATTGGGAGAAGACGAAGAAAACACCCAAGAAGATCGCCCAAAACCAAGGCCAACGGATCCAGCGGCTGTCTCGAAGCACGATGGATAACGCCAAGACGACCATCGATACGGGCAGCCAAATCAGCGCGCTCGGAACGAAGATCGCTTCGAGCGGTTGTGTCGAAGCGACGCTCGTCAAATCATACTGATTGACCTGTTGGGCTAAGACGGGTTGAGAGGTCGCGCCGATGCGAACTTCAATCTCCTCTTGGTCGCTCTGTCCGACTCTTCGAAAGAACAAATCCCGCCAACGCCATTGGTACATCGGTAGAGCATTCTTAGTGCTAGATATCAAATGCTCGGTCCGAGGAACAATAATCTGCCAGACCAACGGGGCGCTCGATGGGGTGGGTTGAAGCCGAGGTCCGATCGGTTGGACTCTGCGAAACCAACCCTTGGGAGCTGCCTGGGTCGTGAAGACCTCAAGCACGTGATTTGACGATGCGGCTGGCTCCGATGCCTCTGGAATCACGACCGTTGCAAAACCCTCGGATTCGGAGTCCTGGCGAACGCTCGCCCGCTGCCCATCTAGCATCCACTCAGCATCCCGGATGAGTGCTAGGCTTGCAGGGATTCGTACGACGCGTTGATCGGTCTGAAATCTGGCGACATACCGATCCCGTTGTTCGAGCGCATTGACGATGGTTTGTACCCATTCGGCCTCCAGACGCAGCGGCGATTTGCTACGGTTGGATCTTCGCGCTGCGGTTAACTTGAAGCGCGATTGATCGGGATCGAGTTCATAAACGCCGTCGTTGGCCCCGTCGAACGCCGAAACCTTGAACAACTCGGTGCTGCGCAGTCGCAATTGGGCCAGGTCGAGGATGACTTGCTCTTGGTCCCGTAAAGAACTCAATTTCGCCAGTCCGAGGTCTAGTAAGGTCTCCTCTTGTGTTTGCAAAAGAAGAGGTTGCTTGGACGAGTACTGCGCTTCGATCAGAAAATCCAATCGATTGCTCGCGTCGGCTGAGACTTCTGGCACAGAAAATTTAGCCCAACGCAACAACTCGGGCTGCCCAACGACAGGCTCGAGCCACTCGAGCGCTACCTGACGATTGTCGATCGATATCGTCGCATCCTGTACGGATCGGTCCAAATCTCCTTCCACAGGAAACCCGATCCGCAGTTCGGTCGGACGGCTTCCTAAGCACCTGCAGTTCCATCGAAGATCCCACTGGATCGAGTCGGAGCTCGGCGTGAGGCTCGTGTAAAGACTCGCCGAGACGAAGGATCCTTTCCGGCTCCGAGTTCCTGCCCATCGGCTCGATGCAGTCGCATCGGCAATTTGATACTGCATCAAAAAGGGGGTGGCTCCCGCGTTGGCCTCGGTCCACTGCTTTTGTGTCATTCGGTCCAGCGAAGTCTCCACCAAACCGACTGTGGCATCTGGATTCGAGGTCAATCGATAAGGCCAACTGTAGACCAGCAAACGACCTGGCAAACTTCGGACAACTCTCTGTTGGGATTCCTGGGAGAGCCAGGACAACTGAGGCAATGAAAATGCGACGTCCTGCGTTTCGTCGGCTAAATTTCGACTCATCAAGTATTCTAATTTCCATGGCGCATTCGGATCTTTTTTCTCCGTGGAGTTGGCGATCATCTCAAAGGGATTCCCGAGTTTAACCCCTCCAAAAGAACTCTCGCCGCTGCGTTCGACGCGAATCGTATCGGAACTTGTCGTCCGGCCACCGGCCGCGCTCTTCATCCATAAATTCGCGTTGATCGGAAGCGACCAAGCCCCAGTGGGATTTTCCGCCGTTGGATTTCCCGCACCAGTAAGTGCATCCAAAGGTAGATCCGTCTCCGAAGGATACAAGACAAGCCGCTCGGGTTGCCAACCTTCGGCCTCCAATTGCAACAAGGGCAACTCGATAGGGTCGCTCCCGAACTCGATCAATCCTCGGAGCAGGACGCGTCGCTCTCGCACTTCGATGCGCTGTTCTGAACCAAAGCGTGGGCGCTCGGCTACAGATGTCCATTGGGTGGCGATCCTGGCAGGTTGCCCAGAAAATTGAAAAGAATAGACGATCGATTCGCTCCCATCAGCCGCTTGGCTTTGCCTAAGCAACTGCACGTTCCCTTGCGTACTCCAATCGATCGAATTGGTCCGGGGGATCGCGAATTCAATCGTTCCATTATGACGCTCAGCACCCTCGAATTCCGGCGCTGAAAAACTCACCTGCGGCTCGCTGGGCAATCGGCCGATTTGCCACTCGAGATTCAAATCCAATTCACTTCGAGCATAAGCCTCATCGATCTCAATCCACCAAGCCTCGCCGGGTTTCTCCTGAGCCAATGTCGGTGGATCGGTCGACGCCTTGCTCGTGACTCGAATCATGCGATAACTGGAAAAACTCAAAATGTCCGAGATCGCCTCTCGCATCGTTCCCTGAGGTGGTAGCGTCCACAAAATCCTCTTACCTGCCAACTTGATCGGACCGCGAATCGAACAAGCCGTATCGGCACGCCATCGATTCGAATCGCTCGTCGGTGTGAATTTCGTCTGACTCAAGATTTCGACAGCAGCGATCGCCTCGCGATTGACTTTGCGATTCCATGTCAGGTTGATCGAGTTCGATGAAGTCCGAATAATCGCGATCGAATGCTCCCCCTGAACGCTGAATGGCTCGATCACCTCATTACCACCTCCGGTGGCATTCAACTCCCAATCTCCCTTGGGAAGCTTCAGCTTCAAGACACTTGCTGCCGGGGGTAAGTCGAGCCTCAGCGATGTCCCCACCGGATTCGATACGACTTTGCATAACGCTTCGAGCTCCAATCGCCTCGGAAGTGTCTTGCCAGGACCGACCCTCCAAAGGTATCCATTCGATTGTGTCGATGTTGCGACGCTCTCAACTCCATCGATGATCGATCCGTCCGAGACCGGGCCGGCGAGTGGTTCGGTTGGTTTCGTCGGGAGCCATTGCAGTTGACTCAACGCGATCGGGACGGTCCAAGTGGTTCGATTCGGCTTCTTTAATGCGATCAATCCACGCACTTGCACCTTGGCATAGTCGGCGATCGGTTCAATAACCAAGTCGAGTTGGTTCAAGCTCGGGGTCGCTGCTAGCCCCTCACCTCCTAACTCGGTTTCCATCAGCAAACGCTCAAAGTCTTCGTACCGCGCGCGAGGTACGAGAATCTCTTCTCCTTTTTCGTTCCGCATGTACATCAAATCAGGAAGAACGCCAGGACCTACCACTCGCGGTAAGTTCTCCATTGGCATCACTCCACCGGCCGGAGGGTTCGTAGGCGGGTCCTGAGAATGCCCCTTGTGCATCATCGCGCCTGGCCCGAATACCAGGATAACCAATGCCAACCAACTCATGCGCAGCGTTACTCGCATGGCCCAAAGAGCCTTTGAACCAAACCTCTTCCAAGACTCAGGTCCAACGGCCCCTCGATCCGTTTCCGTAGCGCATGCCAAAAAAACGTGATTGCCTATGTCCGCCAAACCAATCTCCCCACCGCGTTCCTCAGACACCCAATGCGTCCCCTCGTGCGTGATTCAAAATCGACCAAGTATCTTCCATGCAAGCCGGATAAACCAGAATGCATCCATCGGATAGACCCAGGCGAACTCCCTTTATTTTAGACTTCCTGCCAACCAAACCCCAATATTTTAACCGATTATCCTAAAACCCGAGCCAACCAAAGCTTGTCGATCCGAAGAAACCTCAGAACTAGCATCCAAGGAACGGGTACAATTTAGTTTCAGTTATACTCCGCCGAACACTTACCCTTATCGCTTATGCGCCGTACCGCTTTGCACTACCGGAGTTTCCCCGATTCCCCAGGCCCAATCGGCTTGGACTCCCATCCCAGTGTCCTGCGAGGATGGGCCAAGATCGGAATGCCGGTGCTGCTTTGGGCGGTCCTGGCGATCGTTTCCCATGGGCAGGTACCTAGCGACTCAGGAATCGATTTTGTCCGAGACATCCAGCCGATTTTCGAAGTGCACTGCTTTGCGTGCCATGGACCGGAGAAACAAAAATCAGGCTTTCGACTCGATGTGAAGTCGCGAGCGCTACTTGGTGGGGATCACTACGGACCGATGATCGATCCGAAAGATCCGATCGCGAGCCCTTTGCTCGAGTGGGTCAAGAATCAGAATCCTCAGGAACGGATGCCTCCTCCAGGACCTGGCAACAAACCCTTAAGCCGCTCGCAAATCGAAACCCTCGAAGCTTGGTTCGCTGCCGGTGCTCCTTGGCCGGATGGGATCGACAAAACCACTTTGGTCGATCCGAAATCGCACTGGAGTTTTCAACCTATCGCTTCACCTGACCCCCGTGCCTCGATCGATACGTGGATCGAAAGCAAGCTGCTGGCCCAAGGTTTGAGCTTCTCACCTCCGGCTTTACCCATGCAATGGCTGAGGCGTGTTTCGCTCGACCTCCATGGCCTCCCACCCGATCCGCAACTCGCCGCATGGTTCACTCATCACCATGAGCAACCCGACGCGTATTCCCGGGTCGTCGAGCAACTGCTCGCTTCACCAAGGTATGCGGAACGCTGGGCACAGCATTGGCTCGATGTGGTGCGGTACGCTGACACCCACGGATTCGAGGTCAACACCGAGCGTCCTCACGCTTGGCATTACCGGGATTATGTGATCCGCGCTCTTCAAAACGACACTCCCTTCGATCAGTTCATCCGCGAACAGATCGCCGGAGATCAGCTCGGACAAGACACCGCGACTGGCTTCCTAATCACCGCCTCGGTTCTGCTTCCCGGCCAAATCGGCGCTGACGAACCCAGCAAGCGGCTAGCACGGCAAGATGCGATCGATGAAATCGTCGTGAACTTAAGCCAGTCGTTCCTCGGGCTGAGCATCGGCTGCGCCCGATGCCATGACCATAAATTCGATCCGATCTCTCAAGAAGACTATTACGCAATGCAGGCCTTTGTCGCTGGGGTCGACTACGAAGACCGTCTGGTCGATACCCCATGGGCACACGAAAATAAGGAGCTAGGCCAAAGGATCTCCGATGAGCTCCGAGCGATCGATCGCGAGTTGGTACGCATCGAACCCCTGGCCCGCCCCAACCCGCAACGCTTCCAGATCGGCAGCGATCTCCAAAACCAAAAAGACCTCGTGGTGGACTTGCCTAAGCGACCTCGGGTGCAACCGACGATCAACTCTGAGCGGATTGCTCCGACGGAAACACGAGCTGTTCGCTTCTCGATCCTTCAGACCAATCGACTCGAGCCTTGCATCGATGAGTTCGAGATCTTCAACCCCCTCGGGGAGAATCTCGCATTGAGTTCCCGGGGAACGAAAGTCACCTCGTCAGGCGATTCGGTCGCGCCCGATCGGCATGAACTGCGTTTGGTCAACGATGGGAGCTACGGCAATAGCCGCAGTTGGATGTCGAACCAAGTCGGAAAAGGAACCCTAACGTTCGAATTCACCGACCCGGTGATGGTAGAACGGTTGGTCTGGGGACGCGACCGCTTAGGGGAATTCCAAGACCGATTGGCAATCCAATACACGATCGAACTGCTCGCCCCGGACGGCCAATGGACTCTCCTCGCTGACGATTCGGATCGGGATAGCGATGCGAGAGATCCTGCCCCCCGAGAATCCAATTCGGCCTCGAATGCTGCACCCAACTCCCCATCGATCAACCCAAGTTCGGAGGATTTCGCAGCGTTTCAGACGCTGCAAACCCGTCAGAAACAACTTCAAAACGATCTGAAGTCTTGGCAGGAGAATCAAAAGGCGTTTGCCGGCCGTTTTCGAACGCCAGATGCGATTCACCTGCTCCTGCGCGGGGATCCTGAGCAACCTCAGCAAAAAGTGGAACCGAGGATTCCCGGATTTTTTGGGCAGCTTGGAATCGATCCCTCCGAGAGCGAACCCAAGCGTCGTATGGCCATCGCCGACTGGATCGCCTCGCCGAGCAATCCGCTGACGCCTAGAGTCATCGCGAATCGGATTTGGCAGGGGCACTTCGGAATCGGACTGGTCGATACACCCAATGATTTTGGGATTCATGGACAACCTCCCTCCCATCCGGAACTTCTCGATTGGCTCGCTGCAGAGTTGATCGCAAACAACTGGTCGCTCAAGTCCCTTCATCGAGCGATCGTTCTATCGAAGACCTACAGGCAATCGAGCCAGTCCCACGAAAAGGGACTGCAGATCGACGCCGACGGTCGACTCCTATGGAGATATCCGCTCCGAAGGCTCGAGGCCGAAGCGATCCGCGACTCGATCCTGGCCGTCAGCGGCCAACTCAACACGACCATGTTCGGAAGAGGCTACGACCTATTCGCCCAACGCGGAGGACTCAGTGGATTCCAACCCATCGAGCAATTTCAAGGCCCAGGGCTCCGACGCATGATTTATGCCCATAAAGTACGACGGGAACGCGAGGCTGTTTTTGGAGCGTTCGATTGCCCCGATGCAGGGCAAAGCACCGGACTGCGCCGAACCTCCACAACCCCCATCCAAGCCTTGAACCTTCTCAACAGCGTCTTTACGATCGAGCAGTCCAAAGCGTTTGCAGAGCGATTGCACAGGGAAGCCGGCACGCGGGACAAGACCGACTCAAAAGGGGAATCCCAAGCCGACCCAACGCCATTGATCAAAGCTGCTTACCAACACGCTTTATGCCGAGAACCAACCCCGGACGAGATCGCTGATGCCTTACCAATCGTCCAGGAGTTAGGTGTTGAAACACTCTGCCGTGCTCTTTTTAACTGCAATGAGTTTCTGTTCCTTCCGTGATAAGGCTCTTTGATAAGGCTCTTTGAACCGTGCATCCTTTTTTGGACCGTCGAAACTTTCTCAGCTCGGCCTCAAATGCCCTGGGCTCGATCGCACTTACGAGCCTTCTGAGTCGCGATCGATTGCTCGCGAGCGACCCGAGCGAACGTATCGATCCACTCGAACCGATCGATCCTGCCAAACCCTACGCACCGCGCAGACCACACTTTGAAGCCAAGGCAAAGAATGTCCTCGTGGTCTTCTGCGCAGGTGCGGTCAGCCAACTGGAGACTTGGGATTACAAACCCAAACTGATCGAATGGGACGATCGACCCCTGCCCGGGGGACCTTCGGTCACCTTCCAAGGACCGGCTGGAAATCTGGCTCGACCTCAATATCCGTTTCGTCCCCGTGGTGAGTCCGGAAAATGGGTCAGCGATCTTATTCCTCATCTTGCAGAACTGACCGATCAGATCGCGTTTGTGCATTCGTTGACGAGCAAATCCAATACCCATGGACCCGCCGAAAACTTTCTCTCCACGGGCTTTAATCTCGATGGTTTCCCAAGTTTGGGGGCTTGGGTGACCTATGCGTTGGGGAGCCTTTGCGACAATCTGCCCGCCTATGTGGCTATCCCCGATCCCCGAGGTGTTCCGCAGAATGGTTCGAACAATTGGGGACCAGGATTTCTCCCCGCTTCCTTCCAAGGCACAACGTTCTCGGCCAACGATCCGGTCAGGCATTTGAAATCCAAGGGTGTTTCGGAGGCTTCCGATGCTGCGACCCGACGCTTGTTGGACAAAATGCAGCAGCGGCATCTGAAGGAATATCCCGGCGATGCGCAGTTGGCCGCTAGGATCGCAAGCTACGAACTCGCCGGCAGAATGCAAGCGAGCGTGCCCCGAATCACCGACATCGACCAGGAACCTGCCTACGTACTGAAAGCCTACGGAGCCGATGATACGACCAACAAAGAAAAAGCCGCCTTTGCCAAAAATTGCATACTCGCAAGACGATTGATCGAAAGCGGGGTTCGGTTCGTGCAACTCTTCAATGGAGCTTATGCCAGCGGAGGCAAACTGAACTGGGACGGGCACAACGATCTGAAAAACCAATACGATGTCCATGCCTCCATCCTCGATCAGCCCGTAGCTGCATTGATCAAGGACCTCGAATCGCGCGGATTGCTCAAAGACACCCTGGTTGTTTGGTGCACCGAATTCGGTCGAATGCCCTTTTTCCAAAAAGGTGCCAAGGGCCGTGACCACAACCCCGACGGGTTTACCTGCTGGATGACCGGCGCCGGCGTCCGCCAAGGAGTCAGTCATGGATTGACCGATGAACTTGGGGTTAAGGCGATCGAGGATATTCATCCACTGTACGATTTCAACGCAACGATCCTGCATTTGCTAGGGCTCGATCACGAACGCCTAAGCGTCGAGCACAACGGCATCAGACGTCGCTTGACCAATGTCGAGGGCAACGTCATCGAGTCGATCCTGAGCTGAGGCTCGGGCATCAAACCAAAGCCCCTGCTTCGCAATTAACCTCTCTTGATGTCGCTTGGCGTATCTGGCTGGACACTGGCATCGTTGCCCGGTGGCGGCTCCTGCTCCCGGGGCTCGATTGGAGATGAAGCCTTCGGAAGCCTTCCGGATTGCTCGAGCGCTTTGTGCAAAGCGAACTCAATCTGCCCATTGAGGCTCCGGAATTCGTCGTCCGCCCAACGTCGAAGCGCCTCGAGCATCTCAGGCTTGATCCTCAGCAAATAGGAATCGCGTTTGGTCATTGTCCAATCCCTAGTGGTAAATCGATCCTGTGTTGACCACTGGCTGAGCATGACGATCGCTGCACAAGACCACCAGCAGATTCGAAACCATCGCGGCCCGGCGGTCGTCGTCGAACTCAACGATCTTGTCTCGACTCAAGTGATCGAGCGCCTGTTGGACCATACCGACTGCCCCCTCGACAATCTTCGCTCTGGCCGCCACAACCGCTCCGGCCTGCTGACGCTGTAGCATCGCTGCTGCAATCTCGGGAGCATAAGCCAAATGGCAAATACGGGCTTCGATCACCTCCACCCCCGCTTGTCCCAACCGATCCTGAATGTCCTTTTGAAGCTGATCGGAGATCTCATCGGTCGAGCCTCGTAACGAGATCTCATGGTCCTCGCTATCGTAGGGGTAACGCGAAGAAAGACTTCGAAGCGCCGACTCGCTTTGGACCCCAACGAAATGCTCGTAGTCGTCGACCTCAAACAAAGCCTCGGCAGTATTGACCACCCGCCATACCACCACCGCCGATATCTCGATCGGATTGCCGTCGCGGTCGTTGACCTTCGATGGCTTGCCATTCGTCCGAGTCTGTTGCTGAACTACCTGCCCAGCTTCGTTCTTCTTCTCGGGCAAATTCGTCGAGCCAGTCTCGAAATTGCGTATGCGGAGCGATATTTTTTTCTTGGTGAAAAAAGGGTTCACCCAGTAAAACCCAGACTCGGAAACCGTCCCCCGGTAATCTCCAAAAAGGAGCAATACCCGCGCATCGTTGGGCTGGACCGCCATGAACCCAAAAAGGGAGATAAACGCACAAATCCCAAGGATCACCAGCGGAATGATCAGCAATGGCGAAGCCGATTGGCTCGCCCCGGCGATGAACATCAAGGGAATCGAAAACAGAATCCCTAACACCAAAAAAAGCATCCCCCAGCCACTCGCAGGACGATGCACCTTCTCCTCAACGGTCGATTCACGAACGGTCGCTTGATTGATACTCATCGAAATAACCCTTTTTATTAAAACCCGCGAAATCCTAGACTTCGCCTTGTGCGGCTTTTGCCAGTAAAAGCAAAACCCACGATATCACCGTGATATCGTTTTGCAAGTGCTTCTATGGATCAGGCTGGCAAATTTTCGATTCGAGGCGCTAGGTGGTACCCAAAAAAGCCAAAAAACTCGACAATAACCGTCGGACCCGTGGCTCTGGGACTGCTCGGAGCCAGCTCCTAGCCAGCAACGAGCGAATCGATGCCTGCAAAGGTCCCCGGCTGTTTGAACCATTCCCCACGGAAATGAAATTTGCTATGAAACCGATCGACCACCTAAAAAACCTCGTGATTATGGCCTCGGCCGATGGTTCCCTGACCGAACGAGAGATCGATTGGCTGGTCGATCGTTGCACGGAACTCGGGCTCGATGAAGCCGACCTAGGCAACGCCCTCGAATACGCGATCAGTGAAGAAGCTGCAATGAAGCTCCCGAGAGCCCCCGAAGAGCAGGAGCGTCTCTTGTCGGACCTGATCAAAATCATGGCCGCCGATGGTGAACTTGACGAAATTGAGAAGCGGCTCTTCGCCGTAGCTGCAGCGAAAATGAATGTCCAGCAAACGCAACTCGATCAACTGATCACCAAACTCGTCGACAAGCAGTAGAGAGCTCTCTACTCGCAAAAGCCCTTCATCGCATCGATCAGCGCAATCATCTGCTGCTTCGAAAATCCATGCCAATCGTTGGCTCGGTACCTCAGAATGCATAGCTTGAGGGGATCGACCGCTTCGGTGACGTCCAAAGGCAACGTCCCGAGTCCATCGA
>JAJTEK010000116.1 GCA_021299695.1 Pirellula sp. | reverse complement strand
TGGAACTCCGATATGGGCTCTGAACTATCCCCACATTCTAATAGCTAGCTGGCTAGTTTTTTTCGCCGAAGTCTACTTCGAACCTGATTTTGTACCCATGGATTCGCAGAGAATCGCTTACATTGCAGGTTGATCGTCCATGATAGAAAATACTAGCCGATTCGAGCAACTCCGGTGGGACCGGAACAAGTATGCAAATAGCCGACCTCTCCTGAATGATTGATGACCAAAGATGACTCTCTTCAAAACACTTCTTAGCGGCCTGAGCTTGGCCACTTGGCTTAGCTTTCTAGTTATCGCGCAGGAAATCCCCACAACAAACCCGGGTTCCAATCCATCGACCTCGTGGGCAGAAAGAGCCTTTTGGGAAACGACCGACGGCAAACCCGTTTCAGATGGCTGGGAGTTCAAGGACGGCACCATCGCGCTGGTCCAACCCGGCCAAGGTGGCAATATCGTTACCCAACCCCTACCGTCGAACTTCGAACTCTCTTGGACTTGGAAAATCGAAAAAAATGTCAACGGCGGTCTTAAGTATCGGGTTCGTCGATTTGGACAGAACCTTTTCGAGAATAGCTACCTCGGACTCGAATACCAAATCCTCGACAATCCATCGGACAGTGCATCCAATACTTCCACAGCATCGATCTACGATCTGGTTGGCCCCAAGAAAGAAAAAGTCCTCCATCCCCCAGGCCAATGGAACACCTCCAAGATCGTCGCGCGGGGGGATAGCATCGAGCATTACCTCAACGGCGATTTGGTCACCATCGGTACAACCTCCGGACCGGGCTGGGATACCCTCATTGCGTTTAGCAAATTTTATGGTGGAAAGAACTTTGGGCGTGCCGGCGACCAAGACCGTTTCATGCTAACCGATCATGGTGGAGTGACGATCTACAAAGATTTCGTATTCAAACCCCTACAAACACCTGCCTCCACCGAATCGATCAACCAAGGTCCCTTTCTAGCCAATGCCAGTCGCAACAGTTGGGCAGACCAAACCAGCATTGTCCTTTGGACCCGCACGACCAGCATGCCAGAGATGCTCCACGATGGCAAACCGTTCAACAAAATCTCCACAAAGCAAGCCGACGAACTTGCGCGTGAGCAAGATGCTCAAAAGCTCGAGCAACTGCAGCTTCCCAGCGGTGCAAGTTTGGATGAAATGATCGGTGCGTGTCCGGGCATGGCCGGAAGGGTACGACTTTCCTACTTCCCAGAAGAGCATCGCCATGCCGTGAAGTCTTTGGATTGGATAACCACCCAATCTGCAAACGACTATACGGCTCAGTGGAAACTTGTGGGATTGAACCCTGGAACCAAATACATCACCATCCTCGAGGCGCAAAGGCTCGATGGCTCCCCCTCGGCAGCGATTCGAGGTTCCTTCAAAACAGCGCCGGCTGCCACCGAATCGAGCCCAGTGAAATTTTGTATCACCACCTGCCATGACTTCCTCCGACGCGACGACGCTGGGAATGGTCATAAGATCTATCCAGCGATGAAATCGATCCAGCCCGATTTCATCGTGCATGCCGGCGATATCGAGTACTACGACAAACCGGACCCTTGGGCACTGACCAAGCCCCTGATGCGATTCAAATGGAGCCGGATCTTCAGCTTGCCAAACAATCGCGATTTCTATAACCAGACCACATCGTATTTCATCAAAGATGACCACGATACGCTAAACGACGACTGCTGGCCAGGAAAAACCTACGGAGCGGTAACGTTTGCCGATGGCGTCAAGCTCTTCAATGATGAACAGTTTCCAAGCAAGCCGGAGCGTTATCAAACGGTCCTTTGGGGAAAAGATCTGCAGTTGTGGATTCTCGAAGGTCGCGATTATCGCAGTCCCAATAACGTCCCGGACGGTCCAGAAAAAACCATCTTGGGTTCCGAGCAAAAAGCATGGCTTTTCAGAACCCTCAAGGAATCGCAGGCTACCTTTAAACTGATCTGTAGTCCGACGCCAATCGTCGGTCCGGATCGAGCAAACAAAAAAGACAATCACGCCAACGAAGTGTTTGCTCATGAGGGAAATGAAGTACGGCAGTTCTTGTCAAGAATCCCCGGAGCCATTGTTTTTTGCGGCGATCGCCATTGGCAATACGCCTCGGTGGATGAGGCGACGAAGTTGTGGGAATTTGGTTGTGGTCCGGGCAGTGAGAATCACGAACTGGGTTGGAAGCCCGGGGATACTCGGCCCAGCCATCGTTTCCTACGCGTGCAAGGTGGTTTTCTTTCGGGTGCGTTGACCTACGACAATCCGCAACTCACACCCAGCCTTACGATTCGCCATCACGAGGTCACTGGTACGCAAGCAAGCGAGTTTATTTTCCGGCCTTAGGGCAATCCGATTCTTGCGTTGATCACCAAAAAGATGCCACTTTTCATTTTTGCTGTGCCGCAGTTATGACAGGGCCAAGGCAGACGCGGAAGCCATCGCGCGAATCGGAGTAATGCGGACCTGCAAGACCTAAACGTACCGCGCAACGGGCGTTGCCGGGGACGTCGAAGTAGTTGCCACCTTTGCATACCGGACGGTAGTTCTCCGTGGTCGTATGCAGTTTTTCGTGGCCCCCTTTTGGATCGAAATGATCGAGAACAACTTCCCAAACATTCCCACACATATCGGCGATCCCAAAGCCGTTCCTTCCTCGCTCTCCACAATGATCGACGGGAGCAACAAAGGAGTAGCCATCGCTCCACGGAGCACTCGCTAATGGCCATTTCTGTTTCCGATCCGGCAGGAAATCGACGGCAGAGATATTGAAACGGCCTTCTCCTTCGGCAAGATCATCTCCCCACCAATACGCGGTACTGTCTTGCCGTCCACCCCGGCATGCGTATTCCCATTCTGCTTCGGTAGGTAAGCGGTATTCGTATCCAGCGGGAATTTTCTGTTTCACGCTCGACTGCTCATTGAGCCAAGCAGCGAACGCTTTCGCATCGGTCCAACTCACGCAGACAACCGGAAAATCGTCTTGCAGAGGAAATTGAAAGTTCGGATCACGCCAACTTTTGCCAGGCATCGGGTCCCATGGATGCACAACTGACGCACGGAAGTTGTAACTGGTCCACTTGGGATTGAAGCACTGGGTATGCCCATCTGGTTTTTCGGCGTCGGTCACATACCCCGTTTCTTCGATGAATCGGCGAAATTGTCCGACGGTAACTTCGGTGCGACCCATCCAAAATGGATACGGCACCTTCATTTTGCGGGGTAGCTCTCCCTCGTACGATTCCCGTTCGGTCCCTGATTGTGCACCACCTTCGATCCCCGTCGCCCAATCCTTCTCCGCTTGTGTGCTTCCCATCATGAATTCACCTGAGGGGACAGGAACCAGTTCGAGTTTGGTTTGCTGGCCCAAATCCGCGACGAGTGCGTCCGGAGGGGTTGGCGATTGAGCGAGTCCTGAAGTTAGGCATGCGGTCACCGAAAGCCAGCACAGAAGGATCCGTAGTATCGACATGATGGGATACACCAAATTCGTGATGAACAGGAACAAGAAAACAGATTTCAAGGCAGGCCCACCCGAGGTGTGAGGGGCTCACAAGGACCGATCAACCGTCGGGATCATCGAGCAGCAACTGTAGACGCTCGCCTAACTGGGTTGGGAAACGGGATGGCCAGCTCGTATCGATCAGCCCAATTTGGATCATGTCTTGAAGGTGGGTTTGATCTTTGCGACGGTAGCTATTGAGTTTCATCTCCACGAGGGCTTGGAGTTCGACGATCCGTTTCTGATTGATTTCGATCGCTTGATCGACGTTGGGTGTGGGGCTGACATATTCGGGCCGCACTTTTCGTCCCGCAAGGAGAATATGCAATCCTTGGCTTGGTTTCCCGTCTGGGCCATCCAAGAAAACGACAGTCCCCATCACTTCATCGCGGATGAATCCGGCGGTTTGCAGCGCGGCGGTGGCTCGTGGCAAGTCCTCCTCTGCGAGGAGCAAGTCGACATCCCGGGTATTGCGGACGGCACCATCATCGATCGTTGCCACCCAGGCCGCGACGGCATTTCCACCGACGACCGCGTAAGGAATCTGCGCCTCGCACAGCGCCTTGCAAGCTCGATTCAATCGTTCCTGAACGAGTTCCACGGCGCGAAACATCCTTTCGAAAACATCGAGACCTTTTTCACGAACCATACTGGCGAGGCTTTTGGAATCCATCCCAAAATTGTAGCAAGAACAGGATCGAAAACGGGATTTTTGGTCGTTTGTCGAGCGATTTCCCAAAACGATCGAGCGGACTTATGGCGACCGGTCGTGTCTTCCCATACCAGCCCGCTTAAGTGAGCTAGAGGTCCGGTAGGACCGGACTGACCGGACTGATCGGACCGATCAGTCGGATCAGTCGGATCAGTCGGATCAGTCCGATCAGTCCGATCAGTCCGATCAGTCGGATCAGTCGGATCAGTCCGATCAGTCGGATCAGACGGATCAGACGGATCAGACGCTACTCTTGCACAGTGTACTTCTCGATGAACTCCACCACGGGTGTGGGATCGTCGAGTCCATGCGGATGGTGGCCCACCCCTGGCTTGTGGATCACCTCAAAGACTCCACCGAACTCCTTGTAGATTTTCTCGGCCACCGCGGTGTTCTCCTCGACCGGGACGACATCGTCGCTGTCCCCGACAACCGAAAGAATCGCGACCTTGTTCTTGGCCAAAAGCCCCAGCGTTTTCAAAGGGGTATGTGGATATTCCGCGGCTTGCTCGTCGTTGTCAAACCCGTACCATTTTCTTAGCTCTTGCCAATCGCTTGGGCTACCCTTTCCCTTCCCCTTGCCACCAGGCCAACTTTGGTAGTCAAGCACGGCCGCGTCGTCATAGATCACGCTGACGCGATCTGGATAAGTCGCCGCGTAGCGATGCGCATAGAGCCCTCCACGGCTGATCCCGATCAATACGGCTTGGGGATGAAACCCGCGCTCAACGAGCATCTTGTGGAATGCACCGAGCTTATCGATGGCTTTGGGCGCTCCGAAACTATTTCCAACCGAGACAAATACATGGTAATAACCACGGCTGACGAGCATCGGTGCCGCACACCGGTCGGTGAACGCATCCGGAAACATCATGCACCAGGAGAACCGACCATCGGCTCGCGGGTTTTTCGGTTCGACCACCCAAGCTTCTTGGCCATCGAACGAGAATCGATGGCGTTTGAAACCGTGCCAAGTATCGATCGTTTCTGCGTCAAAGGCCAAGTCGATCTTCGGCGACGCAAGCTCGATGCACACGACCTCGCTGTCATCGCGTAGGTAACCGCAACCATTCGCGATCGATAGAGTTTGTCGGTTTTTGCCGACCAGCGTCGCGCGACTGAGTTCTTGGAACCCGCTCGCATCGGCCTTTGCGATTACCAAATCCCCCTCAATGGTCGTCAACCAGAACTTGCCATCGGCATAAACGAGATTCCCTTTACCAAACCGCAATTTCTGCCAAATAGGTTTCCCCGTCCTGGCTTCGATGCACGAGAAATGACTTACAGGACCGGCCGCACCGACGTTATCAAAGCCGTAGAGATGATCGCCGAGAACGATCGACGTTTGCCATTCGTTGCGCATCACACTTTTTGAATCCAGCGACTTCCAACGCTCTGAAACGGCATACGTTCCGTTCTGCAACTTGACATCGAGAAGGACCGAGCCGTGGTTCTCCCCCGAGGAGATGAAAACACCGCCATCGATCGATACCGGACTCGCAGTGTTGCAACCATAATCGGTCTCAAACGGGTAACTCCAAAGAACTTTTCCACTGTCGGGATCGATACCCAGGACTGCCGTGCCAGTGAAACTGACAACTTGCTTGGTACCCGCGAGGTCCATGAGCACAGGCGATGAGTAACCCGCGTGACCGGAGCCGCTTTTCCAAAGCAACTTGCCATCGGCGATTCCAAACGCGACGACCGCAGCGTCGTCGGCACCGCTGTGCACGATCAGGCGATCATCGATCACCAGCGGCGAGCAGGACATGCCGTACTCGGACGGCTTGGCCGATAGCTCTTGCATCACGTCTTTACTCCACAGCAGCCGACCCGATGCCAGATCCACTGCGATGAGAACACCTTCCCCGGAGTAACCATATACACGCTCAGCGGCGATCGTCGGTGTGGCACGCGGACCGTCTCCCATGGGGTTCTTGTAAGCTGGCCCCATTTGGGTTTTCCACTTCACTTTGCCATCGGCGGAATCCAGCGCCACGAGCCATTGTTTGCCTTCGTCGTTCCAAGTCGTCACTGCATAGTCGCCTTGAACGACCACTGCCGACATGCCGACCCCGCCGGCAGCTCGCCAACGGATCACTGGGCCAGTGGCGGGGAACGAATCGATCAGGGACGTCTCGGCGGAGATTCCGTTTCGGTTCTTGCCGAGGAACTCGGGCCAATCATCGGCTCGCGTTGGATTGCAAAAACCCGCGAAAACGATTAGCACGATTGCAAAATTCAAAACAAAAGAACAGCGCATGGGAAGCTTTCGAATTTTTGTGAGTCGCTTGTGTATTGGATCAGCGTGAAATGGATTTCTGACGGATCGGCGTTCATCGTAAATGGGCAACGGTGACTGATTCGCGACGAGATCTTCGAGAATCCAGTTTTTGGATCGGTCGTATTCCCACCCTAGTCGCATCGAGTCCATTTGAATCTATGCGATTTGGAAAGATCCTGCAACGTTTTGTATCGCCTCGGATCGCCAAAGCCGTTGTCTTTCCCGAGCTGCTTCGAGCTTCTCATCTCGCTGGACAATGATCTCTATCTCGATGCAAGCGAGCTTCGCGCGCTTATCCCGAGAATTTTGAATAACCCCCCAAATAGATAGATACCGAGAGCTTTTGTTGGTTATACCACGGATCGATCGTGTGGCACCTGAAGATCTTAGAAGGGGGAGCACCCAACATGAGTAACCTGATAGTCTCCGAAATCTGGCGTGACGATGAGAATGGCCACACCATCACGATCACCTGCGATTCCTTCAGCGCCCTAGCTGAGATCGCTTGCATGGGAAAGCAGCGGAAGGAAATCACTCTTGAGGTCTCGCAGCGTGCCCGTTCCAAGAATGATGGTCGCTTCGCTCTCGATAAGCTTGCTGATGGTCTGCGGCTTTCTGGTCCTTGCGTAAGACACAGCTTGCCAAAAAGGCTTGAGGTCCGAGGCCCTTGGTGGGTTCTTCAGGTTTCTGGTGGCTAGTTAATGAATCAAGAAGCTTCTCGTAGAGAATTCTTCAAAGGCTTCTGGAAAGGATTTAAGGATTTGAAACATAATGACCCCAATGGCGGACAGCGGATGGTCAGCTCCATTCGTGCTCGGCACCGGTACGGGAGCTAATCCACCGTAGCATGGCCCTCCGAGGCCGTGCCTGCACACGATGAATCCAGCTTCAAAATAGGCCACAGGCCCATTTTACGGGCAGATGCCCCAGATTGCGTCACAGGCAACGGTAGATCGCAATCCCCAGGATCGGATTGGACTTGTGCAAGATCGCGGTTTCTCAGTATGCAATCCTACCGACGGATTTGGACGGATTGATTGTTTCAATGTTTTCTGGGAACGACGACGATGATCGCACGCTTTTTGCCAGGTTGCTATCTTTTTGGAATCGCTCTTTTTCTGGCGATCTGTGCGAATTGGTCGTCGAGCCTAAGCCAATCGGATCTGCCCCCTTTGCCCGATCGGCAGGCTCCCAATCCGCGAGGATTGCTCGATCCGCAACGCGCTCAAGCTTATCCGCCCAGCGATCTTCAAAATTCCGGAGCGATCTACCAAGGATCCGGGGTACACGTCGTCGGTCCATCGACCAGCAGCGCAACGGCGACTCATCTGATGTCCACAGCGACCCTGAGCAATGGATTCCAACAACTGGTGATCGTCGACCCAGCCAAATTGACCTTGGCCGTCTACCACATCGAACCCTCACGCGGCGATATTCAGCTCAAAAGCGTCCGCAAGATCGATGCGGACTTTTCGTTAGAGGAATTCAATCTGAGCGAGCCGACCCCCTCGACGATCCGACGCAATTCCAGATCCCCGTCGGTTCGTTGATCCATCGCGAGTGATCACTAGCGTTTTTGGCCGTCGACGCTCAAGAATTTGATAGGGATCGGACTTCGCGGGTTGTCCAGAACGATGGCCAATTTCCCGGCTAGGAGCTCGTCGAGTTCGTGGCCGACCAGATCGGCTCGCCAGCCTTGCAAGATCTCCGGCGGGGATTGTGAATCGGGGTCCGAATCGAGTCGATAATGGACGTAGTCCCGGATATCCTCGGCGGTGGCCACAAGCATCGGCGAGATATGCTTGTGATGGCAAATGAAAGCCATCGCCGCTGAGAGAAATTGCGTCAACATCCCCGGCGGTTGCCCTTTTCCAAACCGCAACTTCTTGGGCCAACTCGGTGGAGGTTCACCAAGCGCCCCTTCGATGATCTTGGCAAGCTCAGGGATCATGGGCTTGGTGTTGCGGAATTCCATGCCCCTTAGGGATAGCAAGTGCTTGGGGTCGGACGAACCTCGCCGAGCCAACTCGACGAGCAAATCATCGCGTAAAATTCTCCTCGGAGGAACGTTCCGTTCTTTGGCCCGCTCGTCTCTCCAGTTCCAAAGCCCACGCGCAACACTCAGACTCGTGCCCGACAACGCCGACACTCCGCTGATGCGATGCCAGTTCTCACTCGACTCGTACTCGTACAATTCCGACTGCTTCGAACGGGTCTCTTCGAGCAACCATTCGAGCCTGCCGTGCTTGTGCAATCTCTCCGAGAAAACCTCGTAGATCGTCAATAAATCGCGGACATCCTGGGCCGCATATTCCAACTGACGTCGGGTCAGGGGACGGATTCGCCAATCGGACCGCGTTTCTTCCTTATCCAAGTTCCCGCCGACAATCTTCTGGACCAGCTTGGCGTAGGAAGCCGGATACTCCATGCCGAGGAACCCCGCAGCGACCTGAATATCGAAAAGATTTGGAATCTGTTTCTCGGTGGCTCGGTAGCAGAAAAGCGACTCTTCACGCCCGGCGTGCACGACGACGGTTCGATCGGGGTGATGAAGCAAATTCCAGAATCCCGACATGTCTTCTACCCGCAAGGGATCGATAATCGCGATCCCCGAGTCGGTCTTGACCTGGATCAAACACAACTCGGGACGGTACGAGTCCTCCGAAACAAATTCGGTGTCGAATGCTAGCAACTTGCAGTTTTGATTGGATCGGCACCATTCGTTCAGCGCCAGTTGCTCTTCAATCCAATAGAAATCGGTCCCCAAATCGCCCCTCAAAGTCTGCGTCAATGCCGCTATACTTGAACCCAATCGATCCACGTTCAGCCCCTGTTTTAATCCTTCTCGATGAGCAATTCAACCGCCTGCCAGCTTCTAGTCAGTGCAAACACTCTCGAGGAGTGCATTTTGCTCCAAGACTTGAGCGTCCCTTGGATCGATCTCAAAGAACCACGGCACGGACCGCTGGGTCGGCCTGATCTCCCTTTAGTCAAGCAATTCGCCGACCGCATGACGTCCGCCTCGTCGATCAAAGCTCATTGGAGCATCGCAGGAGGTGAGCTTCCAGACTGGAAGCCCCAGGCGGATCAAGCCTACATCGAAGCCGTCTGCCTCCGAGAGACTCACCGAGAGACTGTTCGAGGTACGGACCGATCCGATGGGCATATCAAATGGGGTTTGGCTCAAGCCGAACGAACCTCTGATTGGCAGGTTAAACTCGCGAAACTTGTCGAGCAAATTCCCAGCCCTAGGCAAGTCATCCTAGTCCATTATGCCGACTATGCTCGCGTCGAGGCCCCCGAATGGAAAAAGGTCCTTTCGATCGCAGCGGAGCTCAAGATCGATAAAATCCTCATCGATACGGCGATCAAGGATGGCTCCAAACTGACCGATTGGCTTGAAATTCCCGCGCTCGAACAGCGGATCCAAGATGCCAAGCGGTGCCATTTTCAAATCGCCATCGCCGGATCGATCCCCTTGGATCAACTCGCCAAACTTAGCCGACTCGAACCGAATTGGATCGGAGTTCGCGGTGCTGTTTGCCGAAACCCAAAAGATAGAACCAGTACGATCGATCCAGGACTTGTCGAAATAGCCTTGGCTCAAGTCGGTCTTTCCCGAGCCGAGGTTTGCCAGCCCCAGGACTAGCGTCGGGTAAAACCAAAGACCACGAAGGAATACGCGTTGTCCTCAAACCATCGTCCCTTGCCCCTACCAGGTGTCGTCACCCAACGCGGAATCCCCGTCGGCGCCTTGGCCATCCCACCGGATCATCCCGACGATTTCATCCGGGATTTCAACCAAAGCTACGAAACTATCGGTCTGCATGCGAGGCTCCTAAGGTTGCCCAGCTTTCCCAGTCCGCAAACCGAACCCAGCCCGGACAACCCGGATTCCTAGCATCTTAGTGCGGACTGTTAAGGTCCACGGTCGAATCCAAATAGGCACCCATCTCCACAGGTCTTCGTGCGCCTTGATCGGATTCCTCAAGCACAATGCAAACAGCACCTACCCAGTTCCCCTCGAACGATGCAACATCGGCCAACGATGACCAGGTCGAATGCTCGTCGATCCAGATGGACCATCCGGATCGTATGGCGGAGCTCAACGGTAGGTACGACCTGGTTCTGGAACAAATCGATGCATTAGATTTGCAGATTCTATGGCTCCTGAAGGAAATATCCGTCGAAAAACCGGCCAACTTTCAGGCTCCTGAGCTTCCCCGTTGACTCGGCCCCGGCATCCAACGATAAATTAGGTGTGGATCCGAAGCGACGGGAGTGAATCTCGCAGCATTGGATCGCCGGGTTGTTCCAGACCCGCCCTCCTGCCCTACCTGCCTAACGATCGAGTGGGACCATGTACGGATTGATTCCGTTGCAACGCGCTCATGAGGCCTTGTCCTCGAAAACCGCCATCGGTTGGCTTTGCGTTTTCGTCTTTACCTTGAGCGTTTTCGGGCCTGGACTAGGGCCTGCTTTAGGTCAAGTCGAGACCCTTCACAACCGCATCGATGGCGCGGCCCAAGCGGACTTGCCATGGCTGACTGCGAGTCCCACCGAGCCGTCGCAGGCCCTTCGTCGCTTATCGCTCGATCTAAGGAACACGATCCCTACGATCGAGGAGATCGACGCGTACTTAGCCGAGCCTCCTGAGGGCCGTTGGGTGCGGTGGGTCGACCGGTTTCTTGCCGATCCGGCTTACCGCGAACGGATGGTTGATTGGTACGATAAGACCCTTCTCCAAAGGCGTCCTTATCAAAACGTCGATCGAGCCACTTGGATCGCTTATCTTCGAAGTGCCGTCGACGCGAACACTCCGATCGACGTGCTCATGCAAGGGATTGTCCAAAGCGTTTGGTGGGACAAATCCGCACGAGCCCAGCAACGGTTCTTTCTCGAGCGAGGCGGCGATGCCCATGCTTTGGCGCGCGATGTGGGACGCGTGTTTTTTGGAAAGGACATGCAATGCGCTCAATGCCATGACCATCCGCAGGTCGACGACTACTTGCAGATCGATTACCACGGCCTGTTGGCTTATGTTTCGCCAAGTTCTTTGGCCGAGGGGAAAACGACCGACGAAAAGGGGGCCGAACAGAAGCTCCAGATGTACATCGAAAAAGCGGCGGGCGATGCCCCCTTTGAATCGGTTTTCAACAAAGGGGTCCCCTTTCGATCGGCCACACGCGGCTTTCGGAGGACTTCCTAATGCTCCCATCCAGAGTCGACGCTCGCTTCTTGCCGCACAATTGCAAGCCTCGAACCGTGACTTTTGCGAAAACTGGACCAATCGACTTTGGGCATTGATGTTCGGACGCGGGTTGGTCCACCCGTTGGACATGCGTCACTTCGACAACCCAGCGAGCAATCCCGAACTGCTTAAAATCCTGACGGACTCCTTGGTCGAATCCAAGTTCGACGTGTCGCTGATCCTCAAACAAATCGCCCTGAGCGACACCTACCGACGAGGTCGCCGCACGCCACTCGAGACGCAAGTCGACGTTCGTGGAGTGTTGCAAGTTCAGAGCGCTGAGGCGATCGCTTGGCGAGCTCAACTGACCGAGAAGCTTGCAGTCGCCAAGTCGGCGATCCCAGCAGCGGAGAACGCATGGAAGGAAAAGCAGACTACCTTTGACGCCGCCGCGGATGCTTGGCGAGAGATTCAGAAGACACGGATTAGCATCCGCGCAGAACTCGACGTGGCCGAGGCCGGGTTTAACGATGCAAACAAAAAATTCATCGATGCAGTCGCTGCCTTCGATAAGGCTTCGGCAGCCCATCAGGCGATCGCTAAGAAAACCGCTTTGTTGGACGAAGCCGCACAGAAACTCGAACAGGCAAAGGCGTTGGGAGACGATCCGGAAATCCAAGCGAGCATCGTCGCTACGCGTGCAAAAATTGAGGCTCTCAAGCCTCAAATCACCGCGGCCGAACTTGCTGCGACAACGGCTGCCACCGCACGCGATGCGTCTCTTGCCGCGAAAGAAGCCAAACGCGTCGAATGGAAATCCGTCGTCGATCGGCTAACTCCCGTCGAAGAACAACTCCAGCAAGCCGACCGGGCGATGACGCTTGCCCGTGCAGGATTCCAGGAATCCAGACAATTGGCTGCCAACCTTTCGCAGCGTATCGAGCGACTCGAACGCGTTGCGATTTGGTTTGACCGCTCGGCCGATGCAGCCGTCGCAGGGACCCAACTCGCGCAGCTTTCCCAGCAGATGCCCTCATTGCAGGAATCTCTGGTGGTTGCCAACAATGAAAAGATCGCCATGGAACAAGCCATGCTCGGCCTCGAAGCGACCATGGCCGAAACGAGCAAGCAGATCGAGCCTATGGCTGGCAAATGGAAAGAGCTCGTTGCACAAAAAGACCAACTCGTCGCGGCGAAATCCCAGTTGACCGTCGCTGCCGCACTTGTCGCCGACGCAGGGCCCCTCCAAGGGGCCATCGCTCAGATCGATGCGAGCCTTGCGACCCGCCAAAGCGAACTTGTACCTCTCGAAGCCCTTTTAAAACAGCTCCAAGTGAACCTAGCGGAAATGCAGAAGAAGGTCGAGGAAAACAAGCTCCTGATCGCCAACGCACAGAGCAAAGTACAAGCCCAACAGACTGCACTCGATACCCACCGAGCATCGATCCAAACGCTGCAAACTCAGTCCGATAAGCTCGCACAGGAATGCGCTACGCAAAGGCTCGAGGTGGACCAGCATTGCCAAGAGATCTTTGCCATTGCTCCCGAGCGGGCACTGAGCCCCGAGCAGTTCGGTTGGTCGATCCTGACGGCCACCAACATCATGAGCAGCTACATCAGTAACGAAAAAGCGGAATTGGACAAAAACGCCCCCCTAGCTTCCGATGCACCTCCTGCAGAACACTACGCAAGGCTTTTGCAATCGGTCCGTGGGGCCCGCGATAAACTTCAAGGCAACATCGACACGTTTTCCAATCTGTATTCCTCAGGAGTTGGACAGACCAGCGACGACTTTTTCGCTTCCCCCGATCAAGCACTCTTCGTAGCCAACGGAGGTTCGGTCTACGGATGGGCCGCTCCCAATGGCAATAACCTGACCAACCTAGCGATCCAAAATCCCGACCCTCGATCGGCTGTCGAACTGCTCTCCCGAGGCCTCTTGGCAAGAGCGGCAAGTCCCTCCGAATTGGAATGGGTCCCCGAACTCATCGCGAAGAATCCCGAGGCCAAGCCTGCCGTTTTCCATGAACTGGTTTGGGGAATTCTCGCCGGAGTGGAATTCCGAATTTACCCATAAGTCGGCGCGCGGTACAAGGCCGCTAAGCTCGAAGCCCTAGCAGCAATTCCTGACCGATACGCTTTACGAAAATCGCTTACGAACAAATTTGACGAACCCCCTTTTCCGATCAACGCGGAGTAGAACGATGAGTAACCGAGCACGATACGCCTGTGGATCGATCGACCATGCGCTCAGTCGCCGAAGGTTTTTAGGAGCAAGCGGGCTCCTGGGCGCCTCGGGGCTCTTGGGTGGGGTAGCCAGCCTGCCCTCCAAGGTCGCCGGAGCGATCCCCAAAAACGACTACCGTATCGTGGTGTTCAATATGCATGGGGGACTGAGTCAACTCGAGAGTTGGGACCCTAAACCGTCGACCAACACCGGTGGACCATTTCGCGCGATTGCCACGAGTGTCCCTGGAATTCACATCAGCGAACTCTTGCCAAAGACAGCCAAGCAGATGCATCGTCTGTGTCTCCTGCGGGGCGTCAATACCGCCGAAGACGATCACGGCAAAGGTGCTTACATGATGCTCACCGGCAGGCGACAAACACCGGCCGCCGAGTATCCTCAGGTCGGATCGGTGGCCGCCAAGATGCTTCATGATGATCAAACGGGACTACCTGGTCATATCATTATCACCCCAGGCGGCGGAGGGGGGCGAGGTAATGAAGCGGCGTATTTGGGACCGAAATTCAACAGCATCCATCTCGGGGGAGACAAACCTCCGCAGAACTCTAGCAAACCCGATGCGATTGCCCAAGAGGCTGAAGATCGCAGGCACCTGCTGCGTCGAAAAATCAATGAACAGTACTTGAGCCAACGCCGTTCGGCGATCACCGATGCCTACACCCACTCCTACGAGCAGGCGTTGAAGCTCATGGAGCGACGTGAGGTCTTCGACGTCAGCAAAGAGCCTCAGGCAGCCCAGGACAAGTACGGAAATTCCGAACTCGGGCGGCAGTGTTTGGTTGCTCGGAGACTCTTGGAAAACGGGGTTTCGTTCGTTCAAATCACCCACTCGAACTACGACACCCACAACGACAACTTCAATTTTCACATCGAACAGGTGGGCGAGTTCGATCTGGCCTATGCGACATTCATCGAAGACCTCGCCGAGCGAGGAATGCTCGAGAAAACCTTGGTAGTCGTCCTGAGCGAATTCGGACGAACCCCGAATATCAATCTCTACTACGGACGCGACCACTGGTCGAAAGCTTGGTCGGTCGCCATGGCGGGAGCCAAGGTTGTCCCAGGGGCAGCCTTTGGACAGACCAACAAAGAAGGGACAGAGGTGATCGATGGGCAGGTCGATCATGGGGATATCTTCCACACCATCTTGCGTGGAGTCGGAGTCGATTCGAGCCAATCGCTGATCGTCGATGGACGTGAATTGCCGATTGCAGATCCAGCCGCAGAACCGATTTGGAAGGTCCTAGTATGATCGAATTGGACGTGACCAAATCGCATGTGCTGCATCAGTGGAAGGCCGACTCGCCGCTGATCGCTTGCCGGTTTTCACCCACCGGCGATCACTGCGTGAGCACTTCCCAAGACAACCGATTGCAGCGTTGGAATATCGCCGATGGACAAAAGGTGGTACTCGAAGGCCATGAAAGCTGGGTCCATGCGTTGACCTTCAACAAAACCGGCGACCAGCTTGTTTCTGGTGGGTGTGAAGGTCGATTGATTTGGTGGTCGATCCTAGAAGCGCAACCCAAAGCGATCCGTACGGTCGAAGCCCATGCGGGCTGGATACGTGGAGTGGAGATTTCGCCTGATGGAGCGATGCTCGTTTCGGTCGGAAATGATCAAGTCATACGCTTGTGGAAGGCTGACACGGGCGAGAAATTGCACGAATGGCCTGCGCACGACCGGCACATTTACAGCGCGGCGTTTCATCCCGACGGACAGCATCTGCTGACGGGCGACCTGTTGGGCAAAATCTGCGTATGGAAGCTTTCCGATCGAACGCTCGTGCGAACCCTCGATGCAGCGACTTTGTACTCTCCGAACAAAGGACAAAACGCCGAATTCGGTGGAGTGCGTTCCTTGGCGATCTCTCCGAACGGAAATGAAATCTACGCCGCAGGGACCCACAAAGGGAGCAACCCGTTTGGCGCGGTCCACGAACCGCTCCTGCTGCGGTTTACTTGGGCCGATGGGGCACTGACAAAATCCCATGTCTGCGATGGAATTCCTGGTGGATTGCTTTACCGCACCGTGGCTCTCAACGACGCGACGGTAACGGCGGTATCGGGCGGCTCTTCTGGGGGAATTTTGCTGTTCTTTAACGCCACCCAGGAGAAGGAATTCCACCGCGCAGGACTACCGAGTTTGGCGCGCGACATGGATATCCATGCTGCCAAAGGCCTTGTCGCAACGGCCCACTTCGACCAGCACCTGCGCATCAGCGCCCTGTTCGCTTAGCGTAGTCGTACAGCGGCCTATTCGGTTTTTAGGGGCCGTAGGGATTGCAAATGCTCGGATAGTGGATCTCCCGCAGAGATCCGGTTGCTGGAAGAAATTAACCTTCCCAAGAGTGACCGTCCCAAGCGACCACTCGATCGAGCCAGTGGACCAAAGCGTCGCTGAAAAGATCCAAGAGCAACTCTCCTTTTTTTGCCGACGCTGCACTCGGAACCCCGATGTGACCCGGCACAGTCCGATCCTTGGTCTTCCAAGCCCTCGAGCCAGGACGAAACGGATTCCCCGGCTCGATGGTCTCCAAAGAAGCGTACGGGCCGACGAGTTCAGGTTGGAGCGCAAGGACCATCGAGGTTTCCCATTCGCAAGCGTGTCCCATCTCCCGTTGGACGATACTCGGATCGTGAGTCCAAGGTTCCACATCCAGCCCCCAATAGGTTGTCATGAGAAACAGCAAGTCGTCCCGGTGCGAGTATTTTTGGCGGATCTCGAAGGTCGCTTGCTTGGCGGGAACATCGTTGCCCCCATGTCCATTGATAAAAACGATTCGGCGAAATCCCTGCTCGATCGCGTTGTCCATCAAGCTGCAGAGGAGATCCAGATAGACCCTCGGGGAAGCCGAGAGAGTACCATTGAAATCCAAGTGATGATGGGAGTTTCCCATCCACATTACCGGCGCAAAAACGACGCGATCGTGCATTCGCAGCGATACCCGATCGATCAAAGCCTGAGTCAAGAGCGTATCGGTCCAAACCGGAAGATGTTGTCCGTGCTGCTCGATAGCAGCCAGTGGGAATACGATCGGTGTGTCTGGGGCAAGGGCTGCGATCGCAGGGGCTTGCATCTGGTGAAATAGCACGGTGTCAATGGACCTTTCGAATTGCAATTCAGGGAGGGGATGAGCCGAGATCATCACTCAGCAGGGAGCTGGAATTCTTTGGGCAACGATGCTTGGTTGCTTTCCGACCAAGCACGGGTGGTCATGTCGATCTTTTTCTTGCTCGGTGTCGTGGGATCTTCGAGCACCAGCCAGACGACCTTCTGGTCTTTTTCGTTTGGACTCTGGACAGTCGTCACTGGATTGGCACGTCGCGAGAGGGCTGTGAGCACCTCTCGTACCGAGGTGTCCTTGTACTCGAAGTTGCGAATTTGCTGGTTTCGCGTAATACCATCTTTTTGGAATGCGGTTCCATTGATGGCCATCGGAAGAGTCTCGGACCCTTGGGTGTGGCTATCTTTGAGTTCGTTGGCGATCGCCTGGAGGACCACTTCGAGGGATTCCTGTTCAATGCGTAAACTGATTTTCGCATCGAGCAATTCATCGACAGTTTTAGCGGCGGGGGTCGTTGGTTTAGAGGTTGTTGCCACCTTGGTCGGTCCTGACGCAGCAAGCCCCTGGAGGGCCATCCAAGACCCGATAGCAAGGTTGCTTGCAGCTTCCTTGGGCAAATACGCATTGAAGACGACCTGTCCGTCCTCGGCTCCGGAACGAGCGTATTTGTTCACGGATCGGAGCATTTGGGGAAACCGATTGGCGATGGCGCGCCAGTAAGCGGCCGCTGGTTGTGCAGCAAGTTGGGATTCGATCCCCTCGGCCAATCCATCGAGCTTCCGCTTCAACTCGACCGCGTCGCGCGGTGCGCTCTGCAGGTCATTTCCAATCATGCGGTACTCCATGTACAAATTCGGCTCGAAGTGGGTGCGGACCAAAACCGCCTGAATCCGATCGTCGATGACCTCCCGCATCAATCCGAGCACCTTTTCGGAATGCTCGCCAAAGAGCTCTTTGCCGTCGACATATAGAAAACTCGGTGCGGCCAAGAAGGTCACCTCAGCGCGGGAATCGGTCGTCTGGAGCAGACCCTCGAGCTGTCGCCGCAGCGGTCCGGATTTCCCCTGGCTTTCAAGCAACGGCTTGAGCAACTCCCAAGGTCCGACGGCAATCCGCTTGACCTGCTGATCGGCCTTGGTCGTGAAATCATCGGTGATCAGTGCGATGGTTTTTCCTTGGTTCTCCGATGTCCAGTAACGGTACTTTTTGTTGTCCGACTGGATCTCGTTGATCGCCCATTGTCCGATCTGGGGAAACAAGGTCTCGAGCGCTTTAGGTTCCTTCCAAACCCAGCGTTGGACTTGCCGATACTTACCGGTTGCTTCGCCCGGATACCAAGCGAAGCTTGCGGAGGCTAAGCCGTCGGTGGACAAAGCCGGCAAACCGGAAAGATCTGGGGATTGGGGGTAAAGACTCCGCCACCATTCGACCAACTCCTTGCTGGTTGTTCCGGATTGATTCCAGCACTCCCCCGAGAGAACCAGCAACGCCTCGATCCCGGACGGAAGCATTTCGGTCGAAAGAGGGGCTCCGATCGTCGGCGGAGTCCATGGAACACCGGAGTCCTCGGTCTTGACGTTGAAGTACTCCAACAAAGGATCGATACCGCCGGTCGTCGGCTTATCGGAACTCGCCAGCGTGTTTCGGTTGTCGCTAGCCTGCTGGGGCTCGGCGGTTTTCACTGCCGGGGACTGGATCTCGACCAAGCCCTTTTGGTTGCCTCGCAGGAGCAGGGACAAGACCATGAGCGCTAGCAATGAGCAGGCGACGACCAGGGGTAGGAACCATGCGGGCCGTTTGGTTTTCTTTCGCGGCCCGAAAGGTTTCGGGGTTGTTTTTTTCTTCTTCGTTGTTTTTTTAGGTGCGGTCGCAGGCTGATTCGAAGTCGGCTTACTCGCAGATGCTTGCACAGGTTCGGTCGGTAAAGCCCCCGATAAAGCCTTCGATTCCGATGCAGGAGTTGCCTGGGACTTTATGGGTTGTGCAATCGTCGATGGATCGATCG
>JAJTEK010000228.1 GCA_021299695.1 Pirellula sp. | reverse complement strand
CCGACGAAGGCATCTGGCGTCGCATCAAGCTGATTCCATTCCGGGTTGACCTCCGGAAGGTTACCGAGCCCATCCCTGACTACCACAAACTGCTCGTAGGCGAGGAAGGCCCTGGGATCCTGAATTGGCTCCTGGATGGCTTCAAAGACTGGCGAGCCAACGGCTTCATCGAGCCGCAATCGGTCGTCAGCGAGACGCAAACCTATCGCGGCAAATCGGACGAGATCGGGCGCTTCATCGACGACTGTTGCAACGTCTCGCCCGAGCTAGTGGTCGTTTCCAGTGACCTCTATCACGCCTACAGGCAGTGGGGTGGCGAGCAGTCTCAGACCCGTTTTTCGACCGCGATGCAAGCGCGGTTTGTGTGCGCAAAACGCACCTTCGGACGCCTTCGAAACAAGCGTGTAATCGAGGGCATATCAGTCGCAGAAATGGATGAAATTGAGTAATCGAGCCATGTTCAAAAACCTTCAAAAACATTGGGATTTTCGCAAGTGCGCCGGGTTGCGCAGGGTTGTTTCATTATCTTCCATGCGCGCACGCGCATGGAAAACAACCAAAGTACCCAGCGCAACCCGGCGCACTCGATGCAATCGAAGCCTCTTGGTGACCAAGTGTTCGAGTCCTGTTCGGTCACCGAACGAGACGCTTCGAACTGCCCTATGCAGCCCAGCCATCGACCCTGGCCTTCGCGTCGAAATTTCGCAACTCCAGCATGCGTTCGAGTGTCGCACGACGTTGCGCACTGACGCGAGATCTGTAGCAAGCCGCCCATCGCATCGACCATCGCACTCATCGCAACAGTGGGCCAACGGTGGTCACACAACGCGTCTGCCACTATGGCACTCGCAAGCCCCAAACGATGGGTCCTCCCCCAAAAACCAACGCGTTCTTGGGCCGCGGGAACAGCCGCAAATGGACTCAGAGTTTGTTTCTGTAACGCATTGTCCTAAATCCATGAATCACCAATTAAAAACATTCGAATTCGAGCTGCTTTGTAATGTGATGGCGGACATCGAAACATTCATCGAACTTAGCGACCGCCTGCAACGGAGCGACGAACGATTCGTGCGCGCGATTCGCGAAGTCGGTGTTCCATTTACGCCGTCTTCGTGGAAACGTGGAAGCATAACCTCCGCTCAGAAGATGGCTTACACGAGGGCAGTGCGACGGCTTGAACAATCAGGATTCATCCATCGAATCTCGGAATCCAAACGCGACCGAACAACCCATGTAAGACCAACAGAAACGGCGATTGCTTTCATGATTGATCAGTTGGGCTCGCAAATCGACTGCGATCAGCTTTTCGGTAGCATCAGCCGATTCGACTGGTGCGGCAACCTAGTGGGTAAATCTCAGCGGATGGCCGAACTAGAAAAGATCGAGGACAAAGTTCATGTCGAATAGCGAAACCGAAGTCGAATCTTGGCTGCCAGTCCCCGGCTACGAAGAACTCTACGAAATCTCATCGATAGGACGATTGCGGCGAAAGAACGCTTCAAAGATGGCCCCAGCCGGCTATGTGATGAAGTGTCGTTTGGACGTGCATGGATATCCCAGATACTCGCTGAGCAAGTGTCGCAAGTACTGGACTGTTAAGGCTCATCGGCTGGTTGCCCTTGCTTTCCTTGGCCCTCCGCCATTTCCCAATGCCCAGGTCGCTCATCGCTGAGCACCACTTAGCCAGTTTAACGACTGATACCGTCGTGCGCTTGAGATGTCTTGTCGAGTTTGGTTCAAGCATTGTTGACGCAGCAAAAGCCATTGGAGTCCACAAGATGACCGCCTATGACGCGATCGTTGGAAAGACTTGGTCACACATTCCGTTTCCCCCTCCCGTTTCTCGAAGAAGGAAGTAACTTGCTATGGAAATTAAGCTAACACCCATTGATCAGATTAGACCATACGAAAATAACCCGCGTATCAATGATGGGACAGTTGATGCTGTTGCCAAAAGTATTCAGGAGTGGGGATTTCGTCAACCAATTGTTGTTGATGCCGATGGCGTGATTATTGTCGGGCACACGCGATGGAAGGCAGCAAAGAAGCTTGGGCTATCTGTCGTTCCAGTCCACGTAGCACGCGATTTGAAGCCGGAAGCCGTGCAGGCTTACAGAATCGCTGATAACAAGACTGCAGAGCTATCTGATTGGAATTACGATCTATTGCCGATCGAATTGTCGGCTTTGCAGGAAGCGAACTACGATCTCGGGTTGCTTGGATTCAACGCTGAGGAACTTGCCAAGCTGATGGATACCGGCGTCAACGAAGGCTTGACCGATCCGGACGAGATCCCCGAGCCGCCAGACGAAGCGGTCACTCAACCTGGCGATCTTTGGATCCTCGGTAACCATCGGTTGCTCTGTGGCAACTCCTCATCGCCGGCAGACTTGGATCGTTTGCTGGCCGGCGCTGCGATTCACCTTTGCAATACAGATCCGCCTTACAATGTGAAGGTTGAACCGCGATCGAACAACGCAATCGCTGCCGGCCTCTCGTCGTTCACGAACGATGGAGCATCTTCGAGGCTCAAAGGTGGCCAGGGTAACGCTGCTTCATTCGGTGTCGATCATGAGACTGGCAAACCGAAGCATGCGGCGACGCACAAAAAGCTTCGTGCTAAAGACCGTCCGTTAGCAAACGACTTTGTTAGCGATGAGGCTTTTGATCAGCTGCTCGAAGATTGGTTCGGAAACATTGCCCGAGTATTGCTACCTGGTCGTTGCTTCTACATCTGGGGCGGCTACGCCAATTGCGGCAACTATCCGCCCGTGCTGAAGAAGCATGGTCTCTACTTCTCGCAGTCCATCATTTGGGACAAACAGCATCCGGTCCTAACACGCAAGGACTTTATGGGCGCTCACGAATGGGCGTTCTATGGATGGAAGGAAGGGGCTGGGCATAAGTACTACGGTCCCAAGAATGCGACGGACCTATGGCAGGTGAAGAAGATCAATCCGCAGTCAATGTCACATTTGACTCAGAAGCCAGCGGAGCTTGCCGTTCGCGCGATGCAGTACTCGTCAGTGCAAGGCGAGAACGTGCTTGATCTCTTTGGTGGTAGTGGCTCGACGATGATCGGTGCCGAGCAATGTGGTCGCAATTCGTTCTTGATGGAACTCGACACGCTTTACTGTGACGTCATCGTTGATAGGTACCAAAGGTTCTCTGGTAACAAGGCCATCCTGGAACGGACCGGCGAATCTCCGATCCCAATGCAGCCTCGTGAACATAACATGCGATAGGAGGTCGCGATCAAAACTTATGACTATGCCAAGCCTCGTCTTCAAAGACATAGATGTACTCCGCTCCGCAGTTCCTGGCGAATTCATGCAAGGCTGCGCGAGTGGGCATGACAACCGCTCGGTTGCCGTCGGTGAATCGTTCGGGCGTTCCGTCGTTGGCGAGCGACCGAATATCGCCGCCTGCGACCAGCGTTCGCGCCGACTCGATCGATGTGTAATGTTCTTTGAGGACTCTGCCGGCATGGTCTTGGTAGCCATCGAAGTGAAGATAGATAGCCGCGTAGCGACCATCTTCCTGCTTGCAGGCAATCGTTGCTCTTGTGGACATAGGTTGGTTTCCTTACTTCGATGGTTCGTGGTGGTTGGGTTCGACGATGGCGACACAATCGTCGGGCATCGTCAGCATGAGCGAGCGGCCGTTGTCCCAGTCGACATCGACCTGCGCCCAATCGCGGTGGTCATGAACGGCGACAACAGTCCCGAGCGATCCAACGGGGATCGGGTCTGGATCTTGCGGCATCGATACCAAACGGATGCGATCGCCTTTCTTCAATCGTGTCTGCATAGTCATTGGTTCCTTGTTTCATTTGGTGGTTGCGTTGAGTTTGTCGAGCAGCTCGCCGGCTTGAGCCAGGCGTGCGTTGACCTGCGCCATCGTGTGAACGTTCCGCCATCGCAGCTTTGGGTCATCTGGTTGTTGCAAGGCGTCGAGCGAATGACGCAATCGATCGAGGTAATCGCGTGCAACGAGGTGAAGGTTCTCGTAGGGAGCTGCCGGCTCAAGGGCTGGTTGGGCCATGGTTGGTTCCTGGTTGTTGGAGAAACGAAAGACGATCCTCAACAGTCAGCCAGCGAATCGCAAAAACATCAAGCCAACATGCGAGCATGTTTTGCGAAATTCTTCCAAACATGTGGCTGCGCCGGCGAACGGCAGTTTCGCGACGTGTCGCGTTGTGTTGCATGTTGGGCTTATGTTCGCATCAACGAGAAAACGCCCACACGGTGTAAACGTGGGGCGATTGGTGGGAAGCGTTCCGTGCTTCGGGCTTGTCTACAAATCGTGCGGTACCAGGATGGCAGCGCCGTGGCCGGAGACTGCGATCGAGTCTCCGTTGGTCGTTCGCGCGAACAGAACTGGGCCTTGTCGGATCACGTCAACAACGCTGCCGACGTCGAGTCTGCGATTGTTGATCGTTCGCAGGTCGTAGGTGATGCCTGGCTCTGGAGTTGCAATCTCGCCGTCGGCCAGGTCATCCACCGTTCGCAAATCGTAAAAGTATTTCACCGGCTTGGTCTCCTAGCCTCGAGCCGTGAATCGTCCGCGTTCGGTCTTTACGAACTTGCTGTCGTCGCCCTTGGCCAAG
>JAJTEK010000115.1 GCA_021299695.1 Pirellula sp. | reverse complement strand
TCTCGGCCGCGGCGAAAAATCCGTCTTGGTACAAGTCCTTCTCAGGGGTCAATTTCTTCCCTTTGCCAAAGAGCTTCTCGACATGCTCGTCGGTAAGGTGAATGTGCCTTGCCGATATGCTCACGACGAGCTTCGGCACGTAAAGACTCGACGACGAAGCGTCTTGAGGGGAAGATCCACTTGCAACCCCCATGGCATTGGCGATGGCCGAACGGACCAAGGCCTCGATACGACCCTGATCGATGTTACCGGAGTGATTGTTCGAAACGGAAGCATTCATGATATGGAATTCGAATGGGTATCTTGACTGTTGTTCAAAGGAGCAAGGATCAGATTCGTATCGAGCTCATCGATGCGATCTCGCCACAAGGTGCTCAGGTCCTCGTCGACGACCAAGGTGTCGACCTGATTCCACTCGAGCATGCGAGCTAAACTCGATCGCCCGAATTTGGTGCTGTCGGCCACGATGATGGTTCGGTCGGCCGATCGCATCATGCAACGCTCGGTCTCTACGAGCAACAAGTTGCTGTTGTAGAAGCCCTTCTCGTTGACCCCTGCGACACTCAGGAAGGCCTTTTGGACATTGATCGTCTCGAGCATCTGGTCGGTAAATGGACCATGCGTCACACCCGTACGGTTGTGAATCGCACCTCCGAGAATCACCAAGTCGACCGAATCACTGGCCGAAAACAAATTGGCTACCGGGAGCGAGTTGGTCACGATCTGCAAGGGCCGTCCGACCAACTGCTTGGCTAGCTCATAGGTCGTGCTCCCGCCATCGAGCAGGACCGTATCGTGGTCGCTGACCAACTTGGCCGCCTCGAAGGCTATCGCACGTTTTTTGTCCCAAGCGCCATCGTTGGGGTTCCCGCGTTGGAACTGGCGGACCGTGGTGACCGATCCGGTGTAAAAAACGCCGCCATGGGTCCGGCGCGCCTCTCCGGAATCCTCCAAAGACTCTAAATCCCTACGAATAGTCGACTCGCTGACCTCAAGCGAATCGCGAAGCTCAGGGATCGAAACGAACCCCTGCTGTCGGATCACATCCAACATCCGGGCCCGACGGGCCATCGACGTGTTCGCAGAGGTTTGGGAATTCATCGAATTACGATCAAAAACGATCAAAATAAGGCTTTTTTCAACCAGATTAGTGACGCAATCTGTCAGCGAGCGAAAGAAAAATACTCTTTCTTCAAGAAATATGTCACATCCCGGCCGTATTACAACCGAATAGAGCCCCTATTTTGCCCAATTGGATCAATTTAAACCGATTTTTCGTGATGAAACACGCGCACCCATTGCGCGGATTGTTCCAGTCTTGACGGTTTTGACGAGGAATCCCCTAGATCTCGCCGAGTGGGCCGAGTGGATCGAGCATCGCGGCGTTCGATTCGCACGACGAGGCCCCCCCAAAAAGGAGACTCCGACACACCCGTAACTTGCGAAACTAAAGAGAGCCGCAATCCTAGGGCTTGAGATAGAACGGGCTAGAGAGGATCCAGCAGTGGGGTTGCCCCAGGAGTTCGAGCCACAGCTCGATCCGATAATTCCCGGCTGTGGGGATCGCCCAATCGAGCCGCTCGCCGGAGGTTTGGTAGACCAACTCGCCGGTCGACTCCGAGGTGCTACGATAGACTTTCCAATCCGCAAGAAGGGGCGATTGGCCTACGAATCGCGGTCCTCGGTTCGCTTGGCCGGACTCGATGCTTTGGAGTTTTTTCCACTCCAATTTCGAACCGATTTCATGACGGGTACTGCTTTGATTTTCGGGGGACTCGATCAAGGCGACGTCAAACCCTTTGGAGTCGGCCAGCCAATCGAAAGCGACCCATGTGCGACCTTCCTCGAGCCCCTCCCAGACGCCCTCCTGGGACAACTGGTTGACCAGCACGTGGGTACCTGCGTGGCGCAGGCTGTTTTGGTAAGGGTCCAATTGGAGTTTCAATAGCAAGTCCCCGGGCTTGGCCCCTTGCGGGATTTTCAGCAAGGGTGCGACGAGCAGCCGATCGAGCTTGAGCAACTCCTCGCCGAGCGCATCGCTGACGACCACTTTATCGTCCTGGCCCAGCTCCACTCGCACGCCGATGTTTTGGTGCGCATCGTTTGCTGCAACTCCCGTATGGGGTGCGATCAAGCACAATTGGTCGTAACGCTTGAGGTAATCGTCGGGGTAGGATTGCAGTGCCGAGAAGGCCTCCTGGGGGTACTTGTCGATCAACTCGGTCGTCTTGATCAACCACAACGGATTTTTCATCGAGTCGATCAAACGCTTTTGTTTCTTGAAGTCCGCATGGGTGTTGTAGATTTCAACGCCCGTAAGGCCTTGAATCTGCCAGTCCATGCGTTCCTCGAGGTGGGATAAAAAGACATGCCCTCGGCGGTTTCGAACCAGTTGGGTGGTTTCCTGTGCATCGGCCGATTCGAAGGGCCTGAGGCTCAGCGTCGGATAGACCAGCAACCCTTTCATTTCCGCTCCTGGAATGAGCAACACACCGTCGCGAAATCCGCGATGGCCGTCGGTAAAAAAGTCCTTTTCCTTCGATGGGTGCTCCGTAAAGAGGAGGACATCGGTCCGGGCGAGTTTTGCAGCCGCGACGATCTCGTCGATCTTGCCCCGCGAATCGTGAGACAGTTCCGAGTGGACATGCAGATTGGCGCGGACGTGCCGCAAGGTCCCTGGCTGTTCGAGAGGCTTTCTCTGTACTGCATATTTCTCGACCGTCTCGCGAATGGCTTGGAGGTTTTTTCGAGTAAGGCGTTCGACAGCATCGGGGGTACGGGCCGGCGGAGCTTCTTGGCCCGCTGCAGGATTTCGGGTTCCCGTCCCTGCAAGGCATGCGACACCGAGGAGCCATTTCCATAGATTTTTCATGGCGATCGATTGAAACACTTTAACGTCCCTCAAGAAAATACACCGCTTCGAAGCAGCACTATCGTAACCTATCGCGTGCTTGTGGGTTGTCAGAGTAGTGGTTTTGAAGTTTGAGTCGCCCGTGTGAGTCGCCTGTGTGAGTCTTTTATGAAGGGACTTCGATGAATCTGCAATTCTCAAAGCGAGCATTCCCGTTGGCAATGCTCGTCTGCTCGGTGTCGTTTTTTCCGGTCGGCTCAACGGGAGCTCAGGAGATTTCTCGGAGCGCTCCGACGGCCTCGATCGGCCAGGATCAGGTCGATGCGATTGGAGGCTATTGGTACGTTTCGAAATCGGAGCCAAAGATCTACTACTATCGCGACGCGGGGCAGTGGCTCGATTTGTTCTCTTACCATTGCCAGGACTCCAACAAGGACGGAATTCCAAACATGGAGATTTCGCACGACCAGGAGCATCTGATCATCAAGAGCCAGGGGTATCCGAATCACCCGACGGCGATCTTCCCAAACAGCGATAACCCCAACGAGATTCGAGTCCAGGATTTCACGTTCCGTTTCCCGTTGGTTCCCCGCAAGAGCGATACGATCACTCGGCTACCTCGAGGTCCCATTGGAATGTCGCTCAACGGTGTGGTTTTCTTCAACCCCTTTGAGATGGAGGGACGCAATGCGGTCGCAGGCTATGACGAGGTGTGGCTTGATTCGTGTTGTGGTCATCCTCAGCAGACGGGCGTGTATCACTATCACAAGTATCCTACGTGTGTGAAATCTCCGTTCATCGACGAAGGCAGATCGCACTCGCCGATGCTAGGCATAGCGTTTGATGGGTTCCCCCTTTATGGTCCTTATGAGTCCGACGGATCTATGGCCATGGAGCTCAAGGGTCCAGAGGCCTTGGATGCTTGCAACGGCCATAGCGATCCGGAGCGAGGCTACCATTACCACGTAACGCCTAACCGGTTCCCTTACATTCTCGGAGGGTACGCTGGAGTGGTCGAGCCGAGCAACAACAGGGAGTTTCGTCGGCCTGCTGGACGCACAGCGACCGGGACGCTCGAGGACAACACCGAGCCGGGGGACAAGTACGCCAAGATCATCACCGCAGTGCGTCCGGGGAACTTGGTCCGTGGCGAGTCGCACGAGATTCAAATCGATTTTGATCCGAGTGCCGCCAGGCGTCCTATCCGAGAAGGGGTCCCGAGCTGGGTTCAAATCGGACCTTATGAGGCCCAGTCGATCGAGCGACGAGGAGATACGATCGTCGCCAAGGTTTCGATACCTAAGGATGCATCGATCGGAGTTTGGCTTGATTGCCACATCGAATTTGGGACCCAACTGCGGCCCGTTGTGATCAAAAAGAACGATGTGGTGCGTGTGACGGTCGATTGAGGCTCAGCGGATCGCTGGAGCAAAGTGCATGTAGTTCCAATGTCGGTAAAGCTCACTGCGCTCGAGGAGCTCGTTATGGGTACCGATATCGGCAACCTTTCGATGGTGCAGCACGACGACTTGGTCGGCAGCTCTCAAGGTCGACAATCGGGCTGGCAGGACCAGGACGACGCAGGATGGATTTCGGGCTTCGAGCAAAGCGCGGGTCGTTTCAGCTTCGATTCCCGGTTGGCCCGGCGCGGGTTCTTCGGCGACGACGATGCTCGGTTTTTTCAGAAAAGCTCGAGCGATCCCCAGGCGGAACATCAGATCGGGAGACAAGCGTTGTTCGTTGGAGCTAACGAGCGTCTGGAGTCCGTCGGGAAGTTCAAAAATCGCATCGCTGACCCGAGCCAATCGGGTGATTTCGCGCATGTCGATGGTCGCATCGCGTTGGAGACCGAGCCACAGATTGTCTTCGATGGTACCGGTCACCAAGGGACCATTCGAGGCGATCCAGAGCGAATGCTCCCGAATCGTCGCACTGGTCAGGTCTTTCGAGTCAGCATCATCGAACATCAATCGTCCGCTGACTGGCTGTCCAAATCCGAGGGCCATTTCGACGAGCGCTTTGGCCAGAAGGGGATCGGGCGAGATGATCGCGGTAAGTTGCCCGGTTTTAAAGAACGCAGAGACATCCTCTAGGAGTTTCTGATTGCTACCGGATTGGAGAGTCACATGTTCGGCCGAGACGCCTCGGGTCAGCTTGGTCGAAAGCTCTCTGTTGGCAGACGAATTCGGCTTCGATTCGATCGCTAGGAACCTGAAGATTTCCCCAAGTTTTGGATTGGCTTTCGCGACGGATTTCCAGGCCACTGCGATGCGATACCCGGTATAGATCGCCGCGCAGATGCTCGCAGTCCAGACAAAACCGGCGCCCAACGAGAGGTGCTTGCTCGGGTCGAGCATCCCTAAGGCCAGCAGTAGGATCAGACCTGTTCCGAGCACACTGATCGCAAGGCTCACCCAGGGCGATTTGGCCTTGTCGCAACCCAAAACCATGCCACCAGCAGAGCGGTAGGCTGCTAGGTTGGAGCGGTAATTGTCCAAAGTCTCTTGCGAATCGTGGATCGTTGCCATCAGAGGTGCCGTTTGAGAAATCGAACGGAGTTCTTGTTGGGCTTCGGACCATCGCTGCTGCTGAACCCATCGACCCGTCGTGCTGGACACCTGTTGCCATCGGTAGATGTTGCGCACGATCCAAGCGGCCAACAATGCTGCGATCGTCAACCAAGGATGGATCAACCCCGCAAGCACCAAAAGAAGCACGACCTGGAGGAAATGCTTGGGGTAAACCTGTTGCCATTGAACAATCGCAGAACGCAGTACCGGGAAGGTCTGATCATGAAAGGAACGCAATAGATCGCTTTGAGCCGACAAGCCCCTTTCGAGGGCTAGGGCTCCAGAATGATGAAACAGCCTTTCATGCAACTGCTGCTCGGTATCCAAAGCGGTTTGGACCCCGGCCCGGCGATGGAACCAATGGAGCACACTCATCAAGATCAAGCCGGCACCGAGCAATACAATCGCGCCAAGAGCCTTTTGGGGGGCCGGTAGGGTCCCGACCCAAGGGGTTTCAGAGAGCTTCCAACGGAAAGGGCCAATCGATGTGTATTCAGAGGCCAACTGCCCATTAAGTTCGGCACTTGCATTCCCAGCCTGTTGCATCGAGATCTGCTCGATCCGCTGGTGCTCCCAGCCCATCAAGTCGATGGCAAAGCCTCCCAAGAGCAGAAGGCATGGGAGCAAAAGCGCCAGCCCCACGGCCAAGAGGCCCGCGATCCAGGCAGCACCAGGAATTTTCAATCCACTGGCCGTTGGCCAAAAGTTAGGCAACAAGATACACCCGTTGGTAATTGGTCATATTTCGGTTTTTTTATCTTCATCCCAAGATAATCCGAGAGTGAGCCTCGGGGCTAGAAGACTCTGCGGATTGGGACGATTGGAGGGTTTTTAGGGGTGAAAATTTGGCGGAATTCGCTCTGTTGCCTTCAAGCAACACCCTAGGCTCTGCCGTGTGGTCTTTTTTCAACCTAGGGTTGGGGTACAAGTTTCGGTGGATTCCGAAAGGCTAGACCGAAAACTATCTGTTTCTTCATAGGGTTGAGCAATGACGATCAAAAATCGAACCGGTGTGCAGAGAAAAACCAAGCTCCCTTTTGCCGGACGCTCAATGCTGCTCGTCGACGACGATCTTCGACTCTTGGAGTCGACGCGTGACTTGCTCGAATTCCAAGGTTTCACAATCCAAACGGCTCGAAATCTCCGGGAGGCACAAAAAAGGCTAGCGGAATCGACCTTCGATCTGCTCCTGACGGATTTACGCTTGGACGAAGGTTGCGGTTTGGAAATACTCAAGGCAGCCCAAGGCTTGCAGCCGGATTGCTGTCGCTTGGCAATGTCCGGATACGCGACGGCCCGCTTGGAGGTCCTGGCTTTGGAGGCAGGTGCACATCAGGTTTTGCGCAAACCCCTAGATGACCAGTTCTTGACATCGACTTTCGACGTTTTGTTGCGGGGCCAACGCACAGCCCAAGGCGATCGGCAGGAGACTGGCCTTTCGCGTTGCGGCCCGCAGGCCTCGACGCGTTTGGCTCCCATCCCCAAAAATTCCTCGGGGCTATCCGATGGCTGGTTTGGGTCGGGTGGCAAGATGCGAGAGATTTTCGAGCTGATCGGACGCGTCGCGGATTCCAAAGCCAGTATTTTGATCACAGGCGAACCGGGAACGGGAAAGAGCAAGTTGGCCAGAACCGTCCATGGGTTGTCCGATCGCCGAGTTGGTCCGTTTGTCGAGGTGGCCTGCGGTGCGATCCCTGAGGCGTTGCTCGAGAGCGAGCTTTTCGGCCATACCGCAGGTGCATTCACCGGGGCGATCCACTCGAAGCTTGGCAAGTTTCAGTACGCACAAGGAGGAACTTTATTTCTCGATGAGATCGCTACGGCCTCTGCGGCGATGCAAGTACGGCTATTGCGAGTGCTCCAGGAGAGGTCCTTCGAAGCGCTCGGAAGCAATGAAACCGTTCGGACCGATGCGAGGATGATTTTCGCTACCAACGAGGATCTTGAGCAAGCCGTTTCAGCAGGTCGATTTCGTCAGGATCTTTTTTATCGGATTCATGTCGTTCCGATCGCACTACCGCCACTTCGTGAGAGGCTCGAGGACGTCGGAGAGCTCGCCGATGGTTTTTTGGCTCAAGCATGTCAGGAGTTTGATCGTCAAGTTGAGGGTTTTAGCCCAGGGGCTTATCGTGCGATGAAACAATACCCTTGGCCAGGCAATGTTCGAGAACTTGAGAACACCATCCAGAGAGCTGTTTTGGTCTGCCTAGGCCAGATCATCCAAACCGAGGATATCGAGAGACTTCTTTCCAAGCCGTTCTCGGGATTTGATCGCCCGGGGTTTGATCGCTCGGGGTTTGCTAGTGCTCATCGAGCGCTCGACATCGAGTCGGAGAGCGCTCATGGACGTGCGCCTGCATGGTCGGAGCAGTACAAGGACCTGGACGAAGCGTTAGGGATCCCTGAAAAAGCCATTTTGTTAGGTGCCCTTCGAGCCCATGGTTGGAATCGCAATGCGACGGCCCAGCGACTGGGAATCAACCGAACGACCCTCTACAAAAAGATGAAGCGACTGGGTATTGAGTGCACAAACTAGCCATACCAGCCTAGCCAACGCAGCGCGATGGGGTTGTTACTTTGCGTTCTCCAGAAACGCGATCAGATCCGAGAGTTCCTCGATGGTCATTTGGTTTTCCAATCCCGAAGGCATGATCGAAACGTTGCTCGCTTCGAGTCGATCGATATCGGCCGTCGGAATCGATCGGCGGAGGTCTGCAGTGACTTGGAGGACCATTTCCTTGGGGGATTCCGACACAAGAAGTCCTTGGACGATTTCGCCGTCGCTCAGTAGCACTTTGGTGCTGCGGTAGGCTTGTTCGAGTCTCGCGCTAGGGAAGAGAATCGCTTCGAGCAGATCGCGTCTTGAACGCGATTGGCCGATCTTGCTCAGGACCGGTCCGAGGTTGCCTCCTACGTAACCGACCTGATGGCAAGCGCTGCATGTGGCTTTGGTGGATCGAAAGACATGGTAGCCTTGGTTGGGATCGCCGGGTTTCAATTGGCTCATCCAATGGTCGACTTTGCTGCGAATCTCGGGGTCTGGCCGGGTCCAGGTTTCGAGCGCCTCTTTCCAGGTCTTTTGGATGTCAGGCGAGCGGTTTTTGAGTTTCCTCAGGATGGATTCGGGCGAAAGGGTCTTCGCGGTTCTAAGCCCTTGCAATGCCTCGAGCAGCGCAGCGTCTTGGGCGACTGTGCTTTCTTGCAAATAAGATTCGATAGCAACAGGAAGTTCCAAAGGACCTGCGTTGGTCAGGTGCTCGAGGATCCAGTCGCGTGATCGATCGGATCGGAGTCGGAGGTTCGAGAGGATTTTCCAAGCGACATTCCTTCGTTCTCGAAGTTCGGAATCCCCAATAGAGGGATCCGCAGGGACGGTGGGATCTGCAAGGGCAATTTGAAGAACCTCTAGTTCCAGGACTTCTGGCAACTCGGATCCAGGGGGCATGAGTGCGGCCCAGTTGAGCCATCGCAATTGTTTTGTGTCGGAGTTTGGGTTCGATTCGACCCTTGGGAGCAGATCGCTCAGGGCTTGCTGCATCGCCGAGAAATCCCCTTTCCAGGTGCGACCGAGCAGTGCCGATTGCCATCGGGAAAGCTCGTCAGGCGAACTTTCCTTGAGTTGCTTGGCAAGCGGTTGGATCCAGGACTGCGGGACGGGTCGGTTTCCGAGTTTCGAGAGAATTGCGGTGGCACTTGAGGGTGCCATAAGCAGGTGTTCACAAGCCCACTGGGCGACTTGTGGGTTGTCCGACCACCGTGCCACAAGAGCCAAGGTCGCATCGCTAGGGAGCTCGCTAGGGGTACCCGAGGATTTATCGATCGCCAAGAGGATTGCGTCGATCCACTGCGGATGGGCTTCGAGGACCTGGAGTCCGAATTCGGATGTGTCTTGGTCTTGAGCCAGAGCGATTTGGAGTATGAGGTTTGCGTGCTCTAGGGAGAGTCGGTTCCGATGCTCCAGAACACGAACCAAAGCGGTCGTCGATGGGCCTGCTGGATCGGCTTGGGCTGATGCCTGGAGCGACTTTAAAAGGTCCTCGTCGCTGGCCCCTTCGATCAATGCGTAAATCAGAGAATGCGAGAGGGTCCTATCGTTTTTGGCCATGCGGATTTGCGTGAGAATTTCAGGAAGTTCGCCTTGGATACCGATTCGTCCCAAAACCTCTGCACCGCTTCGGCGCAGCGAAGCGTTTGAGGACACCAACAGTTCCGAAGCGCGTTTGCGACTCGCTTGCAAACGGTCAAGAGAAGCCAGATGGCATGCGAGAATAACGACTGATGGCGATTGGTCATGCATCGAGTCGAGCACAAGGCGATGGTATTGCTCTTCTAACGCCGGGCGTTGGGAGTCGTCGGAGCGGACGTAATCAATCGATCGGTTCGTAAGATTTCCAAGCCGTTTTTGCTCGCTGAGCTGGATTTCATTTTTGGAAAGGACATCGCTGCTGGTAAGACCACGGAGTCGGTAGATTCCGCCGCTTGCCACTCGCTGGTCTGTGCCCGAGCTTGGGCAACACAGATCGTACCATCCACCGGTATCGACGATCAAAATCGAGCCGTCGGTATCGAGAAGAAGATCGACCGGATGGAAGTCGATTCGATTCGAGGAGACCAAGGGGAACGACTCGGCTCGATAATGGGCTTGGTCGCTGCGCTGTGTCAGACGGTGAAGGCTGATTTGATGCAGGTTGAATTGAGCGCAAAGCAAGAAGCCTAGCTCGTCGGTCTTGATACCGCTCGAGGGCGGCCCGGGCGCAACGTTAAGCCCGGGTGCACCGATCGGAGGTAAGGCCAAGTTCGGCGAGAGGGCCCCGAGGAACATCAGCCCAGCGGGTGCCGCAGGACCGAGCTCCGCCGTTGGGTCCATCAACTTGCCGGTCCGAGGGTGTCCGTCGAGGACCGCATGCGGCTTGCCGAAAATCGAGCCATAGGTCGCAGCACCGATTCCATCGCGAAAACCGTTGCGGGGATGGTGCAAGAACGTGGCGCAAAAGAATCGATCGCCGTTTGGGAGCCAAGCCACATCGACCAGGTTGTCCATGCCACCGGTCATGACAGGATCGATTGGGCCACCTTGAGGGTGCCGTCGGTACAGGTGGGAAGCCTTGCTGGTCCAGGTTTTCTCGACGCGGACTTTTCCAGGAAGGATTTCGTGGGTTTGTTCTGCGAAAGCGGATTTGGTCCAGTAGATCCAACCATCGGGACCTAGCCATGGACCATGAAGATCATTGGCGCATCCAGTTAGGGTTGTACCATCGAACCAGATTTGACGGTCCTCGCAAACTCCATCGCCATTGAGGTCTGAGAGTTTCCATATTTGAGGCGGTGCAGTCAGAAGGATATCGTTGCCGATGCAGAGGATACCTTCGGGAAAGCTCAGTTGATCGGCGATGACTTGTCGGCTATCGAATTTCCCATCGTTGTTGGAATCTCGAAGTCGAACGAGTCGGTGCGGACGAGAGATGAGTTGCTCTTGGACGGTCTGTTTGTTTTGGAGGTTCCAGACCGATTCGGCGACGACCAGGGAGCCATCGGGGGCAAAAGCCCCGACGATCGGCCAAGTGCACAGTGCATCGTCGGAGACTTTTTCGATCGAGCACGATTCGGGGATCGAGAATTCGATCGCGTCGATCTTGACGGTCTTCGAGGCCCAAGAAGCCTTGCGGGAATCTTGGGCCATGCTCGATGGGGTTAGTATGCCGAGGCAGACAATGAGGGTGGCAAGGAGCGGTGTCCAGGAAATCATGTACAAATTCCTTGCCAGACTCTTTAGTTTTTGACCTCAAACTCCGCGTCGATCGCGTCGTCGTTGGATCCCTTGGAATCTGGGGTTTCGGTTTGGGCTTGTTGAGGTGAAGAAGCAAACGCGGAACGGAAGGCGTTGGCAGTTTGTTCGAGTTCGGCCGTGGCGAGCTTGATCGCTTCGACTTCGTTTTGTTTGAGGGCATCTCGCAGTTTGCTGATGGCCGCTTCGAGAGGCTCACGGTCGGACACAGCGAGTTTATCGCCTTGGTCTTTGATCGCCTTTTCCAACGAGTGGATGGTATTCTCGGCGCGGTTGCGAGCTTCGGCCAGTTCGACTTGCTTTCGGTCTTCATCGGCATGCGATTCCGCATCGCGCCTCATGCGTTCGATTTCATCTTTGCTCAGACCGCTCGATTGCTCGATCTTGACACTGGCCTGTTTGCCGGACTTGAGATCCTTGGCCGAGACATTCAGGATCCCGTTTTGGTCGATATCGAATTTGACCTCGATTTGCGGGACACCTCGTGGGGCAGCATCGATCCCTTCCAAGTTGAATTGGCCGAGGACACGGTTGTGGATGGCCATCTTGCGTTCGCCTTGGAAAACGCTAACTGTAACGGCCGTTTGGTTATCGGCAGCCGTCGAGAAGGTTTGTTTTTTCTCAACGGGGATGGTGGTATTCCGTTCGATCAAGGCCGTGAGGATTCCACCTTCGGTTTCGATCCCGAGGGTCAGCGGGGTGACGTCCAAGAGAAGAACGTCTTTGCGTTCACCCGAGAGGACACTACCCTGGATAGCCGCACCGACTGCGACAACTTCGTCCGCATTGACCCCTTGGTGAGGTTCCTTGCCGAAAATTTCCTTGACCAATTCGCGGACCTTCGGGACGCGGGTTGAACCGCCGACCAGGACGACTTCGTCGATCTCGGAGGCACTCAGTTTGGCATCTTTGAGAGCCTGTAGGACCGGTTGGCGGCATCGGTCGATCATCGGATCGATCAGGCCTTCGAAGGTACTGCGGGTGATGGTTGTGAGCAAGTGCTTAGGACCGGATGCATCCGCAGTGATAAACGGCAGGTTGATGTCGGTCTGGGGAAGGGTGCTGAGTTCCTTCTTGGCTTTTTCGCAAGCTTCTTGAAGGCGTTGGAGGGACATAGGATCTTTGCGCAGATCGATGCCATTGTCGCGTTGGAACATCGCCGCGACGTGGTTTGGTGCTGATGACTTCGAAAATCTTGCCGCCTGATTCCCCATCGTTGTTATGGGCGACTTCAAGAACCGAGACGTCGAAGGTACCGCCTCCGAGGTCGAAAACAACGATTTTCTGGTCTTTGCTTTTGTCGAGTCCGTAGGCCAGGGCCGCAGCCGTCGGTTCATTGATAATTCGCGCGACTTCCAAGCCTGCGATTTGGCCCGCATCTTTGGTGGCTTGCCGCTGAGCGTCGTTGAAGTAGGCCGGGACTGTAATCACGGCCTTGCTGACGCGATGTCCGAGATAGGATTCGGCAGCCTCTTTGAGCTTGCGCAAGACCTTTGCCGAAATCTCTTGCGGAGTGAATTGTTGGTCACCGATTTGGACTTTAACGTACTCGTTGGCCCCTCCGACAACTTGGTAAGGGACGATCTTTTCTTCGGACTCGACTTCCGAGTGTCGGCGGCCCATAAAACGCTTGACCGAGTAGACCGTGCGACGCGGGTTGGTTACCGCTTGGCGGCGAGCGGGCTCACCGACGATGGTTTCGCTTTTGTCATTGAACGCAACGACGCTAGGTGTCAGTCGGTTCCCTTCGGCATTGGGAATGACCTTGACCTCAGAGCCTTCCATGACAGCGACCACCGAGTTGGTGGTTCCCAAATCGATACCGATGATCTTTTCGCCAGATGCCATGGTGTAGTTCTCCCTCAACGCGTTGTTCAATAGAATGATAGTGTTTTTCGCAAACCGCCGGTTCCGGGTGGCCGGTCCGGCGAATGAAACAAGTTTAGAGCAATCTTTGTGCCAAAGCCTCTAAGAAGCGCAAGCAGGGGTCTTAAACCTATCCAAATCAAGGGTTTACGTTAAAATCTCGGGCGTTTGCAGCCACCCGGGTTGCTGAAGTCCCGGCGATGGCTGGCGGTCTTACCGTCAATTTGACAGGAAATCGAATCGAAAATGCCAAGCTCTCCGCCCTCCGAAGAGGAGATTTGCCAGCGACTCGGACAGATCCAAATCGAGATAGCACGCCTGATCGAAGAGCGTCTTACCCTGAGAGCACAGCTTGATCCTATCCGGCTCGAGGCACTGCTTAAGGGGAGAGAGCCCCAGGGGGTGGCTTATCTGGGTCCTGAGCATTCGTATAGCCATTCGGCGGCCCGAAAGTACTTTGGGGACTCTCAGTTGCTATGCCCAGTCGGCACAATTTCTGCGGTTTTTGAAGAAGTCCATCGGGGGCAGTCGCGATACGGTGTGGTTCCGATCGAGAACAGCACCGACGGACGGATCGTCGACACGATGTTCAATTTCATCAAGCGTCCGCTTCAGATCTGTGGCGAGGTTCTCTTGCCGATCCACCATAACCTGCTCTCGGTTTCGGACCGATTGTCGATACGCAAGGTTTACAGCAAGCCGCAGGCCCTCTCGCAGTGCCGTCGATGGCTCTCGGAGCATCTGCCCGAGGCCCAGAGAGTTGAGGTCGCCAGCACAACCCATGCGGCAAGGATTGCCAAGCAGGAGCCGGGGGCAGCGGCGATCGCCTCGCTCGAGGCATCCTTGGAGTATGCATTGCCGATCGTCTGCGAATCGATCGAAGACGATCCGAACAATGCGACCCGTTTTGCGATCATCGGCAAGGATCAACCGGCGATTACTGGCCGTGACAAAACGGCGCTTCTGTTTCAGGTACCGCATCAACCAGGAGCCCTGGCCGATGCGATGCTGATCTTCAGGGATAGCGGTATCAACTTGACATGGATCGAGTCGTTACCGGTTCCAGGATCTCCGAACGAGTATTACTTTTTCGTGGAGATCGAGGGGCACCGAGATGAGGCTCCCATGGTCGATGCGATCGGTGCACTTGTTGAGCGATCGCTTAGGCTCGATGTGCTTGGTTCCTATCCGCGTGGCGTAGAGAGTTAAAAAAAACCGACGATGCACTTTACGATGGAAGCACAGAGGCGATGTCGCGAGTCGATCGATCCGGGTTCGGTCGCGATCGACATGACGGCGGGGAATGGATTGGACACGCTATTTCTGGCTCAATGCGTTGGAATGCAAGGGACCGTCTACGCGTTGGATTTGCAAGCCGATGCGATTGCAAGAACGGCTTTACGGGTTTCCCAGGCGGGTTATGCAACTGTGGTTCGGTGCATCCATGCAGATCATGCGAACATCGCAGATCATGTACCGTTAGAGCATCGAGGCAGAGTCTCCTGCGCGATGTTCAATCTCGGGTATTTGCCTTTTTCCGACAAGTCGGTCGTAACGCAAGCACCGACAACCTTGAGGGCATTGGATACCCTGGAGTCCCTTTTGGCTCCTTGCGGATTGATCTCGATCCTTTCGTATGTAGGTCATCCATCGGGTTTGGAGGAGAGCCAGGCTATCGAGGGATGGATTGCTCAAAGAGCAAGCCGCTATCGCATCGAGCGATTGGTCGACGAATCGAACCGAGCCAGTCCGATTTTGTGGATGGTGCGTGGGATTGCGGGGCGAGACTAAGCGATCCGCATGGGCGTGGGGAACTCGAGGACAAATTTCGTGCCTCGGCCGACTTCGCTCTGGACGCTAATGCGTCCTCCGTGGGCTTCAAGGATTTTGCGTGTGGTGGGCAGTCCAAGCCCGGAGCCTTCGGCTTTTGTCGAGTAGAACGGTTCGAACATTCGCATCGCGGTCGTTTCGTCCATGCCGCACCCGGAGTCGATCATGTCGATAGCCACGCCGCTTGGGATGACATAGGTTCGGACCAGGAGTTCTCCCCCATCGGGCATCGCCTCGAGCGAATTTTTCACTAGGTTGATCAAAGCTGCCTGGAGTGAGCCTCCGTTGAGTCGGATGTTGGGTAGATCGGAGTCTAGGAACCGTTCGAGTCGGACCCCTTGTTTGTCGGCTTGGGGTTGAAAGAGATTCAGTACCGAGGTGATTTGTTCGTTTAGTGAGCCGAGGGTCAGTTCCATGTCCTGCATCCTCGCGAATTTCAGGAAATCCCTGAGGAGGTTTTCCATTCGGTGGCACTGTTGTTTGATCATGTCGACTTTGGAGATAGCGCGGCGTTTTCCTGGCCACTGACTCTCGTCGAGCTCCTCACTGAGCAGGTCGGCGTTCATGTGGATGACCGAGAGTGGATTCTTGATCTCGTGGGCTAGAGAGCCTGCCAGTTCGGCCAGTTCGTGATATTGCCTCCAAATTGGGCCTTGTCGGTCTAGGTCTTGCTCCTGGCCGCGGAGGTCGTCATCGGCAGGGTCGATGCTCATGCCAAGAGCCATTCGGCAAAGGAGCGTACCAGAAAGCCGGTCCCACCGGCGTCGCACCAAGGCTTGGCCGAGTCCAAGAACGCCGGGCCTGCAATATCCAGGTGGACCCAAGGTTTGGCTTGGACGAATTCCTCGAGGAATTTAGCAGCGGTGATGGCTCCACCCCAGCGTCCCTCGCCGACGTTCTTGATGTCGGCAACTTTTCCAGCGATCTGCTCGCTGTAGAACGAGTGCATGGGTAGTGGCCAAGTGTACTCGCCGCATTTTTCGGTGAACGATTGGACGTCGACTTGGAACTGCGTCTGATTGCTCATGAGTCCGGCCACATCGTTCCCCAGGGCCACGACGCAGGCGCCAGTGAGGGTTGCAAAGTCGATGATTTGCGCAGGTTTCTCTCCTAGAGCGACATCCAAGCAATCGGCCAGGACCAATCGGCCTTCGGCATCGGTGTTGTGGATTTCGATGGTTTTACCACTTCGAGCCGTCAGGACATCGCCGAGTTTGAAGGCATCCCCGGAGACGAGGTTTTCGACCAATCCTAGCACACCGACAACATTCCTTCGGACATTGAGTTTGGCGATTGCATTGAAGATGGCAAGGACTGTCGCTGCGCCTGCCATGTCGCACTTCATCGTCAGCATTCCATCGGTGGGCTTAAGCGAATATCCGCCGGAGTCGAACGTGACTCCTTTGCCGACCAGGGCCAGGGGTTCGGAGTCTGGAGGAGCACCGCGGTAACGCAGGATCAGCAATCGTGGTTCGCGAAGCGAGCCCCTTGCGACGGCCAGAAGTGCTTGGCAACGTTCCTCGATAAGTCGTTGTTTGTCCCATACTTCGATCGAGAAGCCCGCATCGTTGGCCACCTCGATGGCTTGATCGGTGAAGGTTTCTGGGTACATGCGATTCGGGGGTTGGTTGACCATCAGTCGGGCTAGATTGACCGATTCACCGATGATTTCGCCCGCTCGGATTTGGGCATCATTGCTTCCGGTCCACTCGACGATTTCTGGGGCGAAGGTACTTTTCTCGCTCTTGTAGAGGTCTTGGCCTTGGGAGCCGACGAGGGCACCTGCGATGGCGGCACGGATTTCCAGGGGAGAGTTGCCGAATCCGACAAAGCGAACCGTGGCTCGCTGTTTGGAGGCAAGGGCCTTCATCGCTGCACCCGCTGCGCGAAAGTAGGTATTGCACGCCGATTGACTTGTATGGCCCGTACCGACGATACACAGAACCCCTGCGGGGATTCCTGTCGGCGCGATGAGCATAGAGACCTTATTCGGTTTGGTCGATACTTCACCGCTTTGCATGACGCGTCGAAACCAACCCGAGCTCGCTTGGTCGAGCGATTGGAACTCCGAGCGTTGAGCCCAGTCGTCGTCTAGGGCGACTACAAGAACATCGCTAGGCTTGTGGACCCAGTCTTCTCGGCAGAATTCAAACTTCATGGTTGCAGATACAAATGCGGTTAGGATTTCCGGGTCCCGGGCGAACTCAATTCACCGAGTTGCTCCTTGGCATGCACGGCTTTGAGCGAATTATTGACGGTCTGGATGTAGTTTTGACCGGCTTGGGTCCACGGATGGATCAAGTTGTAATATAGGATATACCAGATCGCAGCGATTCCGTCACGCACACCGATTTTCTTCCCATCTTCGTACGTTCGGCCGTAGTAGGAGATTGGGACTTCGTAGGTCCGTGCGCGGGTCTTGCAGACCATGGCGGTGATTTCGACCTCCATTCCAAATCCTTTGCTAGTCAGTTCCAACGGCTCGATGACCTCTCTTCGAAACGCCTTGTAGCAAGTCTCGATATCGGACATGTTTCGGTTGGTCAGGACGTTGCTTAGCAGCGTGAGGAATTTGTTCGCGACATAGTGATAAAAATAGAGAACTCGGGACGCTTTCTTGACCAAGAAGCGACTTCCGTAGACCACATCGGCCCAATTCTCGAAGATGGGATACAAAACGCCTGGTATCTCACGCGGGTCGTATTCCAAATCCGCATCTTGGATGATCATCACATCCCCGGTCGCGCTGCGAATGGCCTTTGCGATCGCAGCGGTTTTCCCAGCGTTTTTTGGTTGGCGAATCAGACGGATTTTGTCTTGGTCGGCTGGGTTGTTCGCGAGGAACTCTTCGACTCTCTGGCATGTCTGATCGGTCGACCCGTCGTCGACGACGAGGATTTCCTTATCGACGGTAAATTGGTTGGAAAATGGGACATCCAAGAGTTTTCGCAGGACCGGGACGATGGTCGACTGTTCGTTATAAGCCGGTACAAGAATGGAGACTTTCATTTCAGACCAGCATTCCTCTTGCGTCGACGGCGAGTTCTTCAAGCCCGCCGTGTTCTGGATTGTCTTGTCGGTAAAGGAAAAAGGAGTTTTGCAAGTTAACACACACGCAGATATGGTTGGGGATGATCCAAACGCGGTCTGCGACCTTGGGCCGAGGGCCTGCGTAGGTTTCTGGAAATATCACTTCTCCATGCTCCTCGCTCAGACGCGAAACCTTGGCATCCGGATAGTCGACGACTTTTCCAAAGCCCGATTCGGGCTCTACGCAGTGGCGATCGCTCGAGAGGGTTTTGCTCCCTGCATCGAGGATGAACTTGTTTCTGGACGGTACGCTTACGACCGTCGCCACGACGCGAGCGGCGCAATCGTCGATACTGGCGACTCCCAAGGCGACTTCGTTCCAATCGTTATAGATATACGTTCCTGGTCGGATTTCGTTCAGAATAGGATTCCGATGGGATTCTTTGGCCGTCGGAGTGGATCCGCCGGAGATGACCGGAACGTCGATCCCAAGGGCTCTCAAGCGATCGACAACACCGGCGATCGCATCGTGGTACTGACCCCAGGCCTCGGCATCAAGCCACGAAATTCCAATCCAGACTGCTTGGAGACCCAAGCGCACAGTTCGACAGCTTGGGAACTGGATTCGACTCCGGTGCGGTGAAACCCAACATCCAGGTCGACCATGATTCCTACGGGCAGCCCGACGTTGCGAGCCGTCTGCGCGATCCGCTCGGCGGCTTCGAGAGAATCGATCCCAACGGCGATTCTCCCAGGGGTTCCCGAGCTATGGGATTCCTCGGCAAAGGCTCTGAGCAAGTTTCCCAACCGCTGCAAACGCCCTGCTCCAATGGCCGGATAGGCCAGAAACAGGTCCCTGCTAGCTTCCGACATTCGCTCGGCCTCCCCGACCTTGGCGACCGTTAAACCGTTGGCACCGAATGCGATTTGACGCTTTGCCATACGTATCGATTTGTGGGTTTTCGTATGGGGCCGCAAGCTCAACTGGTGCTCATCGCAGTACCGCTGCATGCGGGTGAGATTTCGCTCGACGCTAAGGGCATCGACAACCAACGAAGGTGTCGGATGATCTTCGGGCAACGGGATCCAATCCATCGAAAAAGCCTCTCGGGAGCTTGTCATGAAAAACCCACTGAAAAAAGGACGAAAAAACCAGCTCTTTTGAGTAGTTTATCGGATCGATCTACCCTGCGGAGGATCTGCGAAAAAAAACGAGTTTGTGTATACTGATCCACCACGCAGAACCCAACCTATGCAACAGAACCCCTTAGACGATGATTCTGAAGTTCACTTACCGGTCGTCAAAGACCATGTCTACCACTGCGTCTGCGGTTACGAGTACGTCGTGGAACCTCAGCGTGGAGGCCAGTGCCCCTTTTGCTATCGACGCGTCTTGGGCGAAGCGCTCCAGGATGCATACGAAGCGACGGTAAGTTTATCGAGTCTGCAAGGTTCGCCTCGGGATTGCGAGGTCGATTTAGACCCCATCGACGCGATGACCGATCATGTCTTCGGTCACTTCAAACTTGAAAAACAGCTTGGTCAAGGTGGTATGGGGGCTGTTTATCGCGCTTTGGATACCTCGTTGCAGCGCTACGTCGCCGTCAAGGTCATGCGGAGCAAAAGCCAGAGCAGTTCCGAGCAGGTCGATCCCATGCTGCGAGAGGCCGTCGCACAAGCCCGACTCAATCACCCGCACGTGGTGACCATCTACTATGTCGGTCGCCAAAACGAGGAGCCGTTCCTAGCGATGGAGCTGCTTCCGGGCCCGACGCTCGCCGAACGCATTCGACGTCAAGGCGCAATCCCTTATCCCGAGACGATCGAATACGGGATTCAAGTGGCCTCAGCACTCAAGCATGCGACGATCTTCGACCTGATCCATGCCGATATCAAACCCGCTAACTTGATCCTCGCTGGCGAAGGCCGTGTGAAAATTTCCGACTTTGGATTGGCCCGGGTACAAAACACCGATGGATCCAAGTTGGGTAGCTCGCTGGCCGGGACCCCCTCGTATGTTGCACCCGAGCTCCTCCGCGGTGGTCCCTACAGCATCCAAACCGACATGTATGCCTTGGGCGTGACGCTCTTCGAAATGGCTTTCGGAAGGCTTCCTGTGCAAATCCAAGGTGAATCGCTTATGGCAAAGCTCGAATCCCTCATGGCCGCAGAGATCAGCTTCCCCAACCCCTGGCCCAAGACGCTGCCGAGCGAGTTCAAGAATGTCCTCCAACGTCTGCTAGCAAGGACCCCTCAAGAGCGTTACGCAAACTACGACGAATTGCTCGATGCACTGAGAGCCATCGCGCCGGTGAGCACCACCGCAGCCGGTTTTGCACCTCGCCTGATGGCTTATTCGGTCGACCAAGCCTGTTTGCTGGGCGCCATGGCCCCGTTTGCAATCTCGATCTTTGGCCTCCAAGCCTTCCAAGCCGAAAGCAGTCAATTGCTCATCCCGATCATCGCATTTGCTTCGCTCATCGTGCCGGCCTTGTACCTATTGCTGATCTACCGCGGTTGGCCCTCATTGGGTAGATATCTTTTCCAACTCCGAATCGTCGAAGAGCACGGCCTTCCCCCTAGACGCGAGCAGCTCGTCCCACGCGAGGTCCTCAGGAACGCTTTTGCGTGGCTCTTTCCACTTGCCCTGTACATTTCCTTGCAGTCGGTCTCGGTCTCCAAAGGGATCGAATATTCCCTAATCGGAGTCCTCGGGCTAAACTCCATCGCCCTATTTCTGCTCGGACGACGCAAAGCCCTTCACGACTACCTTTGCCATTCGAACGTCGTGCTTGCGGTCAACAAATCGGAACCACGAATCTAAAAAGCCCCCTGACCTATGCGATCTATCTGCGTTCCCTTGAACTCAAGGGCTTATCCGATCCACATCGGAGTACCCGAAGCGACCGAGCTGAGTTTGGCCGTTGATAAGGTTTGCTCCGGAGCCTCTAGTTTCATCCTAATTGCCGACCGAAACATCTTACCAATCGCACTTAAAATTCGCGAATCGCTCACGGGCAGTGGATTGACCGCGTTGGTCGAAATCCCCAGCGGTGAGGCGAGCAAGTCCGTTGAGCAGCTCGAACGCCTTTGGCAACAAATGGCCTTGCTCCGCGCCGACCGTCAAGCGGTGATCGTCGCAGTCGGTGGGGGAGTCGTCGGCGATCTGGCTGGTTTTTTGGCCGCGTCGTGGAACAGGGGGGTTCGATTGCTCCAGGTCCCGACGACGCTCCTTTCGATGGTCGATAGCAGCGTCGGGGGAAAAACCGGAATCAACCTGCCGCAGGCCAAGAACGTCATCGGCGCGTTCTGGCAACCGTCCATGGTTTGGATCGACTTGCGATCACTCGACTCGCTGCCCGAACGCGAATTCAAAAGCGGCTTGGCCGAAGTCGTCAAGTACGGCGTGATCATGGACTCAGACTTCTTCGGCTGGTTAGAGGCCAATACCCAATCGATTCTCGATCGCGACGTCCAAGCTTTGGAATACCTTGTCGGCCGATGTTGCGAGCTCAAAGCTCAAGTCGTCTCGGCCGACGAACACGAGACGAGCGGTCTTCGCGCTATCCTCAACTACGGACATACCTTTGGCCATGCGATCGAAGCATTAGCCCAATACGGGACCTACCTTCACGGTGAAGCGATCTCAATAGGAATGACCATGGCCGGCCACTTGGCCGTCGAGCTCCATCGATGGACAGAGCACGAACTGGCCCGACAAACCGAATTGCTCCAAGCGTTCGGACTCCCTACAAGCCTATCGAACCGGCATAATCCCATCGCACCTGAGTCGATGGTCCAAGCGATGATGCTCGACAAAAAGACATCCCACGGCCAACTACGGCTCATTCTGCCGAGTCGCTTGGGGCACGTCGAGACGGTCAAAGATGTACCGATCGATGCGATACTTCGCCATGCCGGCGGCTGAAGCCTAAAGCCCAATACCGTCAAATCGACATTTGGATCCTTTTAGGAAAGATTGGATTTGAGTGTTTTCGGCGCATGCCGAGGGGTTTTTGAAAGCGGTTGGGCGCAAGCCCTCCGGTGAAGGGTCAAGTGTCGTGTTTCACGCTCGAACACTCAGGAAACCAAAGGATATTTAGACTCACCGGGCAGCTTGCGCTGCTCCGCTATCATTTGCCGATTACCAGGAAATGCAACCTCATCAATGTTCCGATTTGACGGTATTGGCCTAAAGCCTGCTGCCTGATGCCTGATGCCTGATGCCTGATGCCTGGGGTGCTTAACGAAAGTCCCGTGAGGGGATCTCCAATGGACCGATCGAATTGCTGAGGTCTTCGATCAAGCTCACCAGGACGTGGATGACTCCCTGCCGGCTCTCAAGCGTTCCGTGAACCAGCCATGCATTGGACTGCTTGCAGACCAAGTAATGAGACTCCCAGGTCTTAGGGCGGACCACCAAGTTGATGCTGCCGGTCTCGTCCTCCATGGTCACAAACGTGATCCCCTTGGCGGTCCCTGGACGCTGCCTGAGCACAATCAAACCTGCGACGCGAACGAGTTGCCCGTGCTTGAGATCCGAGAGTTCTGCGGCGGATCGCACGCGATGGCCACGGAGTTTCTCTCGGTGGAATTGCATAGGGTGGCCTCGTAAGGAAAGCCCGGTCGTGGCGTAGTCTGCGGCGACCTCCTGGGCCGGATCCATCGCCACGAGCGACTCGGGGATCGGCTCGTCGATATCCACGCCGGCAGCTTCGAGCAAAGGCAAGGAGGTGTACGATTTGTCCTGGCCTAAGGCTTGCCAATAGGCGGCTCTGCGATTGCCGGAGAGCGAAGCCATCGCCCCGCTGTCGGCAAGGATCGCCAAGACGGCTTGACCCAAGCGACAGCGTTGGACGAGTTGACTCTGGTCCCTGAATGCCCCATGGGCACGGCGTTGGGCCGCGATCGCTAGCCCATCGTTTTCGTGCAACCCCCGAATCATGCACAGCCCCAAACGGACGCGAAATCCGTTTGCATCGGGCTCCAAGGTACATTCGAAGTCGCTGGCGTTGAGATCGACAGGAGCGACCTGAACGCCGTGGCGTTGGGCGTCGGCGATGAGTTGGGCCGGGGTATAGAACCCCAGCGGCTGGCTGTTGAGCATCGCGCAGCAGAAAACCTCGGGGTGATGATGCTTGATCCAGCACGAAGCGTACACAAGGAGCGCAAAGCTAGCCGCATGCGATTCGGGAAACCCATATTCTCCGAATCCCCGTATCTGATTGAATACCGTTTCGGCAAACGATTCGTCGAGGCCATTAGAGCGCATGCCTTCGAGTAGTTTCCTTCGAAATTGATCGATCACTCCGGGGCGACGCCAAGCGGCCATGGCGCGGCGAAGTTGGTCGGCCTCGCCGGGGGTGAATCCTGCCGCAACGACCGCAAGCCGCATGGCCTGCTCCTGGAAGATCGGGACGCCCATGGTTTTGCGAAGGACCTGAGCGATCTGCTCATTCGGATAAGGGGGCTGTTTGCCGGTCTGCCGGGCCGTCAAATAGGGGTGGACCATATTCCCTTGGATGGGGCCTGGTCGGACGATGGCAACTTCGATGACCAAATCATAAAAACACCGAGGCCGAAGTCTCGGGAGCATGCTCATCTGAGCTCGGCTTTCGATTTGAAAAACCCCGAGCGTATCGGCTTTGCAGATCATGTCGTAGACGCTCGGGTCCTCGGCAGGGATCGTCGATAGGGTCAAGGCGCGTTGATGGTGCTCTTCGAGCAAATCAAAGCTTCGGTGGATCGCTGAGAGCATTCCCAATGCCAAGCAATCGACTTTGAGGATTCCGAGTTCATCCAAATCGTCTTTGTCCCACTGGATGATCGTCCTGCCGCTCATCGAAGCGTTCTCGATCGGACACAGTTCGCATAAGTTCCCTTGGGTCATGACCATGCCACCTGTATGTTGGGACAGATGACGCGGGAAGCCTAAGATCGATTCGACCAAATACAAAAAGCGTTTGCCTAGGTCTGAAGTCGGATCGATCCCAACCTGCTCGCATCGGATCGCTAGATTTTCGAGCCCCGCGCGACCATCGATGATTTTCGATAAGCTATCGATGCGATCGTTGGTAAAGCCCAAGGCTTTGGCGCACTCGCGAGTCGCGGATCGGATCCTGTAGGTCGTCACCGCAGCGGTCATCCCGGCTCGATGCCGACCGTACTTTTCATAGACGTATTGGATGACCTCTTCGCGTCGTTGGTGCTCGAAATCGATATCGATGTCGGGGGCCTCGTTCCGCTCGCGGGAGATGAACCGTTCGAAGAGCAGATCGTATCGGCTCGGATCGACACTGGTGACCCCCAAACAAAAGCAGACAGCCGAATTGGCCGCCGACCCACGCCCCTGGCATAGAATGTCACGCGAGCGAGCAAAACGAACCAGATCCCAGACCGTCAAGAAATAGGCTTCATAGCCGAGGTCCTCGATGAGCTTGATTTCATGGCGAAGCATCTCCACGACCCGCATAGGAACTCCCTTGGGGTAGCGGCCTTGCGCGCCCTCCCAGGTCAGCTTCTTGAGATACTCGATCGGACGCATCCCGTCGGGAGACCACTCCGTTGGGTATTCGTACCGCAGGCAATCGAGACTGAAATCGATCCGTCCTGCGATTTCGACACTCCTTGCGATCGCATCGGGTGCGCCGCGATAGAGCTTTTCGATTTGATCCAATGGCCTGAGGGCTCGCTGGGCGTTGAAGGGTCGGAACTGAGCGACCTGATCGATCGTCGTGCCGGTGGCGATGGCTTGAAGGCAATCGTGCAAAATCATCCGCTGGGGTTGGTGGTACAAAGAGCCCCCTGCGGCAACCCAAGGCACACCGCTGTGTCGGCTCAGCTCGCCGAGCCATGGAATTTTGGCGGGATCGTTGGCCTCCATGTGCAGATGGCCGATCACGTACGCGCGATCCTCAAAGAGCTCCCCGAATTGAGCTGTCCATGCAAGCCAATTGCTAAAATCCTTGGGGTCGAAATCATGACCAACTCGGCACCAAGGGAAAGCCGGGATGGGAGGGACCTCTAGGGGACTCTCGAGCCGGTCGGGCAAAGAGGGATCCTCGGTCGATTCGAGTGGGCTCGATTCGAGAATGCGAGCCGTACGGCCGCCAGACCCTGAGGGGATCAAGCCACCGAGCCAGTGCTTGGAATATCCAGCCACATCGTGCCAGGAGATCTCGCAAGATCCTTTGGGAGCTCGCAGTCGACCGATGCTCAGGAGTTTGCACAGGTCGCCGTAGCCTTGACGATTCGAAGGCCAGACGACCAGGGCAGGACCGTCGATGGGATGGAGTTCGCAGCCGACAACAAACCGGAGCGAATGGTCTTTCGCGGCCGTATGGGCCCGGACGATCCCCGAAAGAGTGTTCCGGTCAGTGATCGCAAGTCCCTTATAGCCATAGATTTGGGCTTGATTGACAAGCTCATGGGAATGCGAGGCTCCTTCGAGGAACGAAAAGTTCGATTTGCAGTGGAGTTCGACGTAGGACGTCATACCTGAGCCATTTACCTAAGCGGAAGATGGGCTTGGACAGCGGGCCGCATAGGATTGGGGGTTAATAGGATTGGGGGTTAATTGTTCAATTTGAGTTGTTTTTCACAGGATGCGACGGTTAGAATACCACTAGGTGCTACGAAACGCATCGTAGCTATGCGCATCCGTGCAGAAGACCCCCGATTCTAGGCAACCAGGGGGTTTTTTGCCTGGCTCGTTTCGAAAGGAGGTGATTTAGTGAATTCTTGTTCTACTAGCCAAAGGGGTGGGGCGTCTTAAGTATGCCGGCGGGCTGCCTATGACAAGCAGCTCCTACCCCAGCTTGTGGCTCCGATGAATCCATGGGAGCCAAGACAGGCTAAATTGACGGTAACGAGCCCGGACCCATGCAAATTGCATGGGTTCGGGTTTTTTTCGTTGCATCAAGCAAACTTCATCGCAAGACCGATCAGTACAACGCCGTAGAGAAAAGGCAACGAGGGACCATGTCGGATTATTGGGTGGCTGTTTTGGTCGGGATCGTCGAAGGCTTGACGGAGTTTTTGCC